>NZ_CP101751.1:2195751-2509430 GCF_024496085.1 Flavobacterium cerinum | reverse complement strand
GAAATTTCATTGACCAATCCTTTTTCCAGTCCCAATAGGGAAGCTTCCAGATATCTATTGACACTATCTCTAAGGCTTCCATTAAATCCTCCATTGGTTTGAAATGCCGATACATCATATCCCTTGTCTTTGAGTTTTTCTATTAGCATCTCCAATCCTCTTTGTATATTTCTCATCTTCTTTATTCTAATCCATATAGCCTTTTAACCTGATCTTTTTCTGCCAAGGTCTTACTACGCTGAAGACTCAGAAGGGTATTCTGTTGGTTGAATGCACGCAGATCGTTATAGTTTTCATCTACTTTTTCCGCTGCCGCATTGATAATTTCCAATCGCTTGGCATCACTCATTGTTGTGGTAAAAGATTGAACTACCATCGTGATCTGATTGATATTTTTAAGAGACTCTTCCAAAATGCCGGTATAGACCTGCCCCATATAAGCCACTTCGCTTAACGTGAAATTATCATCCTGATTAAGTAAGCCCCATACACGGTTATACTCCTGAACCATCCTAACCTGCTTTTGCATGATCTCCCTGATCCTTTGGTAATAGCTGATAACACTTTTCACTTTATGCAGCTCTTCATAATAGACCGCATATTGCTGTTTTTGCTTTTCCGTCCAATCGGCAATTTCCCTAAGCTTTAATTTGGAAAGCGTATTTTCGATGGTCTTCTGCGCATTCTGCAACCAGATTACTTTGTTCTGCTGCCTCTGTATTTTAAGGTCGATCGCTTTTATAGCCCTTACCACAGCAGAACCAAACAGTCCAAAAAGACCTGGCGCGGCGTAAGCCGGTTGAACCGGTACAATTGTCGTGGTGATTATCACAGCAACCAGCCACATACTGATAAACTTTTTCATAATTATTGATTTTGATCGTTATTTCTTATTTCATCTGCCATAGCACGAATGCCCTTTGCCAGATCACCCCCAAATTTTTCGGCATGCTGAAATAGCTTCACCTTTTCGCTTTGCTCGGTGGTATAGGCCAAATACTCCTCCAGACTAACTTCAGTCCGATATACTTTGGATAATACACCGCCAAGGGAAATGAAAACTTCCTTGTATTTTTTAGTGGGATCGTTGGCTTTATTGACCGATAATACCAGAGCCTTTTCCTTTTCGGTCAGCCCAAGAAGTTCCTGGATCTGGTCGAACTTATTCTGGTATTTGCTTTGATCAAGCAAAATTTTACAGTCGCTATTATTGATGATAGCCTGTTTAACAACCGGTGAGGAAATAATGTCCTCCACTTCCTGCGTCACCACTATTGCTTCGCCAAAGAATTTCCGGACTGTTTTAAAAAGATACTTGATGTACTCAGCAAATCCATCCTTCATCAACGCTTTCCAAGCCTCCTCTATCAAGATCATCTTGCGGATGCCCTTCATCTTTCTCATTTTGTTGATGAAAACTTCTGTCACGATGATCGTTACGATTCCAAAAAGTATGGGATGATCTTTGATATTGTCCAGTTCAAACACTATAAAACGCTCCTGTAAAAGATCAAGGTTTTCAGTTGCATTAAGCAGATAGTCAAACTCCCCACCACGATAGTATGGTCGTAGTACATACAGGAAATTATCAATATCGAAATCCTTTTCCTTTACCTTATCACCGGTAAGTACTTCCCGGTATTGGTCACGTAAAAACTCATAATAGGTATCAAAGCAAGGAAAAACGTCACTATTACTTTCCAAATGTGCGTAGTAGCCACCAATTGCGTTAGAAAGGGCAACATACTCCGATCTTTTAAATTGTTCGTCATCTTTCTTCCAAAGAGCAAGCAATAAAGTTTTAATGCTTTCCTTTTTCTCAGTATCCAAACTGTCACCTTCTCCGATATAAAAGGGGTTGAACCGAATAGGGTTTTCTTCACTATACGTAAAGTAATAGCCCTTTACCATATCACACAAACCCTTATAACTGTGACCAACATCCACCAAAACCACATGCGTCCCTTGCTCGTAATAGCTTCTCACCATGTGGTTGGTGAAAAAACTTTTTCCCGATCCACTCGGTCCCAAAATAAACTTGTTTCGGTTGGTGCAAATACCCATTTTCATGGGTTCGTCCGAAATATCTACATGAACCGGCTTACCGGTAAGACGATCACCGAGCCGGATGCCCATCGGGCTTAACGAACTGCGGTAGCCGGATTCCAGATTTAAAAAGCATGTAGCCTGCTCGGCAAAAATGTCGAAGGTATCGTTCATCGGAAAATCAGCGGCATTTCCGGGAATACCTGCCCAAAAGATTTGTGGCGCTCCAACGGTTTCCTGTTTGGCCACGGCGTCCATTTGAGCAAGTGCTGAAGAAACCAAGTTCTTTAAATCCTTTAACTTTTCCTGCTCATCCGTCCATACCAGCACATTAAAGTGCGCCTTTACCGGTAAGCGCTGCTGACTGATAGCCTCATTTAGAAAATCGTTCGTAGCATCCCTGGCAATGGCATTCTCCCGGCTATAGGCCGATAAGGACTGCAAGCGCAGTCGCTTACTTTCCAGTTTCTGAAGTGTTTTCTGACCATCATCTATAAAAACAAACTGGTTGTAGATATGATTACAAGACAACAATTGCCCCAAGGTACTGGCAAAGCCAACACTGAATTTGGTTCTATCGGTACTATAACGATCATAGTTGATCCGGCTACCGCATAATGGCGGAAGATCAACAGCATCACCAAGGGTATATAGCTGGCAGTTTTGATCCCCAACCTTTAGACCGTCACTAAAATCGAGATCTTTTATATAGCGGTTTTCAGAAAGTGTACAATATCGCTCAACGATTCCAACATCACTTTTACTGCTTATGATCTGCGCCCTTTTTAACCGCAAGAGCTTAACAAATCCACTATCCTGCAAGATATGTGCAAACTGTCCGCAGGCATCCAAAAAATCCTGTAATGGTGAGAGCTTTAACGTTTCTTCCGGAACGATGCTCCTTCTTAGCAAATTGGAAAACAAAGAACTACTGCTTTTCCTTCCCTTGGGCTTCTTTGTTAAGAATACATAACAGCTATGATCCAAAAAAGGACGCTCGTTAAAGAAACGCTCACTTGATCTCGAGAGAAAACTGGTGTCTTCCCTTGTAAAGTCTGCTTTATATTTACTATCGATAAACCAATCCTGTTTATGTAATACAGTGAATTTGGGCAACACCTTCATCGCTTTGATCCACGCCTGATGAAAGGCTTCATAATCACTATCAGACATAGTAAATATCTCCGGAAGCTCCACTTTGTAAGCTACAGTAATATCTCCCTGTTTCGAAAGGATGCAGTCATGTTCAACATCCATAATCGGTAAAATCTCCTCCAACATCTTCTCCATCACACATTCTTTTACCTTGTTACTCAATTCCCTTATATGTTCAAATTCCCTTACCTTTCCTGCTGTTTTTTTTAATTGCTTCCCCTTCGGAGGGTTTTGCAGACATTATCCCTATCAACCTTCGTATTTCAGCCCGTGAGACCGGCACAACCTTAGCTACAATCTTTTGGGTTAGCGGATGGATCGCTGCGAACTTCCGCTCATCAAGGCCATTTTCCCGTGCCACACCTACCGGATCAAGGGTCAGTCCTCCCGGAATATTCAATACCACCAGGTTTGCCACAGAATACGGTTCTTCCAATTTGTATTCAATTACATTTCTATTTCGGGTATCATAGATCAGAAAGTTATTATCTCCATAAAAACCCCTCTTTCTTTCGGAGATTCTTATTGGCTCCACTTCTATTTTATCCTTAGCCCTTAACACCCTTTCCCTCCAATCTATAACATAGATCTGGCCGGGAAACTCAATCTCTGGCAATATGCCCTTTTGTCGTTTTCTAAATAATTCTTCCTGCTGCTCATCCAATTCCATTTTTACCTCCGCTGTTAAACATAAAAACCTTTCTGCTCCTGCATACAACCGTTTTTGGCAGCTGCTTACGTGCCAGTTCTTTCATCAATCCGTATTCGCCATATTTACTGCTCATCCTATATATTTGCAAGACCAATAATGTCCCGGAACCCCCAATTACCACAAGGCAGACAAGCGTCGGCAATCCTATGATATACATTATCGAGTACAGGATCAAAAGCCCTACGATCCCACCACCGAGATACCAGATATACTGTGCTTTCAACCCCTTAAATTCTATCGATTGGTTAATCCCTTTATTGATTTTATACACACTACTTCCCATCTCACCTTGATTTAAAACCGCACTCTTTGTCCTATGCGTTGCTGTTGCTGACCAGTCACGACATTCATTACCTGCGCCTTTTGCGCATGTTGTTCCGTTTTGTCGGTCTCAACTACCATAGCTTCCTCAACGATACCGTTTTCTGCCAGACGTTTACGATTGATATTTATCGCTATCTCTCTTTCGATATTGCTGAGCTCCATTTTCAAGGTTTGCAACTCATTGTCCTGCAAGAACGCACGCGAGCATAGCTGCTTTAACTTGGGTATCTCCTCTTCATATTTTCTTAGTTCGCGTTCATACTTGGAACTAAGGTTTTCTACTCTATCAATAGCGTTAAGAAAATGCCGCGCAGCGATCTTGTCATTATCGACATTGGGATGCCCTTGATTATAGGTGTACTTAATACCATCACTCCCCCGTTGGGCAAAAAAGTTAACCGTAAAAGCCTCTCTGACATTATCGGCGAAGAAATCCTCCTGCCTTCTGATGTAAAGATCAAATCCATATAGTGATCCTATCTTTTGAACATCCGGATCACCAGTTTTTGGCTTCCAGTTTTTGTACAGATCAATCACATGAGCTCCAATTATTTCGGCATCATTTGTTTTCAATCCCACCATTTGGATAAGGTTCGCCTTGCTTCCGTCCTTTTCAAACTGTAACTGCTTTTGATAGAACACCAAATCTGCTGAAAGCTTCTCATAAGTTTCAATATCCTTACCTTGTTCCTTTGTAAGACTTTCTAAACTGGTTCTATGCCGGCTGAGTTCACGAAAATGCGAAGTCTTTAATCCTTCTAAAACCGCCACCTTCTTTTCCAATTTGGTTTTCTCAAGCAGCGAGGTGTCCCCTGAGAGAATTGCTATATATTCGGAGAAGTTCATTCCGCTTTTCTCATCCATAGCCCCTTCATCGATAGTGCGCACGCTCAGCTCACAGTTTTTCATCTGTGATATAAAAGTCTGTTTGTTCTTCAAAAGATTGAACTTATAATTATCAAGGCTTTTTTCTGTAGCATAGATAAAGTTCCTCACCTTGTTGTTGTAGAAATCCCTGGCTATAATATTTCCTTGTCTTGCTCCGCGTCCATTGCGCTGATCCAATTCCGATGGCTTCCACGGGATATCCAAATGATGCATCGCCACTATTCGCCTTTGAACGTTCAGCCCTGTACCGGCCTTTTCGGTACTACCGATCAGCACACGGATATCCCCATCGTTCATTTTCCTGAACAGGTTCTTTTTCTTTGAACCATCCCAATCTGAATCGTGGATAAAGGTTATCTCATGTGCGGGAATATCGAAGTCCCGTAACAATTTATCCTTTAGCTCATCATAGACATTAAATTGCCCGGGCTTTGGCGTACCGATATCACAGAATACAATCTGGGTTCCTTTATGTACGGTACTTTCTCTATAAATCTCCGCAATATTACGTGCCGCGGTATTTATCTTATTATTGGGATGGTCACTATAAAGATCTTCATCGATAAGCCTCATATCAACGGCCATTTTCTTTGCACAGTTTGTGGCCAGAAGCATTCTGCCCTTATCTTCGGAATCGCTAAGTGCTCCACGACCGATCAACGTACCATCACCGGTACGGGCAAACTCCATCAGTCTTACGATAAAATCATCCTGTTCCGGAGTTGGCTTGATATTGACCAGTACCTCGTCAATCTCCGGTCTATCAAGATTGATATGCTTTGCGGTCTTGTAATCTGTAATCTCATTATAGAACATAGCCAGTTCCGGAACCTTAATAAAATGCCTGAAACGTTCCTTGGCCACAATCTCATTGGTTACGCTAAATTCAAAGTCTGTCGTTTTCTTGGCATAAACTGCCGCCCATGCATCAAAATTTTCGATCCCCAAGCGTCGCATCTCTCTCGGACGCTGCAACTTGAATATCAGGTACATTTCAGTTAAACTATTTGAAATAGGAGTCCCCGAAAGCAAGGTAGCGCACAGGTCCGAATTATACATCTTTTGAAACTGTCGTACAGAAAACAACATATTTAATGCCTTTTGGCTGCCTTCCATATTACCGATACCCGCAACCCTGTTGTGCCGGGTGGTGAATGTCAGGTTTTTAAACTTATGGCTTTCATCGACCAATGCGTGATCCACTCCCATAGTCTTTAAATCAATACCCTCGTCTTTTTTGCTCATTATACGATCCTGTACCTCCTTAAGCTTAATTGCCTGGTTTTTCTTTCGTATCTCCAACCCCTTCAGCATTTTCTTGGAAATATCACCACCAATACTCTTGACTGTATCAAGATCCCGCTCAATATTATCCAGCTCATTCTCCAAAATTTCCATTTGGATTTCCAGACTTTGAGGAATCTTTCCAAATTGGTCATGGGTCATGATAACACAATCCCAATTATTGTTCTTGATTTCATGGAACAGTCTTACCCGATTTTTCGGCTCGAAATCGCCATCGCTCGGATATAGAATCCTTGCTTTTGGATAGGCTTTTCTATAGGTTTCCGCAATATCTCCAACATTGGCCTTCAGTGCGGCAATAACCGGTTTCTGAACGATGCCCAATCGTTTCATCTCCTGACTGGCAACGATCATAGTTAGCGTTTTACCAAGTCCCACTTCATGGTCAATAAGTCCTCCACGGTTTTGCATAATACGCCATACAGCATCTTTTTGTGAACTGTACAGATCATCAATTCCCAACGCTTTTCTGTCAAGTCCCGGAAAATTGAGATGGCTTCCGTCGTATTCCCTTAGCACATAGCAGTTGTAGGTGTCGTTATACAGATCTTCCAGTTCCTTTTTCTTTTCATCGGGAAGTTCACCAAGCCAACTGATAAAATTGTTCCTTATCTGCTCGACTTTCTGGTGTGCAATCTGTATGGCATCATTATCAGGCAACCTAACAGTTCCATCAATGGTTTTCACCTCATAGGTAAAAAAAGGTGCCGTGTTCTCAAGGGCATGCTCCAAAAGTGTGTAGCCGTACATTGTCCTGCCGCTCTTAGGAAAAATAGCGTACTCCCGGTCAACCTTGGTATTATGACCGACCTCAACCTTGAAGCAGTCCATAGACTGAAAAAAGTAGACTTTAGTTTTCGCATCAAAAAGCTCATCGGCAAATTGGCTATAATATGCTTCCGGTATCCATCGTTCACCAAGATTAAAATCCAAAAGGTCGAAGGGTATTCGTTCCGGCTGGATCGCTTCAATAGCTTCCAGACTTCTTTGATAGTGAATATTATCCGCTTGTAACTTTGCGGCTTCTCTGGCCTCATGAAGTTTTTCCAGAACATTACCGCTTAGATACTTATCCCTTGTTTCCCATACATTACCATTTGGATTCAGGTAGATATGCTGCTCCAAAGCCAAAACCACCCCTTCTTCGCTAAGCCCCATTGCCGTTCTTATAAAGTCTAAATCGACTTTTCCGGTATCATTAAGACTACGGGCAAGAGCTTCTACAGGATCATCGGTTCTAAACTGCTCTTCAATTTTAACGATTGATTGGGTTAGAATATCTGACTTTACAAACTTTTCTCCTTCCCGACGTTCCAATGAGGAAAGTACAGTATGTCCCATTGCCCTGTCTTCCAGGATACGTTTACGATTAGCAGGAAGATTAAGCTGACCATAATTGGCAACAAAACTTTCATAAGTCTCATTAGTCTTGGCACGGAACAGATCATCTACAATCTCTCCCGAAAGCTCCCGCTCACTAAGGGCAAAATAATTATCTCTTAATAATATGTAATGCAGATAAAAATCCCTGTTCCCCACCAAATGAAGGTCTTTGAAATTAGCCCTGTTGTGATCCTGATTGACATTTTCCAAAATACCAATGTTTCCTGCGGAACTGACCAGTATGCCATCTTGGTAAAACGGTTTAATTGGAGTAAAAAAAAACGATGCCGGATTCTGTTGTACGGCAAAAAAATGCTCTAAAGACCTATCCCCTTCATATATATAGGAATGCTCAAATTTGGCAAGCTGCAAGGAAAGACTGCGCATCTCATGGTTCACCAATCCGCCAACCATCCAGTTGGCCGAGAAATTATTCAACTCTTTAACGTTTGAGTACAACTTGAAAAGATACCTCCCCTTGTTATCTTTAGCAGCAATCAAAACGGCTGCCTCATGACTACGATTATCTGTTGTCCTTAAAGTCGAAATCAATCTGGCCGACTGTTTATCGACTACAGTTTCATCCAAAACATTAATGTACGCGGATGCCCTGTTAATGTTATCCGCCGGAACCATATCAAATAATCCCAACTGTCCTACAAATTGATTATTGCCGTTCTCCGGCATCGGTAGATAGGTGAATTTCCCTCGGGATTCCTTTACCTCAACTTTAGGAATCTTATCAAGGGATGCCTTAAATCTATCTAAACCTTCCCATCTTAAAAAGCCAAGATCCAACACCTCATTCAGTGTCTTTTCTATACTTGCAATATCACCGGACTGGGTAAAGCACATTGAAGTTTTTCCGTACTGGTTACTTCCCTCCTGCATCTGATCACCTACTCTCAATTCTTCCAGGTTTTCGGAAATGAATGCATTTTGATAATAGGAACCGGTAGTACCCTGAACTTTATCACTGACAATAAGCTGCCGCTCTTCTTGTGATAATGCTTCTTTATTACTATTCTTCTGAACGATTAACAAATGGTTAGGTGCTTCGGTATTACCGGTTTCCAACATCAGGTTATCGGGCATTACCGCAAGGGCAACGAAATCAGCCCTTTCAAAGAGGTATTTTCTAACTTCCATATTGGAAGGTGTATTTAAAAAAGCATCCGTTGTGATATAAGCCATCAGCCCACCTTCGGCAAGCTTATCCAAGCCTTTAGCAAAAAAATAGTTGTGAATACGACCAGTGAGATCACTATTTCGGATTTGCGGATCATACACCTTAAAATTTCCAAAAGGAATATTACTTACCACCAGATCATAGGTGCCGTTGTCATTAGCCGGTGCCTCTTCTACTCCACAGACATGTGTCTGACTTTCGACACCGTGATGGAAATTGATAGCGCCCAAAATCTTACCGGTGAGCAGATCCTTTTCAACTGCTGTTATATGCTCAAGATTCGGAAAAGCTTTTATCGCCCCATCCACAAATATACCCGATCCCGCAGATGGATCGTAAATCCTCTTTGGACGAACCTCATTTTGGTGCATCACCTCAAATAGTACACGGGGAACTACTTCAGGGGTATAAAAAGCTGTCAAAACACTTTCCTTTAACGAGTTGACAATATTCCGGTACTCCGTTTCATCAAATTGTTCCCTTAGAAGATTATGCAGCTCACAGATCTGATCAAAATATTTGAGGTCATTCTGTGTTGCGCCAAGTACATTCCATTCTTCCTTTGTTGTCGGTGGATACAGGATTACCTTTATCCCACCAAAACCCGCGTACTTACGCAGTTGTTCAATATCCTCCCCTGTTAAAGTTCTTTGCCCATCCCAAGCTAAAGCAATTTTGATGGCGGTGATATTACCCGCCAGCTTCTTTGATATATTGTAAGCCATCTTCCCCCCATTTTTCTTTCTACACCAATGCTTCCATTCTATATCAGGTAATCGTGTACCTCTGCGATTATCGCATACCTTAAATGCCTGTTGTCTTCATTTTCCACCGAAAAATCAAACTGTTCAAAAGTTTCCTTACAAACCTGCAACATATTGATCACTTCGTAGGTCAACGTGCCATCTTCCCTCAACCTTTCAAAATCACCCGGAAATTCCTCTTCCACCACATTTTTTATATACAGAAATCTTGAAGGTTTTAATGGAGCCGTTAACTGCTCCATACATTGTTCCTGTATGATGTAATCCGGAATCTGTGCCTGCATCTGCTCTTCAGCAAAAGGCAATACCGTAGCTACCATATCTTGGAGATATTTAGAAACCGTATAGGCTTCCTGCAAATCGAACATAAGATCTGGATTATGGTCAACAATGTATTGCCATAACTTTTCCTTAAGAATCGTAACCCTAATCAGAATTTTATACCCCGAAGAATGATTGTATCACGGTCGCAACCACTACAAGGAATACACAGCTGCCAAACCAGGCGGCTGCAACCTTGCCCGTATCCTGATCCCCGGCATTCCATTTCTGGTAAACCTTGATTGCCCCGATCAAACCCAGTAAAGCCCCTATGGCGTACATTAGATTGGTACCTGCGGCAAAATAGCTTCGTACCTGTTGGTTGGCTTGGTTTATTCCGGCTATACCATCCTGCGCATAGGCAGTAATGACACCTGAAGTAATTAATAATAGGGTCAATATCATGCCCCTGCGAATTGTTTTCGTATTCTCTCTACACTTTTCCATCACTCACGAAATATTTATTGATTTTTAGTTTTCTTGAAAATAAAAGAAGTGGTTACGCCAACTCTTACCCCTTAATCTGCCACACTTTACCTCACCGCACCGGGCTGGTTGGGGCAACCAACTTCTTTTAGAACCGCTTACTTAGCAACCTACCACAACAGATCAACCTCATCCATGCTAAGTTTTACAGTTCCGTTCTTTTGGCACTCAGAAACAATTAGTTCATTCACCGATGCCCGTAATGCCGATTTCTTTATTGAAGGATATTCATTCAGGGTAAGCCCAAGGTATTTTTTAAAATCTCCGGTCTGTACTTCTAAGTGAGCACTTTTTGCTACTATCTCCTTTATACGCGCGATAAGTTCTTCCACATCGTCAAAGTCCTGATCGGTACTGGTCTCAAAAAAAACAGGTTTATCTTCCCCTAAAGGAAAATCCCTTTCTTGGTGCTCTTCTTCCATAAATAGCGTTTCCGATCTCCCACTTCTCTTTGATGCGAATGTATCGGCAAGGTCATTCCTGAAATATTTAAGTCCTATCACTATGTAGTAGATGATGGTTGCCGTAGCAACATAAGTGATATAATCCGGCCAACTGATGTTTGTAAACATAACTCTTCATTTTATCGTTACACATTCGACCGGTAAAACCGATCTTCCCTATTGTTCGATAACAAAGTTGCAAAGAGAAGTAAGGCCGGACAAGTCCAACTTTTTGTTGGTACCTAGTTGGTACCCAACAACCACAGCATTGCAAATGAAACTCTTATCGTAAATAGTATTAAAATAAAGTCAAATAACTATCATGTTTTGCTCTGATAAATTCCGCTGTTTTTATTATGTTTACATAATAACGCTCATTACCAATGAAGCTCTTAAAATTATTTAATGGAAGAAATTGATCTAACAAAAATCAAATACTATCCAGATAGGTTTTACGTCTGTCTGGACGGTTTTGACATTAAAAATCTAACGGATTTTATAACCGACCTACAAATTGGTCAACATCAATCTATATTCATCCACGAATATTATCACTACCTCACCAACATAGCTACATTACCTGGTATCCGCCAATTCTGCCTGAACTTTTGCGACAGGTTCCGAGCATCAACCATTTTAACAGCGGCCGAAGGAATCGATGCTTATCCTATCAATTCCAACACTTTTCAAAGCTGTAAGCATATGGTAGACTATTGGAACGACGTAGCTACTTTACTTTCCGAAGATGACATTGATTACAAAGTTGTAGAGGATACAAACAGTACAGCGAATAAAAAGTTTGAGATCGCATCCATAGAAAGGACTAACAGGCCAATGGAAGCTATTGTAGATGGAGTAAAACATAGCGGAGAAAGAAACTTTATTACAATACACACCACAGGGCTTATCAATGTACATAGCTTTAACCTGACATTCGGAGCAATCGACGAATTTTTAAGTTCCGCAATCGATGAATACCTTTTTGAAAACGATCTATCGGATATAAATCCAAGCATGCTCAGCCAAAGGCCTTTTTACCCCTATTGTTTTTTTGAGGAACTCCTTTTATTCTATGGAATAAGAAGACCTTCGGCATTTGAAAAAATTCTTATTGCATACTTTGCTTTAAATTCCTCAAATCCTCCAGTGACCCTTATTGATATATTGGAAAAGTTAAAGGATGGTGGCTATGAACAATTTCAGGAAAATCCAGAGACATATTTACTCTCTAATTTTTCAGAAACTCCCCAATACAATGTAGTTCTTGATAATATAAAGAATTTTGCAGACCTGACATCCGAGCAAGGTCGTGTTCACATATCACAAGCATTAAAATATTATTACGATAAATTTTACATAGCACAGAAATTAAAAGAAAACGATTTCTTTTTCTTTATCAGACCATTTTTTGTTTCAGAGGAGAATACGATTAAATACAGACAGAAATTCCTTCTGGAACTTTCAAGGATAATAAACTTATTTACCCCACCTCTTATACTGAAAGACAAACAGTTTTTTTACATCGATAAACTCACGACCTTTGGAGAAGCAACTGTATTGATCTTGGCAACTTATGAAATTTTTGAAAGCCTGCGGACAAACCGAATTGCATCAAGACCGGCACACCAAAAAGCGAAGTACACATTTCCTGATAAAGATCCTGACTGTGACAATTTTGAAAAGTTTACGCCACCGCCGATCAATGGTATAGTATTCAGGCTCGCTCTTAATGAACTGAACCTATATGGGCCGTATCTTCGGGAGCTGGAAAACATAAAACAGAATAATAGCTAAATATGGGTATTTCAAAGAGGCACCACTATATCCCGCAGTTTCTCATAAAGCGATTTGCTGACAAAGACAATATGCTTTATCTGTACGATAAAGAAAAACAAGCTTTTGCAAAAGAGAAAAGAAGTCCCAAATCTGTCTTCTTCGAGATGAACAGAAACACCTGGTACTTTGACGGAGTACCTAATGATAACATCGAAAAACTCTATGCTGAACTTGATGAAAAATTTTCAAGAGATATAGTAGAAATTTCACGTTCCGGTATCATTACAGAAGAGGCATTAACATCTATATTGGTCATGGCATCATCCCTGAAATGGCGGTTGCCATCAAACGATGATCTTTTTGATGCCAAAGACAAGGAATTCCCCTATGATAAACTTCCTATCAACATTGTGATCAAAAGAAACGATGGTTCGGATCACAAGGAAGCATTAGAATATCTAATGAACTCAGAATTATTTAAACAAACAAAAAAATTGATTTTCCCCTTTCTTCCTTTCTATGACAACTTTAACATCAGTGAAGAAAAATTACTACGCGTTCACCGTAATAGTTATATAAATATCAATCCCAATATAAAATCAATCCTTGGCGATGTCCCACTGATAGAAAGTGATAGCAATGATCTCGAAAATTTCGGCAATTTCATATTACCACTTAGTAGTACTGAAACATTTATTTGCAATGATTCTCAATCAAAAAATATTAAGAATGCCACATTCTATCTAAACAAAGATTTAGCAATGTTTCATCAGGCAAAAAAATATATTGTATGCAATGATAAAGAATATCTCCACCAGATTGCTGATGTTTATAACCAGATTCAAGCAAATGGACAGATAGAAAAAATAAACCGCTACTTATTCCGACTTGCATAAATTGTATAATTAATATCCTCTAAGGAGATAAACTTCTAACCGTTATTTATATTTCCGATGAAAACATCAAAAACAACCAGGTAAATACATCGACAAGCATTTGCCATTCTCTATATTTAATTTAATAGCTTCGGATTTTCCTTATAATTTTTTCTAACGCTTCTATTGCTTTTTCCTTATCCCGCTCCTCGGCGACATAGGACTTACTGCGCATGGCATCATAGGAAAGATCAACTTTATGCGGAGTAGATAAATGCGGTACAATAGTTTTAAATACTTCGTTCATTGATTTGGCAATAAAGATTCGTGCGTCATCAGCGCCCCGAAGAATTAGCGCTATCTGGTCAGTGGTGAGATTACATAAAATCTTGTTTACTTTCTCATTTACCATATTAGCCTTAATGTGTGATTCGACCTGAACTGTTGATTGAACAAGTTTTTCCCAGTAACCGATTTCTTCATCAAACCATTTCTCAACGATAATATCCAGATCATGATAATTAGGATTTAGAATATAGCCCGGCTTACGATGAAGTTGCTTAAACTCTTTTCGGTGATACCTTAACTTGTCAAGTTTTTGAAAGCTTGTTTTGAAGAGGTTTATACTTTTAAAAATTCTTAGTGTGAGTTCATCGATATAGGTTTTACTATTGTAATTCAAATAGATAAGAACTCTATCCACTGCATCAAAAACACTTTCATTCGTCAATTCGGCTTTTTCAAATTGCAATTCTTCTAATGCCTTGATCAGTTCCTTTTTATAAAACAAGGTTCTAAAAGTAACCTCAAAATCCGAACCGGCACGATCAGCAAAACGGTTCAGGCGGCTTAAAAGTAAATTCAGTGGAGCGCGGCTCTTTAGGTTCGGTAGTTCAAGATATTTTTGCAATTCTTGCAATTTTTGCCTCAAACGCTGCTTTGTCATTAGCAGATAAGTATTGGCTACTTTTTCTTCTAGACTTAAAAATTTAGCGAACCGACTTTCAATAAACATAAGTAGATCATTTAGGATATTGATCATACTATCATAGATCTTTTTAAGTCCGGAATTTCCCTTTGGTAGCTTTTCCCGGTTATCAAACAAAAGGTCTATCAAATTAATTGTCGATGAATAGTACTGGCGAACCAACAATTCAACCTCCTTTTTTTTATTTACCGTAAAAACGTGATTTTTGATCGTAGACTGAATACGATAGGTTTCCTTTTCCAGATGATAATTGATGGTGTCCATTTCTTCTTTGGTAAGGCGGCTCAAATTTTCATTGCTAGGGTTTAATGTCATACTTGCCAGCAAATCAATGTACTCTAATGGGTATCTATCTTGCATAACGTTGAGTGTATTAATTTGATATTTGGTATTAAATCATATAAAATGATGATTTATTAGGTCTGTAGATACCCCATAAAAAACGTTACACAAAAAGTTACATTTTAAACTTTAATAATCAATAAAGTGATAAAAGCAAACATTAAGAACTGATGCTTATCAACGGGTTTTTACGCTAAATCTTGCCAATCCGTTGATAATTAAGTATAATTGCTTCACAATTTGCTATAACTTACTGTTTTAGTAAGTTCATTTAAATTACCTAACTAACCGAATGCCAGTATTGTCTCTCATAGATGAAAGGGAACTTCTAATTAAATTAGGAGATGGGGAAGAAACTGCATTTAACACGCTATATCAACAGTACGCGAATAAGATATATAGCCGACTTTTAAAACTAACACAGTCGGAACAGCTTGCTGACGAGCTTTTACAGGACACCTTTATTATTTTATGGAATAAGAGACATACCATCAATCCTGATCTTTCGATCAAGTCTTGGTTATATAAAGTCGCCGAAAATGAAGTCTATCAACTTTACCGCAAGATAGCACGTGATAAGAAATTACAGGAACATATTGTAAGTACATTTATCGAAACCTATTCACATACCGAAGAAGGTATCTTTTACAAAGAAAGCCAGGAATTATTGGTTAAGGCTATGGAACAGTTGACACCACAGCGGAAAGAAGCTTTTAAACTATGTAGAATTGATGGAATGAGTTACCAGGAAGCCGCTACAAAAATGGGCGTTTCGGTTTCTACGGTAAGTAATCATTTAGTACAGGCTACCTGCATAGTACGAAATTATATCTTCCAATCGCAGGAGAGAATGGCGATATTGATTTCAATATTATTACTAAAATAGCAAAAAGTCATTTCATCCTAATCTATCATTCCAGAAAATAAAGACAAGGAAAAAACTGATTACACCCAACAGCCGTTAAATCTTATTAAAATTAGCCTAGTAAATACTTTACACTGTGTATTCCGTAAAAAGTAGCCACGCTATTTCGTTTCAAACTGTCCAATTCTCATAGCATATTTTATTACTGACCCATCCTTTCATTTTCTTGTATTTAGACTTTGAATTGTTCGATTGAAACGAGCTATCTAGGCTTAGTTTTGCTACGCAAAGGGCGATGTCTAACCTTCATTATACTTAAAGTAAATACACGGTCCGAAACAAATCTTTTTTCAAGCGTTCATGGCTATTTGAGAGCTTTAGACAAAAGATTTGAACATCACCAGAGAGAAACCTCAAACCAAGCCACACATATCTTAAAACCCCCTTAAAATCAGTCAACTGAACATATTAAACTGAAATTCACTGAACACTTTACACCGAAAAAAGTGGCCACTTTGAAAAAAAACAGGTGGCCACTTTTCGAATATCCTCCAACAAAATATGTCAAGTATCAATTTTAAGCATGAAGAGCCATAATTTGAGAAATTAATCGAAACGACTGCTCTTCATATGGCTAGATTGTACTTAAGAAATACTGTCATAGAAAAATATCATGCCGCGGGAAAATTATCTGATCTAGAAATGGAAGCATTTAATAGAAATGTTGCAAATAAACTATACTCTTATCTACAGCTGTTGTTTAACTCTAAAATGGTGAGAGAAAAAGATTTACTATTTAAGTCACCCTCTTTCACTGCTCTACCAGATTGGGATAAACCAATTTTTGATCAGGATTTTGAAAATGCTATTCACATCCTAAAGAAAATGAAAAATAATAGGTGTTCAAAGTAAAATATTCATAATTTACTTAATCAATATAATCAACTAAAGTCTATTTTTTATTACTTCAATTTCACTGATCGTGATTACTTTGGTCTTAATTTTTAATTTATCAAACGTTTTCTCCGCCTTATATTTACATCTATCATCATTGGTGATAAAATAATCAAAATGTGCGGCATAAAATGTGTGCAGAGCATCGTCAAACATATTATTAAAATGCCCATCACTTTTATACCCTGACAAATCGTATTTAAAGAACGTATCAATTATCTTAGAATAAATTGCATTATCACTAGTTTTATTCTCAGGTGTATAAACGTCAAAAATATCACTTAACTCCAAATGTTTGGGTAACTCTTGAACATTTGCGTTCAAAGATTTTATCAATTCTTTATTGCTTTTAATTTTGTTCAATCCCGTTATCAAGTTAGCACGGAAAGATTTATAAAGTCCGTAATCCGATTTAAGTCTTAACTGGAAGTTGAAAATATCAGATTGTAACGCATATAGATTATTATGAATCTTTGAAAGTGGAAACATTACGCCAAACATCGGATCTACATATCCCTTTTTAAATTCAAGAGGCAATGGAATAAATTTAGACAATTCAATTGTCTGTTTTAATAAAGGTTCTTCTTCAAAAAGCTCATCATATGAATTAAATTCAAATTCCCAATCATCAACCTTTTCCTTAAAAAAATCTGAAATATCCCTAAAATGTAACAAAGCGGCTTTCTCCCCCCAATATTGGCAGATACATAGGTTATCCGTAAATGATTTAATGTTATTTAAGTGGCCTTCTATATAATTAGGATTTTTTTTATAACCACGGAAAAGATCATTAAGATGCGCATTTGAATACGCTGTCAAGACACGTTTTTCTTTGAGCATAGAAAAAAGTATCTCGTAAAACTTTCTTTCTGGTTCTTCAAGCTTTTCAAGCTTTTCAAGTCTATCAAATATATTTAAGTCAATATAAACCTTCATCTTTAAAGTTATTTATAATTTGCTTTCGATAGTATTACCTTTGTCTTTCGTCTGTTCAAACAGACTCTCAAATACTTGTTTATCATTAATCACAGTTCCTCTTGGGGCATTGTTCATCCATTTCTTCAGATTAGCTTCTGTTTTTCCACTTTCACTTAAATTTAAAGCTCTACATATTATTTCTACATTATCCTGAAAATCATCTAAGCTCTTAAGATTCCTAAAGGAAGAATAGTATCTAATATTATTCTCCCAATCCCTTACCGAGCGTATCCCCGTTGCAAAACCATTTTGTGCCAGTTCAACATTAAGATTTGCATTTACTCGCAAATTTTCAATTTCCGGAAACTGCTGAATAATATGCCTGCCCAAAATTAAGTTTTTGGGAATTCCACAGAATTCAAAATGATCTTTCTCCCTCCATGCATTAAATAAAAAATCGCCAATACTCGGAACGAGATCGATTGCGTGTATTTCAGCATAAAAACAATTACTGAAATGATCTCTGATTAGAATATTCACCAAATGTCTCTTTCCTGTACTCTGATAATTTTTCCAATTAACATCAAACTTTTTATCCTGGAACTTAATATCCCCGTTTTTCAATAAATAGTGATTTTGAGAGATTGAAAAATTCAATTGGTGTACCTGGTTAGGATAGTCCGTCCTATAGCTATTATACATTCCCTTCATCCGCGGTTATATTTTTTATTTTATCATTTTGATTTATTAAACAGTCGGCTCTTTACTCCTCTTGTCCATTTTAATTAAACAAGCCTTTAGGAACATTTCCCCTAATTCAGTGATTATCAAATCTTCATCTTTATTTTCCACATGGATCTGCAAATCTTGTAAGTTCAAGTCTTCTCCGTCTATATGCTGAGGAATACTATTTTGTGCCACATAGGCATGAGGGCGCATTATACTTTTTAAAACACCGAGTCTTACTAGATTCGCCTCCTCATAATTTGCCAATTTTCTTTTGAGAATTCGGCAAGGGGAATTAATAAAATATCTGTTAAAATTAATTTTGTTTTTTATTTCCCGAAGTTTTTCTGGGGTATCTCCTTTTTCATAAAAGATTAAATCATCCAACAGATCTACTACATCTCCGTCTTTATTTCTTTCTATTAACTCAAAATCCAACATCTTCTGTAAATCAACCAATTGATCTTCCAAAAGTTCTATCTCTTTTTGATGTTTTTCCTTTCTTTTCCAATTGATATTAAATATTTCTTCAATAACTGAAAACTCATTTATCGAAACCTGACTTAATATATACGGAAAAACATGGTTCTGAATATTCTGCTCAGAATCAACCATATTAATTAATAAATTAGCCCATATATCCTGAGCTTCTTCATTATCTTCCATACTAGCATATTCCAAAAGTGGACATAAAATCTTAAAAGAAATGGACTTAGGATTAATCCCATGTTTTTCACACTTTTCCTTAGCCCTTAAAATTATCTTGAGTTGATTATTGAAGCGCCAAAACGACACTTTATCTTTAAATAGAAGTCCAGTTTCACTAACTGCTGGACCAATAAGTTTACCTAAAAAACTTTTTGCAGTATTTATTACATTTTCCGCAACTGTGGAAGTTATATCAAGTTTTTTCGTCATTAACCTTTATACTTTTTAATTCATTTAACTAACATTGACACTCTTAATTATATTAAAGCTATTACAATTACGAATAATTCAAAAAACATCAATTTAATCAATTACTCCCTATTAGCTTTACGGTTTCGCGTAAAATCACACTTTTATTTTTTTTGTTATTTTTTTTCGCATTTCATTAGTGTGTTTTTCATTTCAAAGCATATAAGGAAGAAAAGGCACGTGGAAAATTCGCAAAACATACAAAATCTATTCAACCGCTTCCTATCTCGGCAATGTACTCCCGAAGACCTACACAAACTCTTCAATCACTTCGGAACGACCGATGAAGACGCTTTGCGCAATCTTATAATTTCCACACCATTAGACGATGATGATACACTTGCTACCAACCCGGCAAGAGCCGAAAAGCTTGGAGACTTGTACCTAGGCATCAAACAGCACATTTTTGTGGAAAAACAAAAACAAGCTGTTTGGAAAAAAGTCATAGCAATTGCCGCCATACTGTTGGCAATAGCTACCTCCGCAGCTTACTTCCTACGATCTAAAGATGTTTTAAACAATAAGCCGGCTATCGCATCCTTTGACGATGTTAAACCCGGAAAAAATGCTGCGACCTTAACCCTATCTAATGGCAAACAGATTATTCTTTCAGATCAAGGTATTGGAGAACTCGCAAATGAACCCGGGATAAGTATCAGCAAAAATGCCAATGGAGTATTGGTGTACAAAATTGAAGCAAGTGGTGAGGCAACAGAAAAAAACAATACACTAACAACAACACAAGGTGAAACCTATCAGGTAATATTACCAGATAATTCTAAAGTATGGCTCAACGCCGCATCAAGTCTTACCTACGCTGCTTCGCTTGGGTCGCGTTACCAAACAAGGACAGTAAAACTAAGCGGCGAAGCCTACTTTGAGGTTGCGCATGATAAAACTCGCCCTTTTATTGTAAAAACAACTCAGCAGGAAGTAAAGGTACTTGGAACCCATTTCAACGTGAATAGCTACGGTGACAATGGACAAACCATTACATCGCTTGCAGAAGGTTCTGTTCAGGTACAACCGGCTCTTCATTCGCTATTTGCCAAAATCCTAAAGCCTGGACAAAAATCGGTATTGGGTAAATCAGCGATTAACATTGCTGCTGCCAATCTCGAAACCGATCTAGCGTGGAAAAACGGATTGTTTACGTTTGACGAAGCTACCGTACCAGAAGTAATGCAACAGATTTCCAGATGGTATAATATCGATGTACGTTACAATACAGCGATACCTAACGAACGTATCAGCGGTGGTATCTCACGTCAATCGGATTTGAAGATGGTACTGAAAATGCTCGAACTAATCAAGATCAACTATAAGATCGAAAACAACGAAAAAGGAAGAAAGACCCTCGTCATACTTTAACACTCTCTAACCAACAAAATGTTTAACTAAAACCTCATAAATGAAGTAAAAAAGAATATTTAGGTTCAATAATTAATTAGGTCATTGGGCATAAAAAAGCCGGCGGTGTTGATCAGAACACCTCCGGCAATGCCCGGTGTTCAAAACCACTACACAAAGTAATTTATCAACTAACCCAAGCAATTCAAAAGTATGAAAATTTCAACAAAGGAAAAATCCGGAGAACCTAACCAGTTTACCGGCCTCTCTCCTTCTACGCATCTCATGCAGATCGTATTATGCTGTCTGCTACTCGCCGTAGCTACCTTTGCAGCAAAAGCACAGAACATCACCGTAAAGTACAACAATGCGAACATTGAAGATGTATTTAACGCAATAAAAAAGCAAAGCGGTTTCCAATTTCTTTTTACAAAGAGCATGTTAAAAGATGCTAAAAAGGTGACTATCGATGTAAAGGCAAAACCTTTACAAGCCACCCTAAACGATCTTTTCAAAGATCAACCATTTACCTTCGAAATACTCGATAAAACGATAGTCATTAAAGAGCGTAAAGCTGAAAACAAACAACAAGATCAGTCTTCGATTGATGTTACAGGCACGGTAATAGACGATCAGGGCAATCCCTTGGTTGGTGCAACAGTGCGAGCTAAAGATACCGGCAATGGTACCTATACCGATAGCAATGGAAACTTTACCTTACGTCAGATACAGCCGGGGCAAAACTTACAGATCATATATGTCGGCCTAACCAGTTTAGAGATACCGGCCAAACCAAACATAGGCAAGGTACAAATGATCTCGGCATCCAACGAACTCGATGCTGTTCAGATTAGTGTTTCTACCGGCTACCAAACTTTACCCAAAGAAAGGGCTACCGGTTCCTTTACACAAGTAGATAACAAGACCTTAAACCGGAATGTAGGTATCAATATTATTGACCGGTTAGAAAGTCTAACCAGTGGCCTTTTATTGAACAGGAGTTTACCTAACAGTTCAAAAATAGCTATCCACGGAAGAAGTACACTTTTTGCATCCGCCGATCCATTGATCATATTAGATGGTTTTCCCTACGATGGAAACCTTGACCAGATCAACCCGGCCGACATAGAAAACATTAGCATATTAAAAGATGCCGCAGCAGCTTCAATATGGGGAACAAGAGCCGGAAATGGCGTGGTGGTAATTACCTCAAAAAACGGAAAAAGAGATCAGCCCCTTTCAGTTAATATAAATTCTACACTTACCATTGCCGGTAAACCCGATCAGGATTATCTACCGCAGATTTCTTCAAGCGATTACGTAGATCTTGAAGCTTTTATGTTCTCAAAAAACTACTATAATAGCGCTATTAACAGACTATACTCTCCGATCTCACCGGCAGTAGAACTACTAAAGCAAAGACGTAATAATCAGATTACCGAAGCCCAATTAACAGAAGGTTTAAACAACTTACGATCGCATAACGTTCGTGATGATCTTTCAAAGTATTACTATCAACCGGCTGTTTACCAACAATACCAGATGAACATGAATGGTGGCAGTAAAAATAATTGGTATTACCTATCAGCCGGATACGATAATAACTTACAGAACAATGTAGGAGAAAAATACGATAGATTAACTTTATCTGCACGTAATACTTTTGCGCTGTTTAACAACCGTCTAAAGGTTTCCGGCGATCTAGGGTACAACATAAGCAACACCTATAGCGTTGCCGGTAGATACACACCCTATACACCTTACGACAGGTTAGCAGACGAAAATGGTAATGCCCTTTCTGTGGTGACTACCACTACTTTGAGCGATTCTTACACCAGCTCACCGGCTGTAAGTAAGCTTTTAGATTGGAAATACAGACCATTGGATGAAGTGTCTTCAAATTTCCACCGGGAATACACCCAGTTCAGAATTAACACCAGTGTGGATTTCGAAATTATCAAAGGTTTAAATCTTACCGGTAGTTACCAATACCTTGATGAAAACTCAGATATAGCAACAAATTACGGTGCTAATAGCTTCTATACCCGTAACCTCATCAACACCTATTCTACAGTTACCGGTGACGTGGTAAACCGCGTTATTGAACTTGGGAACATCTATAATCTTGGCGATACCAAAAACACGTCAAAAATTGGCCGTATTCAGTTAAATTTCAATAAGACCTTTAGCACCGACCATGAAATAAGTGCCATAGCCGGTTTTGAGGGAGGCGACCGTAGAAATAGTTCCTTCGGTCAGATCATGTACGGTTACTCTGATGCCACAAAAACCAACAGAAACGATCTGATTGATCCGCAGAAACAGTACGCTATCTTTTACGCTCCTGGAGGTACCGGCCGGATAAATACCTCTCCTAACTACTCGGAGCAGATCAATATTAACCAATCGTTTTACGCTAACGCTTCCTATACTTACAAGCAACGTTACATACTTTCCGGAAGTGCAAGACAAGATAAATCCAACCTATTCGGTGTAAATACCAACCAAAAAGGTGTACCCCTATGGTCTGCGGGCTTGGCGTGGATAGTTAACAAAGAAGATTTCTATCATTTATCATGGTTTCCAAGCCTTAAAATCCGTGCAACTTTTGGATATAGTGGCAATGTAGATAAAACCATTACTGGTTTTCTAACTTTGAGAAAACTAAATTCTTCAAATGACTGGGGAAGCCAATATTCAGAAATAACTAACCCTCCCAACCCCGATCTTAAATGGGAACAGGTAAAGACCTATAACATAGGAATTGATTTTGCTACAAAGGAAAACCGCATTAGCGGTAGTGTTGATCTTTATCAAAAATCAGCTTTTGATCTTATTGGCAATAGTCCAATAGCCATGCAAAGCGGTTTAACACAATTTAAAGGCAACAGTGCGAACTTACGCACGAGAGGCATTGATGTAATTTTAAACTCCCGTAATCTGATTGGTCAATTTGCATGGAACACATCCCTACTTTTTAATTACAATACAGATAAGGTAACAAACTATAAAGTTAGACAAAGTAGCAATGAAAATATTATTAGTTCTAACGCAAACAATCCGTTGGAAGGTTATCCTTATCATGCTATATATAGTTATCCTTATGCCGGTTTAGATGCTACGGGCTCACCAATGGGATATTTTAAAGGAGAACTAAGCAAGAATTACGCTACTATTATAAACACTTTAGATCCCTCGCAAATCAAATATCATGGAAGTGCCTCTCCAAGATATTTTGGCAGTGTAATGAACACTTTTAGCTATAAAAACCTCGAATTATCAATCAACATTTCATTCAAACTTGATTATTATTTCAGAAGGTCAAATGTATTTTTAGGACAATATAGTACTGCACTTAACCAATATATTGACTATGAAAAGCGTTGGCAAAAACCAGGAGATGAACTCACAACTAGAGTGCCAGCATTATTCTATCCGGTTTCGTCTGCCTTAACTTCATTTTACCGTAACAGCGCTGACCATGTGGAGCGTGGCGATCATATCCGCTTACAGGATGTGCGAATAGGCTATTCTGTTGCGCAAAAAACATTAAAAAAATTACCATTTAAAGCAATTTACGCTTTTGCCTACGCCAAAAACTTAGGATTGATCTGGCGCAAAAATAATATAGGTGTTGATCCCGATTATGGTACCAGATTATTACGCGATCCATTAAGTCTTTCTTTTGGCCTTAACCTAAAACTTTAAAAAATGAAAAAGATACTTTTTTTAATAACACTTGGTTTTGTTTTTTCTTGTGGTAAAAAACTTGAGCTAAAACCTAACAGTTCATTGGTGATACCAAGAACGGTTAGCGATTTCGAAAATCTGCTTGACAACCCTGCTGTAATGAACCTATCGCCTGCTTTAGCCCAAGTTTCAGCTGATGAATACATTATCCCCACACTTGCAGACTATCAGTCGATAGTTGAAACTCCAACTAGAACTGCATACATCTGGGCGAAAGACATATACCAAGGTGAAACCCAAACAGCAGACTGGAAAAGACCTTATGCACAAATTTACTATTGTAATAGCATTTTGGATGAATTGAAAAATCAAAACCTTGAACACGTAACAGAATTCAAAAGAATTAAAGGTTGGGCGATGTTTGTAAGGGCTTACAGTTATTATGAACTAGTAAGTATTTTTGCAAAAGCATACGATGCATCTACAGCCAACACGGATTTAGGATTGCCTTTGAAATTAAATAGTGCAATCAGTCAGATTGTTCCGAGAAGCACGGTTCAAAAAAACTATAATCAAATCATATCTGATGCTACAGAAGCGACTAATCTATTGCAGACTGAAGTTAATCTTACTAAACGCAATCGTCCATCAAAGGCTGCAGCTCACGCCCTATTAGCACGGGTGTATCTAAGTATGCGAAAGTATATTGAAGCTGAGGCAGCTACTGATAAAGCATTAGCCTTGTTTTCTACATTGAAAGACTACAAAACTTTACAGGTAGTTCCTACCTCGTCCTCCTTTACCATAAACAGTGACGAAGTTATCTATTTTTCTAATGTGGTAGATTGGACCGAAACTTCCGTTTCGCGGGGTGATTTTTATAGTGTACTCCCCAGTATAGTAAATTCATTTGAGGAAAATGATCTTCGAAAAACGATCTGGTTTACTCAAAATATTAATGGCAACTGGTATATTAAAGGTATTAATAATATCTATAGATATCCATTTACCGGATTGGCAACTGATGAGCTTTTGTTAATTAAGGCCGAGTGTTTGGCACGACGAAACCAAAGCCAGGATGCAATGGATCAGGTGAACCGTCTACTTATTACCCGTTGGAATTCCAATGCGACCACCCCCACAAAGCCTTACCAGTCAATTACGGCAACTAGTCCTTCTGATGCACTTGACAAAGTGTTAAGTGAACGCAAAAAATCACTTTTATGGCGTAGTGTGAGGTGGACAGATTTAAGGAGATTGAACTTAGAAGGACGGAACATTGTGCTTACGCGCAACTTAAATGGTACAATATATACCTTGGAACCTAACAGTCCAAGATATGTTATGCCAATTCCAGACGATGAGATCGCATTGAGTGGAATAGAACAGAACATAAGATAATGAGAGCTTTCAAATTAATTATTATAGCTACATTCCTGCTATTATCTATCAATTTAGCGGGACAAAACTCGTTTAAAATATATGGCTACATCGACACCGCCTTCACCACAAAATATCTTTCGAAAGAGTTACTTTTCAGACTTAAAAAGAATGGAAGTAAAAATAGTTTCAGTGACGACCTGAAGGTGTCAATTAATGATAGTGGGCACTTTTCTCAAAATATCAAAATCGAGAATAGAAATACTTATGCCTCATTTGAAATGCAAGACAATAGGATATCGAGTTCTACAGGACGATATTATAATCTTTCCCAACCTGAAAGAGCCAATCCACTAAATGAACTGTATCTTTTTGAAAATGGAGATAGTGTTAAAGTTCTCATCCAAAAGAACAACTCTTTAACATTTAGGGGTAAAGGTAGCGAAAAACTGAATTGTCAGTATCAAATATTCAATCTCTTCTCCCAACCAAAAATTATACTCTCAAGAGCGATTGCTTTGGAGAACAAAAGTGAATTACATAAAGCAATACAGTTGGAAATTACTTCAATAAAAGCTCAAAAATCGCAATTAGAAGCGTTATTAAGCTCATACAGTTCTAAATTGGGCAAAGACATTTACGAGCAAATTAGCCTTGATGCAATTTCACTTTTAAAACAGCAGATCTACTATAAGCTACCGAATTATTATTTACGTTTCCCAAGTCAAAAAGAACAAGAATTAGTCCGGTCTTATTTTCAATCTGTTGACAGTTTAGATTTTGATGAAACATTTTTATCCGAAGATGCTAAAGCACGTTCAGCATATTATACTGCTATGCTTTTGGAAAGAGAAGTTACAAAACTGATACTATTCAAGGAAAATCGTAATAGCTATAAAGATTTCTCTTTTGATGAACTGTTCAATAACATTAAAAACGGTTACACTGGATTGGTACGTGACAATTTGATACTACTTTCATTTGAAAATTATGCAATTAAGAAAGCTGACGATATTAAAAGAATGTACAAACCGGCCCATAAAACAGTAAATAACCAAGTAATCAAAGAGCAACTTACCCGGTTAATAGAGAAATATAATGCTCCTGCATTTCCTTTTGTTTTCTATGATGCAGAAAACAATCCGCATCGCTTGCAGGATTATAAGGGTAAAGTAATTGTAATGGATTTTTGGTTTACCGGTTGCGTACCATGTACAATGGTGGCAAAAGCAATGCACCCGATATTTGAAAAGTACAAAAAACGGAACGATATTGTTTTTATTACGGTAAGTACCGATCCAAGGGAACGATGGTTAAAAAGTATCGCATCCGGACAATATACATCAAACGGAATGATTAACCTTTATACTAACGGAAAAGGTTTTAATGCCCCTATGATTGCTTATTATAAATTTGCCGGCTTTCCCCAACAATTGATAATTGACAAAAATGGAGATTTAATTACAGCAAGGCCACCGAGACCAGATGAAAGTAATAGCAACGTTGTAGCTTTTGAGAAACTTATTATGAAGAGTTTGAACAAATAAGTTAGTGGGGAAATAATTTCCACCACTAACTCAATGTGTACATTTCCATTATTTCCAAGAACGGTTAGCTTGTCCTTGGTCAGCGATTGTTACACCTGGATCTAAGTTATCTAAGTCATTTTCGCTGAAAGTCTGTGGAAGATCACCTGTACTTTCAAGTGTAACCGTACAAAATTTATCGTCTGGAGTGCATGTCAATCCAGAAGGTGGGCTAGGCATTGGAACATAATTTTCTCCGATATGATAATAAACTTGGCTGTTTACAACCTTTTTAATCGGTTTTGGTTCTCCGTTAAAAAAAGCGAATGCGCTACCGGCTACCAATACCACGGCAACAACGGCAAAAATTTTGGAATTTTTCATAATGGTAAAAATTTGAGGTTAAAAAATATTGCGCCTACTCTATTGTAGGTTTTCGGCCTCCCCTAGCTTTTTGTTTGGCATATATCTACCCTTTCGGTGAAGGCGGTGCCTCACCAATATTGTCCTTTGAAATATTAAAACAGGCTGTAAATTGGCTATTGGAAAATAGCACTTTGGAAGTGAGCTATCTGCAATACAGATAGTTTTAGGTTTGACTTAGAGTTAACTATTTTAAGAGAGGCTTAAATTTGCTGAAAAACTACTTTTTAAAATTCTTAAAAAGTTCATTACGCCAGTAATACTTTGGCTTATCTACTACCCCTATTTCCATCAGATAGAACAAAAGAGAATAATAATAAAGCATCATGGTAAAGGCAAGTAAAAGCAGCAAAAAAATCAAACTTGGTATATCGTCCATTATACTGTCTAATACCCGGCATCTAAAATAAGCAGTTAACCAAGCAACAGATAGGGCTGCTGTACAAATGGCTACATAAGGCTCCAGACTGGCCTTTTTAGTGATGTCCAATGCCATAAGATTGAAATAGATTGAAAACACCATAAAAGGGACAAAGATGGCAAATAGCAAAACGCCTCTATTTTCCCTTAACCATCCTAAACCCAATATAAGGTTCTTGTTAAGTACCAAATTCATCATTAAATCAATTGTTTTAAATTTTATAGGTCATTCTGTAAATAGATTTGGGATGCTTATAGTCTAACCACTTAGTTAGTACCCCGGCACACACTTTCATATATGAAAGTTTTTAGTTCTATAGCTGATCGCAAAAGCCACCAAAAACACAAAATATTGATTTACAAATCATTGTAACACTGTAAAGATATAATCAAATTGCGATAAAAAGCAAGGAATAAATCCGTAAAAAGTCTCAAAAAATCACATTTTGTTCGAAACATACATTTTTATGTATCGAAACATACACTTTTATGTATCGAAATGACAAAAAAAAATTAGCGGATATCAAATTTTGACTTAAAATCATCGATATTTTCACCCGTTACAGTCAAATTTGGGCGCTTGTCTTCGTCAATTTCGTCGAGATCAGTAACTATAAACAGTTCTAACGTGTTCCTTTTTGCTCCTATTTTATATCCTTTTACTGCTTCAAGATTGACGATTGTACTACGATTGATCTGACAGTATCCTTTATCTTCAAGTTCATTAATTAGGTTTGTCAGCTTATCTTTTACAGGATAAATCTTTCCTTCCCGGTCATAGACACGTAACTGTCGGTTGATATAAGCAAATAGAATAATATCCTTTCCAAGGTCGAGATTAATGGTAATACCGTTATTCTCTATCCGCATCAAATCAGAACTATCTACTCCGGTAACTTCCGCTGAGCTGTTTTCTAAAACCAAAATCTCATCTCTTGACTTGGTACCATAGGCAAAATAAAACCTCACCGCGTAATATGCATTTAGAAGAAGCATAAACGAAGCTATTAAGGGAAAATCTTTTGAGAAAAAGCCATTCTGGGTAATATCTATACCATAGTACGCGAAGTAAACGGAAAACAAGAACACATCAAATATCAAGGGAACCTGTACGCCCAAAGTGAACTGTAGTATCGCTCGCTCTTGCCATTGATATGACCACGGATCACGTCTGTCCAACCATCTAGTAAACTGGTGGGTCATTTCAACCATCGCAAAGCTTACCAAACTGCTAACAATAAATACGGGGTAAAACTGCATGCTACCAAAGGAACGGACAAGATCCAACGGCCTACCGTAAAATAAAATAAAAAGCGAAGCAATAATCGCTACCACTACCCTAACCCAACGCGGGTGATACTTTAAAACTAACATCTAAACAACGGTTTTCTATAGGCAAAATGCCTTTAAACAATACTTAAAATCTAACTAACAATCAATTTTTCACTTTTTAAACAACAATTGTTTTATGACAAAACAACCGTTAACGCCTACTGGCGTGCAAGACCTGTTAACCGAACTTTACGGTTTAACCCCTACCGCTATTCAAGTTGAAGCATTGGCAATCCAAGGAGACTTTAAAGCTTGGATCAAAGATCACTTTACATTGTCTACTAAGCAGGAAGATTACCTCGACGACCTGAACAAACAGGCCGCCAATTACTTCGGTTCTCAATGCTCTGTTTGCTTTAGCAGTAAGTTGCCAATAGACCTGATCTATCCCGCGCCTCCAACTGGTGAGTATTCAAAATGGACAGGAACTCCACAGAACAACCTAGCCGTAAAAACTGACGGCGAAGGTAAGCCTGTTGCTACTGGCTCATTAACTTTTGAGTTTTCTTATACTACTGTATAGCAACAAACCGAAGCCTTCCCTTTAAACACGTCTTAACAGTTTAAGGGGAAGATGCCAGTTGTAAATAAAAATATGGGATGGGTTTTATGCAAGATAACAATTCCATATTTAGAATTTTACGTATAAACCGTAAATCTCGCTTACAAAAAGGCATAAAAAAGGGGCTGAATTTCAGCCCCTTTTTTTGTTTATGAAAATAAACCTCACTCCTGTAACAACATTAGATTAGTATCTACTTCTACTAGCTCAAACTCGCCACTGCTAACAGCATTTGCTCCTGTAAGTGCCTTTTCGTAAACTTTTAGCTCTCCTTTACTAAATCTAACTAATTTCATAAAAAGAACAACATTTTCAGCCCAGTCCACACTGAATGCTTGTTTATCTTTCCATTTAACTGAAAACGTAGCTTCTGCTCCAATATTTGTAATATCGTTTCCAGAAATGGAAATATTTTTAGCAGATGCTGAAACCGCCAATGCTCCATTTCGGTCAATAGACTGATAGACTAATGCCCTCTCATAAATGGTCACCTCTGTAACAATGTAGTAATCTTCCCATTTTTCTTCATTTGCCACTTTACTTAGATTTTTTTTTAGTGCCAATTGATCAATCCCATAATCAGTACCTTTTACAGCGTACAGAAGAACTGATCCAGCCTTACCGAACTGAAATGCTATATCGCCATCAACAGCGTTAGGTACATTTGCTTTTAAAGCGGAAGTAACTGTTACCTCATTTTGAGAAACAAAATTTAGTACAGCTGTCGACGACGGTTTAGGTGGATTGGTTATTTGAAAATCATACACTTTCCCTCCTACTAAATCAGTTATATGGTGGAAAGTCCCAAAAGGCTTATTCGGTCTACCCAACATATCTTTTCCAAACGAAATTACTGCGCCCGGTTTTATTTTCGTATCTGGCACGTAGACAGGCAGCTTATCAAATTTTTTCGCAACTGTTTTTGAATAGTTTTCTCCTAAATTCATAATAATATTGTTTTGATTAATTAATTATTAGCCTTGACGTGATTAAAAATAATTTATCACAAGCTAAAAAAAATATCATATCAAAAACACCGTATAAACACCTGATTTTTAACTAACTAAAAAAGCTGAATTTCCATTCAGCTTTCCAATTAGATTATTTTGCTCCTAGTACCTTAAGTTTCTCGTTTAATTCGTTCAGACCTGCTTTGGTCAAACAATCCCCTGCAAGATTTCTCAGTTCGACGAGATCTTCTGCGGGAACGCTTCCAAGCAGCCCGGATTTATCATCAGCCTTAGCCGCTATACCCAACTCAATTACCTGGTTCAAGAGCAATACATTCTTCCTGCTCATCTTCATATCCACCTTCACCACTTCGCCCATACCTGGTATGCTCAAAATCGTATCAAAAACTTTTGCAACATCGTTCACATTCATAATCATTTACTTTAATACGTTTAACAATAAATACAAATTTAAACCTTAAATCAATGCCAACCCTAAGCATAATTTAACGGGGAATTCAACTGCAACTACAGAAAAAAGACTATGCTGGTATCACACTGTAACTCAATAACATGTATTTTTACATTAACAACTCTAAAATCATGACCTATGGAAAAGAAGACAACCAAACCAAAGATTGCCCCATCTGCACCAATTAGAAAACCGAACATTAAGGCTGACCAACCTAATCCGAACCGTGGCACATCAGGCATAAGTAAAGCACGCAAAGCTGTATTGGATAATAGAAGTGTACAAATACAAAAGGCGAAGAAGTCTAAATAGAATCCCTTAAACTAAAAAGGTAGGATGCTTTTATAATATCCTACCTTTTTTTATCAAGTTAAAAATTTACTTTACCCAATCCACACTATCGTCATTTAACATCTTGACTTTCTGTTTTTTTACATGGCCAAAATTATCCCTGATCGTGATTTCAAAAAAATGGTCATCAACACCATAGGAAGTATATTTTAAGACAAAGATTTTATTTTCAAGATCATAGATTACATTGGGCGCAAGAAATTCTCCGCCTTCGTTCTGTAATGTTCCGTTTCCTGTATACTGAACAAAGGACATCGTATATTTTGTATCCGGATAAAGTCCATCTGGATTAATGCGCAAACGTACATCCGTAGAACTGTATCTCATTAACTTGAATGGTAGTTCTCTCATCACAAGAGAGAAATCGTATCCCCTGGTTATATCTAATTCATTTTTATTGCAACCGCTAACGGCAATAGCGAAAACTGCTACCAATACCAATAATATTTTTTTCATTTCTCTTTTCTCCTATCTGTTAATTAAAAACCTAACTCCTACCCCAACCTGTGAATTAAACTTATCATGCGCACGAAACAGCAGACGTTCCCTACCGGTAGCAAAAACGATCAGCTTATCAGACGGAAAAAATTCTACTTCCAATGTTGCTGCTCCGCCGTAGATGAACTTATCCTTGTTCAGCAGAACTGCATAATCGTAAAGCAAATGTTCGCCCCAATTCAGTCGTTCATATCCGGCAATAGCACTTACCCCGGCAGAGATCACCAAGTTCTGTTTGCAATCGAAAACAATTGGAAAATAATGACCTACTTCGCCTGTAAACTGTGCCAGTTTGATACTACTATTTTGGTAATCATAACTTTTGTGGTAAAATTCGCCACCCACTACCCATTTGCTATCGATACCAGTGTAAATATTGGCAGCAATGCCACCAAAAAAGGAAGGATCTTGGTACTTGCTAAAGAAATAACCGTTGGCCAAACCGCCCCTAACTTCGATCCCGATCTGCCCCTTTTCAAAACGTTGCGCATACGCTACGTTAGCCGCTGACAATAAAGCCAGCAGCACATACTTCATGTACTTTTTCATCTGATTTTTATTTAATCGTTAAACCTTCGAGGTTGTCTAACACTGTTGTGGTCAATTGAATTTGTTTTGTTTCCCCATATGGGAACCGGTTAAAGAATTTCCGGTTTTCTATAGAATGGTAATTGTTCGCCATCATTATCCTCCTCACTTTATTTCCTACTGTGGCCTTTGCCATGACAAAATTAACTTTAGTTGATGAAAGTTTCCTAATCAAAATATGATGGGGATTTAACAATCAAACAGATTGCTTTTGGCTATTTTTGGGAAACTGATTATTCGCTCAAAAAATGAACGCAGAACATATAGAGAATATCTTTGGTGACTACCTGATTGAGAATGAAACTCAATATGCATTATTATTGAATAGTCCTTGGGGAAGTGGGAAAACCTATTTTTGGAAACAGAAACTCCAACCGATCGTTTTACGAAATTCCCTTAAACCCATCTATATATCACTTAATGGTGTTGCGAAAATTGAAACCATAGAGTACCAGATCATGCTCGGCATGATGCCATTTATTTCTCAAAAAGAAACAGGAAGGCTAAGATCAGTATTTAAGCTCATTAGTAATGGCTTCGACACAGTTTTGACAAGCCTGACAGGCTCTAAATTTTCAGACTTCGTAAATGGTATTGTAGCCAACAATCTCAATTTCACGGATAAGCTAATATGCTTTGATGACCTCGAAAGATGTCAGATTCCAATAGGTGAAGTTCTTGGCTTTATCAACAACTTTATAGAACACAAACAGGCTAAAGTACTATTTCTTGCAGATGAAAGCAGGTTCAATGACATCGAATACCAAAAGGTCAAAGAAAAGATTATTCGCTACACGTTAAACTTTGAACCAAGCCTGCCAGAACTCATTCCGCAACTTTTGTTGAAATACAAAAATGATAACCATGATTTCTACCAATATCTCCACACAGAAAAGGAACTTTTCATAAAAACATTGCAATTAGTTAATGAAACAAATCTTCGTAATATTTCCTTTATCATGGATTGCCTTCAAAAACTTTTTCCGGTATTCAGCAACGAGAAGGGAGATATCCAAAAAGAGATCATCTTTTTCTCGACAATCATTTCAATAGAATATAAGGCAGGTAATCTAAAATCAACGGATTATAAAGACCGTAAAAAACTAGACAGGCTAAACAAATCTTATGAAAGGTCGCGTATAAGTAAAGTCGCTCTTGACCAGAAGAAAAAACGGGAAGAGATAGAACCGCATATCGAAAAACCTTATGAAGAAGTATTTTACCTTAAATTTCTGACAGGCCGAATTGACTACTACTACTTCTATCCTTCGATCTACAGCCTGATCCTCTCCGGCTATTTCAATGCAGAAAGGTTTAAAAATGAAATCGAAGGACGAAAAAAAATTGTTGTTACTCAAGAACAAAAGGATTTGCAAAAAATCATGGAGGGTAAGTACAAATGGCTAGAGCAAAAAGAATTTGACAGGTTGACCTCAACTGTGTGGGAAAATGCTTTACTGGGGAATTATTCCATCTATGATTATCCCCACATTCTAAATCATTATCACCATTTTTCACTTAATAATTTAATCACCGAAACTGTAGAAAATGTGAAGGCAGGTCTTAAAAAAGGTCTTGAAATTGCTATTCTTCGTAAAGAATTGGATGATAACCAATTAAACAACTTAATGGCTTTTATAAGTCCTGAACATATCGAAGAATTTAAAAAACTTGTCCAGGATTATCATTATAAAACGCAAGAACAAAACTACTTAGGCTTGGGTGTACAATTGATCGGAGCTCTCAACCAAAATGACCAGCACCGTTTAAAGATGGTTGGAGATCAAATTGTAAATACAATCTATCCTTTCTTTAACTCCGTTGACCAGAATCTATTATTCGACGCTATTTTAAAAACAAATAATGCTATGCTATGCGATTTAAGTTCTATCTTACCTCATCGTTACCATCGTACAGATATTCATAAATCCTTGCATAGCGAAGTGGAAAGCTTTGAAATACTAGGGACAAAACTAAAAAGTTATTTAAAAGAAGAGAAGCACCTTGAACCACTAAGGCACCACCTATTATTAATATTACTTAATGAAATAGGTGAGGTTTTAAATGCCTTGGAAAACAAAATGATGGGTACACCAAGATAAACTAATTCCCCATCATAATTTGATGGGGTTATGTTTTTTCTTTAAAGGCTTCCTAACTTAGTACATCGGATAATGTAAAGGATGTATTGGGAATGGAGACCGGAAAAGAAAAATTTACAATTGAAAAGGCCAAACAGATTGACATGGTTCAATATTTGGCATCTATAGGACATCAAGTCGTTAAGGTTCGAGGAAATGATCATTGGTACCTTTCACCTCTAAGGGATGAAGACTCGGCATCTTTCAAAATCAATTCACGGCTCAATGTTTGGTATGATCATGGCATAGGCAAAGGTGGTAACCTTGTCGATTTTGGCATTGCATACTTTAAATGTTCGGTAGCTGAATTTTTAGACATCTTAAATGGCCCCAATTCTATTCAGAAGCGACCTAAAATCAGTCCCAAAAAAGTTGCTCCTGAAGATCCTAAAATTATCATTGAACAGGTCTCCAGACTTACCTCCCCTTCTCTTTTAAAATACCTCCGCGAAAGAAGGATTGACCTGGATATAGCAGACCTGTTTTGTAGTCAGGTACACTTTAATCTGGCCGGTAAAAAATACTTCGGAATTGGTTTTAGAAACAACTCAAACGGTTGGGAAATTAGGAATAGTTTTTACAAGACCAGCAGCTCCCCAAAAGACTACACGTTAATAAAAAATGGCAGCGAAAACCTGTCTGTTTTTGAAGGCTACATGGATTTCCTTTCATTCGTAAGCTTTAAGGGCGAACAGTCTCTTTCAAGTGATTATCTTATCCTAAATTCCCTATCTTTTTTTGAGCGTGCATTGCCGGTTATGTATAGGTATGAGATCAAGAACCTATATCTTGATCGTGACAATGCCGGTCGCCAAGCCACCTTAAAAGCTATGGAAATTGACGCAACCTTCCGGGACAACAGTAACCTTTACGATGGCTTCAAAGACTTCAACGACTGGCATATCCGCAAGGAAAATCCAAACCTCCAAAGCCGTCCAAAACCTCCAAGGACTAAGCGAAGTCTCTAACTGTTCTCACTCATTGGCAGTAACTAAAAACTTAAAAGAATTCTCTAAAGCTTAACAGCAGACTCCAGTAGTTTGCCACGTTCCTGCAAACGGCCAGATGTCCGGTTGTATCACAACCGCCTTTTTAAGCCCTATCACTCGAAACTCGTGGGCTTTGCCTTTATTAAGATAAAATGATGTTTGAAATAATGAAAATGGAAGATGAAGATGGAAGAACAAACAAAAACAAAATGGTTACATATAAGGCTCTCAGAACAAGAAAATTTGATAATTCAGGGTCATTTTAAAGCATCTACATGCAGAAAGCTGAGTGAATATTGTCGAACAAAGCTTCTTGATCGTCCTATTATCAAGAGTTACCGTGATAGATCACTTGATGATTTTATGACCGAAATGATAGCACTTCGTTTTGAACTCAACCGGATCGCGAACAACTACAACCAGTCGGTAAAAAAATTGCATACGCTAAGTACGATTACCGATTTCAGAACTTGGCTGATGGCCTACGACATCGAAAAGAATACCCTTTTCAACAAGATGGAAGAGATCAGAACAATTATCCAAAAATTCGCCGAAAGATGGTTGCAATAATTAAGACCGGACATTCCATCCATCGGATTTTTAACTACAATGAGAACAAGGTAAAGGATGGTGTAGCAGAATTCATAGGTGAAGCAAACTACCCGATGGATGCATCGGAAATGAGCCTCACTATGAAGCTGAACCGGTTGCTAAAGCAGGCTGAACTGAATGAAAAATGTAAGCGAAACAGCGTTCACATATCTCTCAATTTCGACCCGTCGGAAAGCCACTTGACAACAGATAAAATGATGGAAATCGCCCATGATTATATGGAAAGAATAGGCTTTGGAAAACAGCCCTATCTTGTCTATCAGCACTGGGACGCCGGCCATCCACATATCCATATTGTCTCGGTAAAGGTTCGTGCCGACGGCTCACGTATCGACATGCAGAATATTGGCAAAAACCAATCGGAAATTGCCCGAAGAGCGATTGAAAAAAAACATGATTTGGTCGTGGCCGATGGAAGGAACAATAAACCTATCTACACCCTGGAACCGGTTAACACGGTAAAGGTTCGTTATGGTCTGATACCGTCCAAAAAAGCGATTTCAAACGTACTGGACAAAGTATTATCGTCGTACAATTTCACCACACTGAACGAACTTAATGCGGTACTGAACCAATACAATATACTGGCAGACCGGGGCAATGAAAATTCACGCACATTCAAGGCAAATGGCATGGTATATAGGATACTCGATGACGACCGGAAACCCGTCGGGGTCCCGATCAAGGCAAGTGACTTCTACAACAAACCTACACTTTCACATCTCGAGAAACTCTTTACCGAAAACAGTGGAAAAAGAGCTCGGTTTAAGGCCAGGATCAAGAATACTATTGATAAAGTACTCAATGGCAAACCGGCAGACATCCAAAAGCTGAAGGAGGAACTGATCACACAGGGTATCTACACCGTACTGAGACAGAATGAAGACGGTAGGATCTACGGGATCACATTTGTTGACCACACCTCAAAATCGGTTTTCAACGGCAGTTCTCTCGGTAAAAATTATAGCGCCAAAGCCATACTGGAACGCTGCCAGAAAAAACAGTTTGCCACCGGCAACAATCCTAATACTCCACCAAAGGAACCATTGAAAATTATCCCGGAAACCACTTCCCAAAAAAACACTTTACCAGTACAGATCGAAAATGAATTACCGGAAAAGGAACACTCCGGCAATGAAAGCGTATTAGATGCCCTGCTGGATACCGAGAATGTTTCCGATTACCTACCCAACAGCCTTAAAAAGAAAAGGAGAAAAAAGAAACGCAGGAACAATAATAATAACAATACAAGTCTTTAAATCTTATACTATGGCACATCAGACCGGAGAAAATGAACAGGCATTACGTAAGATATTGGACATGACCAGACTGATCAGCGTGGTCATACTCTCGATACACTACTATTATTTCTGCTATGCCGCATTTAGAACCTTGGGAATAGTCAGCCCTTTTTCAGACAAGATACTCGGAAATATTTTCAGGACGGGTATACTTGAGACATTTCACAGGGCAAAGTTTTTTGCCCTTGGATTTCTTTTGATTTCGCTACTTGGCGCAAAGGGCAGAAAAGATGACAAGCTCAATTACAAAGTGGCTTTTGCTTATATAATTTGCGGATTGTTTGTTTACTTTATCAGTTACTTTTCACTGTATATCGATAGCAATGTCGTTATTTCTGCAACAACCTATATTGTCCTTACAACATTGGGGTATCTGTTGATACTCTCTGGTGGAACACTCCTTTCAAGGATTATTAAAAGTAGTTTTAACAACAATGATATTTTCAACTCGGAAGCCGAAACATTTCCACAGGAAGAGCGATTGCTCGAAAACGAGCTATCCATTAACCTGCCTGCAAGGTATAGGCTTAAAAACAAATATCGTAACTCGTGGATTAATATAATTTCTCCCGTTCGGGCAACAATTGTTTCGGGAAGTCCTGGAGCCGGGAAATCCGCTTTTGTGATCAGACATTTTATTACACAGGCATTAGCAAAACCCGATCCGTACACACTTTTTGTATATGACTTTAAATTTCCAGATCTCTCGCTAATTGCCTATAACCATTGGCTAAAGAATAAGCACAGATACAAAGGTAATTCAGAATGTATTTTCATCAACTTTGACGACCTTTCACGCTCACACAGGGGCAATGTTTTCGATCCGCTTGGAATGACAGATATTACAGATGCTACTGAGAGCGCACGAACCATCCTACTAGGTTTAAACCGCGAATGGCAAAAGAAAACCGGCGAATTTTTTGTCGAGAGTGCCATCAACTTTGTAACGGCAATCATTTGGTTCTTGAGAAAATACCAAAACGGTTTATTCTGCACGCTTCCTCATGTGATTGAATTGATACAGTTACCTTATGACGAACTATTCACATTACTACGGACTGAGAAGGAAATCGAGGTGCTTATCAACCCATTTGTTAACGCTTACCTAAACGATGTAATGGAACAGTTGGAAGGACAGATCGCAAGTGCCAAAATAGCGCTGGCAAGATTGGCGTCACCGCAGTTGTATTACGTATTATCGGGGAATGATTTCAGTATCGACCTTAACAATCCTGAAAATCCAAAAGTCATTTGTATGGGTAATAATCCACAAAAAATTCAAACTTATGGGGCTGTTCTTTCTCTTTACGTTAACCGTATGCTAAAGGTCGTCAATCAGAAAAACAAGCTAAAGAGCATGCTCGTTTTTGATGAATTTCCAACCTTAACGACTGATATCATTCCGACGATAGTGACTGGAAGAAGTAATTTGATTTCAGTCTGTCTGGGCATTCAGGATGCAAGTCAATTGCGAAAGGATTACGGGCGGGAACAGGCCGATGTGATAACCAATACCGTTGGAAATATTATTTCCGGTCAGGTAACCGGTGATAGTGCGAAGCAGCTTTCAGAACGCATAGGAAAGATTATGCAGCAACGGGAAAGCCTATCTATAAACAGTGGTGATACCTCGATCAGTAAAAGCAAACAATTGGATTATGCTGTTCCGGCTTCGAAAATCTCCGCACTTAGTTCCGGGGAGTTCGTAGGCATGATAGCAGACACACCTAGTCAGAAAATTGAACTTAAAGCTTTCCACTGCCAAATACAGAATGATTTCGAAGCAATACAAAGGGAAGAAAAGGAGTATAAAGAAATACCAGTTATTAGACAGGTCGATATGAAAATGGTTCAGCGAAACTATTTACAGATTAAGGAGGATATTAAAGATATTGTGAATTCCGAATTTGAGCGGCTACTTGGTGACCCGGCTCTAGCTCACCTTATCATACGCAAGTAGATCAAAAATTTCTAAAAAGAGAACAGGGCACCTCTGCCCTGTTCTACAACCAAATAGTTGAGTGAAGTAAAAATCCGCTTAAACCTTGCGGATGCTTTTGATATCTTTATATTAAATGTTCCACTTCATCAGCATTACAGTCCCACTCGACAATCAAAATAAGTCTGTTTAGGTATTGGCGAACAACAACAAAATCATGCTCGTCCAAGTGAAAGCAATCAAATTTTGAAAGTGTCTTATGAACAATGCTCATAAGTTCCATCGTTACGATTCCCTGATCTACTTTTGAATACACTTCCCTAATGCTGTGATCCAATATATTACTTAATTCCTTTCTGACCGATTCGTTATCCGCTCCCGGATAATAAATCGACATTGGTACCTCGAACTTTCTTTCCATGCGAAAAATAACCAGTTTCTCCTTAACTAATCGGTATGGCATAATCTAAAATTTAGGTTTGGTAAAATTGTTATTATCTGTGGCAAATCGATATAATACTTTGCTCATTTGTTATGTGGACAAGGCACAGAATGCCCCGTCCACAATCAAATAAATAGAGTGTAGTAAGCTAATTCCGCTATACAATAACGGATAATTTAGATCTCTTTAAATTGGCTAATTCAGAAAAGTTCTGGCAACTTTCATCATCAGGATACCTATCATAAAATAGAACCATACAATGACGGTAAGTAACAGTGCGAACAAAGGCACACTACATAGAATAACTACAGCCGATAACATTCCGTAATAGTTCCGGTCATTGAAACTCAACGGCCACACTCCCATCATATTCAATATGGCCTGAAAGATGCCAAAGGGAATATATCCGAAAGTGAAAGTGATAAATAGTCTCTTGAATAATCCATCCGGAGTCTCGGAATATTTATATATAAGTTTTTTCATAGATGATACTGTTTAATTCGATTCCTATTCTTGATAATTATGTTCCATACAACTTTCCTCAAATGTCCTTTGTCCATTTTTTTCACCTTCATCGAGAAAGGATTTTACTAGAAAGTACTCGGTTTCCCTATGAAATGTTATCGTTAAAGATGACTTTTCCTTCTGAAAAGTAATACGGATAGCTTCGCTCATGCCATCTAACCCCATTATCACTTGCTTTGATCATTAGAGCATTCTGATTAGTTTCAGAAATAGTAACACCTATACCAATCGCCCCAATAAAGATTTCACCACTTTTAATCTGTTCAGCAATCTTACTTTTAAAGATGACGATAGCTTTAATAGCATCAAAATTCTCGTCATCACTATTCATAATACCAACGGTTTCCAAAGTATTCCTAGTTGTCAGTACGGAAGCATAAGGAAAAAACTCTCTAGTCTCCTCCAAAAAAGCCTTGGCTTGATAAATCATTAGGGTTACTAATTCGTCAAAAGTATTTTCTTTCATAAGATTTAAGCGATATAAAACATCAATATTACTCCCCCAAAAATAAAATCAGTGTAGGCCTGTTCTAAAGAAATTATTTCTTCCTCGGTGTATTTATATTCTGTTTCAATTTTCCTTAATCATCCTTGTACATTATCCCTTCATAGACATCATCTGAAAAATTAGAAGTATAGGAAACGAAAACTTTATTTCCTTCGGATCTGAGAATTTTCACATTCAATATAAAATTCATCTCATCTTTATCCGTTTTATTTTTTTCTGAAATTATTCGTCTATTACTAATTTCATAAGTACAATCATCAATCCATCGGATATCATAAACCACTTTAACTTTCAATTTTTCATTTACTTCAGTTTGAGTATTTTTTGTCCTTACAATCTGAGTAGTTCCTGACACATCGGATACATGTCTAAATTTACCAACATGGAATTTTTTACAATTAATTTCTTGCCCTTGTAGATGTACTACATTGAAGGTTATCACGAAAAAAATGTATTTTATAATTACACTAGGTTTCATTATTAATTAAATAGATTATGTTATTATACTCTTACAAGTAAAAAACGTCAAAATTATTGCTATAGAAAGTCATATACTTTTCAACTAATACGTCATATGCGGAATTTAAAGATATAACTAATTAAAAGTGCAATTCCACCTAATATTGCGATTGACAATGTAGCATTTATATACGGATCGTCTTTTAACAACGAACCAAATGTTCTTCGCTTATTAAGAAATTTCCACCTTATAAAAGCTCCTGGATACCTAAAAAGCAATACAATCACGACTTCTAATATCATTTCCATTTTTACCTAAAATCAATACATGTTTTTAATCAAGTTAATACTTTGAACAAAGTTAGACGTGGGTAACCCACTCATCACTGATAGACGCTCTTGTAGCTTTCATTCCATTACCTATCCATAGAATATTTCCTAAGCTTGGATCTAGATTAAGCATCTCTACCAAACTTACTACGCTCGCGTCTTCTTCTAAAATATCTATCTCACCTCCAAAAAATTGCCAGTCCCCATCCTCATCTTTGTATACAGTTAACACGGGCGATTTGTTATCGATCACATATTTTGTGGTAATCACAAAGGTATTTATCATAGAAAATCAATATTTTAGATTACTTAATAATGTTTTCAGGACTGATTATATTGCCAGCATCAAACCTCGTGTACGAACATGTTAATTTTTAATTTGTTAATTCGCTTCCTTGTTCCAGACACGAAAAGAATTCCATTAAATCGTCCTTTGTAATCGTAGTTTTGTTTTTGTGACAAGCAACACTATTCTTATCAGCCTTCCAACGTTTGAATAGAATTGTAATCATAAATCAATCTAGTTATGAGACAACTCGTTAAAAATCACTAAGGCAACAGTTAAACCATAACGTTTCTCCAACTCTTCTCTATTAAGAATCATCCAATCTTGATTATGTGTAAAGCGTTCGTTAACATCTATAAAAAGCTGCAATCCTTTTTTATCATCGTCTGTAAGACTAGCTAGACAAGAATCTAGTCTTTCGAGTCTAGCCTTCCAATTATCAAGTCTCAGGTAATTACAATCGTTCGGCACCTTGACAGTTGACAAATCACAATTATCACTAATCGTAAGATCAATTAACTCAGCATGCTCAAAAGACACATTTTTCATTTTGTTAGGTCTTGGTCTACCGAAATCTTCAATTTCAAGTTGTGATGGAAACCCACCACGAAACCAAACATCTTCAACTTTTCCCTCAAAAACACAATCTTCGAAAGATGAACCTGAAAAATCTATCCCTTTTAATTTACAGTTAATAAACTCACAATTATTGTATTCGGCACGAGCATGAACCGACCTTGTAAAATCGCAGTTTCTAAAAATACAGTTTTCAAACTTTGAACCATTATAGCCCATTGCGGCTTTTGTAAACTTACAGCGCTCAAATAATACACCTTTAAAGATATTACCATGATCCGAAAAATTCGTAAAATCGGTTTTATCAAAGATGCAATTAATAAACTCAGACTTTTCTATCCAAGCACCTGCAAAATAACTTTCTGAAAAATCAATATTCTTTAACTTGTTCTTTTTAATGGTCTGACCACCAATATGTATTCCACGATAATCCAAATAACCGTTAATCCGTTCTTTAAAAATAGTTTCCTTCTCAGAAAGTGTCGATCCCGATTGTAATTTCTTTACAATCTTCTTATGACAAGCGACACTATCTTTACTAGCTTCCCAACGTTTAAATAAAATTGTACTCATAAGTCAATTTAGTTATGAGACAACTCGTTAAAAATTACTAATGCAACGGTTAGCCCATGCTCCCTTTCCAAATCGTCTCTGTTAAGAATCATCCAATCCTGTTTGGCAGCATGAACTTTCCTAACCGTAATAAACAACTCAAATTCCTTTCTATCATTCTGCAATAATTCTTTCCCATTTTTTTCGAGTTTAGAAAGTCGCTCTCTCCAATCATCCAACAAAAGATAGTTTCCTTCAAGAGGCATTTTAATTGTCGACAGATCACAATTATCACTAATCGCAAGATCAATTAACTCCGCATGTTCAAAAGACACATTTTTCATTTTGTTTGGTCTTGGTTTTCCAAAGTATGAATCATCTGACTGCAATGGAAATCCTCCACGAAACCAAACATCTTCAATTTTCCCTTCAAATACACAATCTTCGAAAGATGAACCTGAAAAATCAATTCCTTTTAATTTGCAGTTAATAAATTCGCAGTTGTTGTATTCGGTGCGAGTATGAACCGAACGTGTAAAATCACAGTTCCTAAAAATACAATTTTCGTACTTTGAACCATTATAACCCATCGCCGCTTTTGTAAACTTACAACGCTCAAATAGTACTCCCTTAAAGATATTACCATGATCCGAAAAATTCGTAAAATCAGTTTTATCAAAGATACAGTCAATAAACTCAGTCTTTTCAATCCATGCTCCAGCAAAATAACTCTCAGAAAAGTCAATATTCTTCAACTTATTCTTTTTAATAACTAGCCCGCCTATATGTATTCCTCTAAAATCCAGATAACCGTTAACCAGCACTTTAAATGGTGTCTCCGTTTCAGAAAGTATCGATCCGGATTGTAGTTTCTTAACAATCTTTTCGTGACAAGTAACACTATCCTTATCAGCTTCCCAACGTTTGAATAAAATTGTACTCATAAGTCAATCTAGTTATGAGACAACTCGTTGAAAATAACTAAGGCAACAGTTAAACCATAACGTTTCTCCAGCTCTTCCTTATTAAGAATCATCCAATCTTGATTATGTGTAAATCGTTTTTTAACATCTATAAAAAGTTGTAACCTTATCTTATCATTATCTGTAAGACTTTCTAAACAAAAATCTAATCTTTCAAGCCTAGTCTTCCAATTTCCAAGTAGTAGGTAATTACCATCATCTGGCACCTTAACAGTTGACAAATCACAATTATCACTAATCGTAAGATCAATTAACTCAGCATGCTCAAAAGAAACATTTTTCATCTTGTTAGGTCTTGGTTTTCCAAATTCCGAAAGTTGAATTGGATGCTGAAACCCTCCCCTGAACCATACATCTTCAACTTTGCCCTCAAAAACACAATCTTCAAACGAGGATGCACCATAATCGAAGCCTTTAAGCTTACAGTTTAAAAACTGACAATTATTATATTCTGTCCGTATATGATTTGTTCTGGTAAAATCACAGTTTCTAAAAATACAGTTCTCAAATTTTGTCCCATCATATCCAATAACAGCTTTTGAAAATTTACAATTCTGGAAAAGAGAATCTTTAAAAATATTTCCATGATCTGAAAAATCAGTAAAATCGGTTTTATCGAAGATGCAATTAATAAACTCAGACTTTTCAATCCAAGCACCTGCAAAATAACTTTCTGAAAAATCAATATTCTTTAACTTGTTCTTTTTAATGGTCTGACCACCAATATGTATCCCACGATAATCCAAATAACCATTAACCAGCACTTTAAATGGTGTCTCCGTTTCAGAAAGTATCGATCCGGATTGTAGTTTCTTAACAATCTTTTCGTGACAAGTAACACTATCCTTATCAGCTTCCCAACGTTTGAACAAAGCACTTTTTGCCATATCTTTTTATTTTGTTTTTAATAAAGTTCCACCTGGTCCGTATTTGTCCACATGCATCTGCCATTGCTTTGGCGTAGTCATATCCCACCATTTTCCAGTTGCGGGGTCAACAAAGTCCGGCCCCTTCGTATAGTTACTCTTTAAATGCCCCAATTTAGGATCTTTTCTAATAAATTCTCTAGCCATTACATCAATTCTATTCCCTCGAAACATTGCTCGTAATCGAGGCATTATTTTAATAGCCGCAAACTGTTTATCAGTAAAAGCTCCATCACCAGCTGCATCAACAATTCCCCTAGCTCTATCAACATGTGCCTGCATTCTTTGAGTAGTTGTTAATGCACGTGCTGCACGTCCATAACCACCAAACATATTGTGGCCACCACTTCCGAAATCAAGCATCTGCTCGACATGCGAATTATTTATAAGTCTAAATATGCGATCCCATTTATCCTCTCCTTCATTGTATCCCGGATTAGCTCTTTTTTCGCGGTAGGCCTCCAGAGGGCTACGTCCCTGAGCATCAACATTTGGATTTTGGATTAACCCCAACAATCTTGATTCGGTGCGCTTACCGGCCATCCCATTCTGAGCGGATGCACCTGCACTACCCTTTACCTTAGCCTTTACAACAACATCGCCAAGCTGTCCGTCATTTCTAGTCCATTGGCCATTGCTGAAGGTATAATTACCGCCTCCTGTCGATGTATAGGTAGCTCCTTCCTTCGCCTTGGCAGGATCGGGACACTCCGGACACAAACCTGTAGGATCATTGAATACCGCCGGATTATTAAATCCAAAACTATATGGCGATGAATCTGCCGCCTGACCCGCGAGGGCATCAATGCCCACAAACCTTCCAATGGCACCATCATACTGACGGTAATCCATTGCATAATAGTTTAATCCAAGATCGTTTTCTAGTTCCTTGCCATTGAACTTGTCCTTATAGATACTAACAACACCTCTTGTCCCAACCTGTTCCAGAACCGGTCGATTATAGCCCGGTGCATCACCAAGAGAAGGAACATAAACATATTCCTGCGTATTGTATGCCGTATGCTTCAGCCCAAACGGATAATAATGGTTCTCATCAATAATCCTAAGACTTCCGCTCTTATCTTCCCACGTCCAACTTAATCGTACATTTCCTAAATGATCCTTATAATTGTAAACGTAGTTAAAGAACGTACCGGAATTGACACTTACATATCCTTCCTCATTTGAGAAGTACTTTAGATTTCCGTTCTCATAGACAAAATCCTGTAAATAATCCGTTGTGGAAACCGTTGAGCCTACAGTAACTTTCTTCTGTAGCTTGTTTCCACCAGCATCGTAAAGATAGTTAATTTTATTTCCCGCACTGAAAACGATCTCTGTAGGAAGGTCAAAATGGTTATAAGTGATACTTGTAATCTGCTTATTGGCATCATTGGTAAGATTTCCGTTAAGATCATACTGATAGTCATCCGCTTGTGAACCATAAGCATTATCACTAAAACCATCCGGATTGTTACTTAAATCGATAACCCTTTTAAGCTTATTGCCATTATAGGTATAATCCAATTGGTCGATCTCAATTTTAACGGACGGATTGTCAAGATTCCCATTTCTTCTGATACCGGTAATATTCCCGTTCTTATCATAGGAAACCTTCTCATCGTATGAGCCCGTTACCGGTATTGCTGATTCCGGCTTTTGATAAAATGAAGAGGTTAGCCTGCTGAGTTTATCATAAGCGAAGCCGTATTTACGTACAACACCATCACTGGCCGATTTCCAAAATGTTTCCGAGATATTACCGTTGTACTGTGGTTTAACCTGACCTGCTATACTCTCGCTTGCAGGCACCACAACTCCCTGATTACTTTCGGTTACTTGATTATAGTTGATTTTTAGCCCAAATAGATCTGACCCGCCCAAGCTTAGACCGTTTGTCCCTTCATTATTTATTCCGGTAAGCCAACCTCTGATATTGTATTTAAAATCTACAGTCTGTAAACCAATCTGTCCGGTAATGTCTGCCCCTCCTACTTTTTTTTGTACCAACTGGCCAAGGTCATTGTAGCTGTTACTTGAGAGAAGTTCCTCAGCATTACTATTGATCTGGTTAAGGTGTAGTTTTACCCTATCCTGTTCGGTATAAACAAACCGGTCACCTATCTTTAATTCATTTGATGAAGAGTTTCTCTTATGGTAGGTACTGTAACTTTCAGGATTTCCAATAAAATTGAACTTACCATCGGTTCTTGTATAACCTCCGTATTGGTTACCGGTAAAAAGACGTACCGTATTGTACTTATCATCATAAAGTGTATAGCTTGTAACCCCTACAGGCTCAGTTTGCCCACCATCCAAAATTCTTAGCCATGTTCCCGTTTGCAAACCAGTAACTTTAGGCAAAACGCTCTGACCTTCTACAGTCGCCGGCAATGGATTGGGTGCACCTGAAAAACCATAATCATCATAATAATTTACGCTTAAAAGGCGGTATGAAGTAGTAGGATAAACCCTATTACTATAAATGTTTTCAATACCTTCTATTGAATTTTGTGTCCCCTTGGTCTCGACAGCCCTTGCATTGGCATAGTTTTGTGCAAACTGAACTCTGCCAGATGCCGTTGCGACTAGTCCATCAAACCAACCTGTATAAGCAGGTCTGCCCAGTACATCGTACTTTGTAATCAACCATCCGGTCTTTACACCTCCGAAAGGCTGAAAAGATGGCCCGCTGGCGACAAGCTGATCCAACTGATCATAAACAAGGTACTCCCACTGTTTACCCGGTACCTTTCTTTCCACCAACCGGTTGCGATGGTCGTACTTGTACATGTAACACAATTCATCAAGCTGGCTTTGCGGATTATTTGCCAAAGGCGGAATGACATAGGTCAGGTTTCCATAAATATCATAGACATAATAGGTATTGTGCGGTTCGTTACCATATGAGCGCTTCAGTACCACACGACCTTCCTTGTCCCGGAATTCCTCTACAGTATTATCAGTACCGCCTACCCAATTTTCATCTTTGACGATAGTTTTATACAACTGGTTTACCGCAAAATATCCCCTGTCAACCAAGGTTATATCATACAGTTTCGAACTGGCATTCCATGAGGTCTGGGCAAAATAGTTCTTGACCTCATCGTTATTATTTGTACCATAGTCGTATTTAGCTGTTCGGTCTGTAGTTCCCGTGGAAGAAACTTGCCAATCATTCCCTACCGCTCCTTGTTTTAAAAGCCGCCCAAATGTGGAATTTTCCAGTACACTCTCCTGATAGGGTACTTGGCCGGAATAAGCATTATAGCTAACAGTTTCCTGTTTGGCCTGATCTTTAAATTCCTGATTGTTGGAAGTTGCGACATACGGCAGGTATTCTTTTATCTGTCTGTCCAGTTCATATTCGATGTGCTGAACGATATCCTTTCCGTTCGCCCCTTGCTTACCTGAAATCTGCTGTACCGGTCTTCCAAGACCGTCATAATACATGATATCACTCTGCGGGCGGCCGGCATTAACCTCCCTGTATATGGTTCTTTTGGAATAATTTTGATTGATACTTTGGCCAATTGCCAAATAGGAAAGCAATAATAAAATTAATGTAACCGATCGTTTCATAAGCATCTTAATTGTTTCTATAATTATTGTCATATTCCTCTATAATGTTTCCTGAATTGTCCTTAATGTACTTTAGGCGTAATAGCGCGTCATATTCATAATAGGTGCTACGGCAATTGCTATCAAGGGTTCGTCTAAGCAATCTTTGAAATGTATCATAATAGAACCAAGTAACTAAGGCACCCGGATACATAGAACTTAAATTGCAATCTGTTGATGCTCCCGGCTCTACCTCCACCGGAACATTAGGTGCTTCAATTGGTGTATCCGTTCCTGCATAATTTTCAATCTTTGCCTTTAAATTATCATACAGATCGTACTCATAGCGAATCTTGTGTCCATTTACATTGGAGACCAGCGTCAGATTACCCCGGTTATCATAATTGTGCATAATGATCCGATCTTCCAATGGCAAACTTCCCTTGGCTAACTGTATGATCTCCGGCAATACCAAATCAACTGAAGATCCCCAGTTCTTATAAAGGGTTCTCTTTTTGGATGTCAGAACAGATTGTCCATTCTCGGTACGGAAACTCCTTATCTCTATTGGTGCTGCTATTTTATTGATCTGCAACAGTTTTAAGTAAGCAGCCAAATAACCAGAGGTCAAACCTGATAGCTGGCTAGCCTGATCGGCATACGTATTCTGAATTTCTGTATAACCATTGTTTTCACTGCTACTAGTTCTGATCGTTAAGGGCAGACCGGCAAACGAGCCATAGGTATAGTCGGTTCTGACAACAACCGGTTTGTAACCGGCTTCAAAAGCGGCATCTAAAGTAATGGACATTGGAATTGTGAATTGTTTCTCAATGGTGGAAACCAGATTTACCTTTTTGGATAGATATTCAAATTTTACGATATCAAGATTTTCAGCCCCATCCACCGGATATGAACAATTCATTCGTCCATATCCTCCTATAATACCGGAAATTCCATTTCCATAAGGAACATAATCATAGTCGAAGATTTTCTCATTTACCTTATAAATCTTACCTCCCCTTTTAATTATATCGACTTCAGACAACAGGGTTCCGTGATAGACCGATTCGAGATTTCCCCGGTACATTGCCTTTTCATCTTGAAATGGCGTATCGTTTAAATCTTGGATTGGAAGGTCGGTGTACATGTGTGACTTGTTAAAAAATTTCTGCTTACCTCCGAGTTCAAAATCGTCTCCTCCGTAACTAATGGTCACATATTCGTACTTCTGGTTGAATGCATCTGTAAACACTGTACCCGAGGAAAAGGTGCGCAGCCTTATATCTCCCGTATGCGTCAACAACACCGGACCACCCGGGTCAGAACCAGCAGGAAACCTTGGATTACAACACTTGGTTAGGTAAATATCCTTGATAGACTCAAAGTTCATTTTAAAATTGAGCAAGCTATAGGGATCAACAAGCAAGTCCTTTGCCTGATGATAATAAAATCGTTTTACATAAGCATTATTATCTTCGGCACTGAAATCAGTTGTTCGCTTCACACGTAGCCCTCCGTTCTCATCAATGGTCTTAAAACCTTTTGTATTGAAAAAGTAGGCCGTTGCCTCAAACATGACTACCGATGAATAGGTATTGCTAAGTTCTATAGTGTAGATGTGGTCTTTTATTACATTTATACTGAACTCCCGAGTATAGTTAAATGCTCCCGTCCCTGTTTCCTCGTTTCCGTCAGGCATTTGTATGGTAAAGGTCTGTGTTGTATTTGCCGTTTGATCAACCACCTTAAAAATTACCCTGTCGGTATGTCCCATCTGCGCATTGGCCGTTAACTCTACCCTTACTTTCACTTGCTCATCAATAACCGCAGCACTGGTTCCCATTGTGCCATCTGGATTAGCGTAAAAATCACCCAATGGCATAGCTACATTTGTTTTTGAAGCAGGGATCTTGCCGGGATTATTCCTCCATATGGTCAATGACCGGTGCTGTCTGTCATAGGCTTTTGCCTTTAGCGACTCATACTCAAACAAAGTGTATCCCTTGGTTGGATAGATCAACTTTTTAAGTGTTCCTTTTACCGAGTAATTAAAATCAGGTGTACGATCTGCTAGGTTTGGATAGTAGTTGTTAAACCAAAGATCGTCATTTTGCGGCAGTGCCGTACTGTTACCATTTTGACCATTATAGTAACCCGAAAGATCCTTCGCCTCGCTCTTACGGTTCGGCAATCCCAACGGGTCGTTGTATTCCAAAGCATATTCCTCATTCTTGCGGCCACTACCATAATTGCGATCCTTGTCAAATTCGACCTTTGTTAAAAAGAAACGTTCAGAAGTAGTCTTTGTCTGCGGAAACAGATAGCTCAAGTCCGCCTTTTTCATAACCGTACTTCCTTCCCTAACTTCAATATTGTCAAGAACGTATTTATAATGTCCGGAAGAACCTTGACTTCGATTAAATAATATTTGAAGATAAGTATGTGGGCTATAGATTCTCTTTAGCCATTTTCCATTCATAGTTACAATTCCCGTACTATGGATCAAATGTTGTTCTTCGTTGGTTGGGGGGCGTTTACACAATTCCCCCAATCTGCTTTCGGAAACTTTTATGGTCACACTTTCCTCTTGGTTCATCCATACGGAATGGTTGACAGTATCAGTTTCATATTCAAAAAGCACTATGCCATGATCGGGGTGTTGTATCTTGGTAAGATAAAAACCGGTATTAGCGTAAGGGTTATCCCTATGCGAACCCATAAAAGAGCTTTCGCATGCATCTATACCTCCAAAATAATATTTGATCCCGTCAGGGGTCGTGATACAGAATGACTGACTGTTACGAAAACGTTGTCTCAAATCGGTTTCAGTACCTACGATTTCTATCTTTAGATTACTACTGAGCTTGGAAAACTGGGGAACAAAATCTGCATCCAGATAAAAAGTTCCTGAGTAGTTCCCAAAAGAATAGCTCCACAGGTCGGGTTTAAAATCATAATGCTTACGTGCTCCCAAGAAAACACCGTTTAGAAATGCGGCATGGGATGATCCGTTAACAAGCTGGTTTGGAATAATCATATCGGCCGTCAATCGCTTATCTGCTGAAATCGATTCATCGGGTGCATCATTAATAGTACGGCTGATCACACCTCCGGCATTAAGTACCCAATTGATACCCGTCCATGTGGAGGTCTGGGCAACCCTCACGCCGGATGCAGAATAATTAAGGGAAACTGGTATTTCCAGTTTTCCAACCCTTGCAGTATAGATAGGAATTGTTGCATTGACCATTCCCGAGAATTCGTTTACCGGGACATCTCCAAACTTGGTCATTGCATGGGCTTGAGGTGATGGTGGCGTAAAATCGGGTCTTATCATCTCGCCAGCACTTTCGGGTTGTGCCATAGCTGTCCCATAAAGCCCTAAAAGCAGTAAAGTGAATAGTATTTTTTTCATGTTGATTTTTCTTATTTAGGTTGGATGCCTTTAATAACTTTTACCGAGTTGTTTTGCACGTTGGTTCGGATCTCCACAATGTAAATCCCTTCCGGATATGTACTTAAATCAACAGGTACCGTACGGCTGCCTATTGCGAATTGTTGGAGCTGTCTTCCTGCTAAATCGAATACCGATGCAGTTCCAGTTTCAAAGTCATAGTCCACAATGATGTTGGTAAATTGCTGTGCCGGATTCGGCAAGGCTTCGATCGCCGGTTTGTCAAGTTCTTTTTTGTAACGATCTTTGAGTTTAACCACCCAGAAATCACTACCGCCATGGCTACCGTTTTTATCACGGGATGCAGTACCTTTAGAAGTACCGGCCAACAGATAACCGCCGTCACGGGTTTCAACTAATCGGCTGAGGATATCTTCTCCGTCACTACCAACGGTTTTGCTCCACAATTCTTCGCCTTTATCGTTGATCTTTAAAGCGATATAATCGTTGATGTCCTTTTTGTCTTTTTTTCCGTCGCCCACTTCTGTAGCAGCATGACCACCGATTAAAAAGGTATGATCGGGATTCTCAATAATGGAAGTCAGCAAATCTGTTTTACCGTAATTGTAGGTTTCCTGCCAGATCGTTTGTCCGTCCTGATCCAAACGCATCAACCAGAAATCCGTTCCTTTACCGTTAGCCCTGCTTTTATCGCGTGAGGGATTCGAATTGGAACTTCCGCCCAATAAATAACCACCGGTCTGACATTGGATGAGTGCCGTTAGGTTATCATCCCCGTCACCGCCTAAAGTACGTTGCCATTGGACAAGACCATTTTTATCGGTTTTCAGAATCCAGTAATCTCCGGCTCCCATGTTATCGCTTTGTTTATTTCCGGAAGCAGGTGAATTGGAATAACCACCTATGATATAACCTTCATCTAAGGTCTGCTCAACGGTTCTTAACTGATCGAGTCCTTTACCGCCATAGGTCTTTTGCCACTCGATTTTACCATCAGAAGAAAGCTTTATTATCCAGTAGTCAAGATTACCATAGTTATCTTCAGTTTTATCACCCGACTTGCCGGAAGCCGAAGAGCCACCAACAATATAGCCACCGTCCTTAGTGCGACGGATACAGGCCAATTCTTCCTGTCCACTACCGCCAATGGTACGTTGCCATTGTTCACTTCCTTTTGCATCGAGTTTGATGATCCATAGATCCTGCTGCCCTCTGCTATCCTCTTTTTTCTGTTCGCCTTTAGACGATAAACTTGTTCCGCCAAGAATAAAACCGCCATCTGAAGTTAATTGTACATTCTGTAAAAAATCCATACCGGAACCGCCGAAGCTTTTTTGCCATTCGGGCGATCCGTGTTCATCCATTTTCCAGAGCCAATAATCGAAATTACCGCTCGAAGCCATTTGCTTATTCCCGTTTTTATCGGAAAGTGAACTTCCCACAAGAAGAAACCCATAATCGGGCGTAGGAAGTACATCTGCTAGGAACTCAGCATGTTTACCTCCATAGGATTTTTCCCATAGAATATCTTGGGAAAAGCTATGAAGCGGGCATGCCAATAGCAGGAACAGACAGTAAAGCCTGCACATAAATGAGTAAGACATGGTGATTGTTTTTTTGTATGTTTTGAAGACCAAACATAGGGCAAACTTTAAATACGAAGCAAATTTCCTCAAAAAAAAGGGTGTTTTTCCCCTTTGATTTTCAATAAGTTAACTATAAACACGGACATATACACCCAAAAATACGCAAACCACTGTACGTGTTTTCCAGAATCGAAAAACAGCTCGTACTTGTTTTCCGATTTTCCCCACAGTTACCTCGATCAGAAATCGATCATCCGCCCGATACATTCTTTGCAATGCGAAAACAGACAAAAAGGAAAACAAAAATAGCATGTACCGGCGAAGGTGATCGCATAATGGTATTGCTCATTCTTCACAATACCACCCTTTGGGACTTATAGATCCCCATTGCCGGAAGTACATGCTGGAAAAAGGCTTTCTTTTTTTCCGTTTTTCCGCATTGTACAAAACCTTCGATAGACGGGTGAAAAAAAGAAAAAGGAAAAACAAGTATTAACCTAAATCTATTTTATAATGGAAAATTCATTAAAAAATCCGGAATTAACATTTGAGGACGACTATTTCTTTGTTCCCGTGTATTCGAGCCAACCAATGAAGTTAAAACAGATCGAAAAACTCAAAAAATTCAAACAGCTCACAATGACTGAGTCAACCTACTTCAGCACGGGTAAACAAATACTAGTATTTAGTCTGCCCGATAATCAATAAAATCTACCCTAACATTGGCTGCCTATCTAACGATGGCTGCCTTTTCATAACGCAAAAAGAAATAAAATGAAAAGTTTAAACCTATTAAACAACGTCGAAAAGGGCAAGTTATTAGCTGACCTTTTCCCAAACGAGTTATTGAAAATCAGCGAGTACATACAGGCGCATTACGAAATGCTTTCCGATAACGAAGACAAAATACGCAAAAACTGGGATACAAATATAATCACTGTGGACATGTGGTATAGACTTGCAGAGGAAGTAAATAGAGCAATAAAACAAAATGGTAAAAAATTATTAAAAAGTAGATGTTTTGCTGATTAGCTATTTGATGGATATCTCGCTTTATTTACCATTGATTGTATAGGCAAATATGCTGCAAACAAGCGAAAGGACAGTAATTTCTACCATTTGGTTAATGCTTTTTTCAACCTTGATATCTAAAGGCCAAACCATAAAATCAATATTTATTTAGAAAAAACAACAACATGAAAACTACAAACAAAAATACAGGATATGTTTTACTAAAAGCGAGCACTAGCAGTGAATGGGACTTTTGTGATTTTGCCATTATTCGTATAACCGAAGAGTGGAAATTTGAACAGATGAAAAGACTGGTTACTATTACCGGATTGAAAGGTGATCCGGATCTACTATCCATGAACTACTATGACACTTCTGCAACTTTTTATCAAATTGGCGAAACTCCCCTTCTCATTGACGATATCTTATGTGAAAATGAGTGGACATTTGTAATCCTTGAAAAGGATGAAGAGGAAAACTTTTGCTTACCTGAAAGCAAGCTAGACTATTATACACTAGTAATTCGTCCCGATTCTACCGCCTTTTACAAAGCATACGGCAAATACACTGATGAAGAATTTCGAACAAAAAGTTTTCCAATAATGCAACTACTCATAAATGACAATACAAGCCCTTAAAAAAACAATTGAACATAGACCAGCTCAAAAGCTTTGGCAAATTGAAAATTAATCCAATCAGCCAAAGCTTCTTTTCTTTTGGAAAAGAAAAGATTCTGTGTTATGATCCAAGTTTTTGTATATTTTTTTAGTTGATTTTGAAGGGTCTAGTATTGAGCTTTTATAAATAAAAAATAAAAATCTTTTGTATCTAAATTTAATATCGTAATATTGCGATATATTATTACGAGATAAGATGGGCGTAACAAAAACAGAAATATTTACAGAACAGCAAAACAGCTTAGCAACGACTTTAAAGGCACTGGCTCATCCTGCCCGAATTGCTATCCTTCAGTACATCATTAAACAGAATGCTTGCATTTGTAATGACTTAGTGGAAGAATTAGGATTGGCACAGGCTACGATTTCACAACATTTAAAAGAACTTAAAAACATTGGCATCATCAAAGGAAATATCGAAGGAACCAGTATATGTTATTGCATCAACGAAAATATTTGGCAGCAGATAAAAAAGGAACTCAACATTTTCTTTGTGGACAATGTAGGAGTTGATAAATCCTGTTAAGCATTTTTTTAACCCTGTATATTGCAATAAAGCAATATAACAATTAAATAAAAAACAATGAAACTGTCAAGCATCAAAGAAATCTTACCAGCATTAGATAATGCTGAATTTCAATTAGAGAACGGAGCAGTTGTACCGGAGCATTTCCACGTTACAGAAATAGGTGTTATTACCAAACATTTTATTGATTGTGGCGGAGCGATTAGAAATGAAAAAGTTGTCAATTTCCAATTATGGAATGCCAACGACTTTGAACACCGATTAAAGCCGACCAAACTATTAAACATCATTAAGCTATCCGAAGAAAAATTAGGTATTGAAGATGCTGAAATAGAAGTAGAATACCAAAGTTCTACAATCGGTAAATACGATTTGGATTTTAACGGAAATCACTTTATGCTGAAGAACAAACAGACCGCTTGCTTAGCTCAAGGTGCATGCGGTATTCCACCAGAAAAGAAAAATTTGGCAGCATTATCAGCGAATAATGCTTGTACACCTGGTGGCGGGTGCTGTTAATCATAAAATTAAAAGAGAAATATGGAATATTTCAATCGAAAATCCCACTGGGAAAATATTTACGAAAGCAAACCTTTAGAAACCGTGAGCTGGTATCAGCCTAATCCTGAAACCTCACTAAATTTTATTCGTCAATTCAACTTGCCCAAGACCGCTAAAATTATTGATATTGGCGGAGGAGACAGTTTTTTAGTTGACCATTTACTTGACTTGGGTTATGAAAATATTACAGTCCTGGATATTTCTAATTCCGCTATCCAGCGGGCGAAAAAAAGGTTAGGCAATAAAGCAAATATGGTAAAATGGATTGTAACAGATGTTTCAGAATTTATACCTACGGAGCTGTATGACTTTTGGCACGACAGAGCAGCATTCCATTTTCTAACAGATAAAAATGAAATAGAAAATTATGTAGAAACTACAGCCAAAGCTATTTCCAAAAATGGAAATCTGGTTATTGGCACTTTTTCTGAACAAGGTCCTACAAAATGTAGCGGTATTGAAATCAAGCAATATTCAGAGCAGACAATGACAGATTTGTTTCAAAATCATTTTCAAAAAATAGGTTGTATTACTATTGACCATAAAACACCATTTGAAACTAATCAGAATTTCGTGTTCTGTAGTTTTCGTAAAAATTAAATACTCTATTATGTATTCATCATTATCAAAAACAATCGAGCAGTTACAAACTCAGAACATCAGCGAAGAACGCAAAATCATATTACAACCGCTGATCGATTTTGTACAGCAAAAAATAGATAATAAGCAGGAAGTAAATATCAATTTCATCTGCACCCATAATTCTCGCAGAAGCCATCTTTCGCAGGTTTGGGCAAAGGCAGCAGCAGCACATTTTAGCATACCAAATGTAAACTGTTATTCGGGAGGTACAGAAGAAACGGCATTATTCTCTAAAGTAGCAGAAACATTGATTAATCAAGGTTTTAACATTTTCAAAATTGCAGAAAGTAATAATCCTGTATATGCTATCAAGTATGGCGATAATGCTTTACCTATAATTGGCTTTTCTAAAAAATATGATAGCCCTTTTAATCCTGCATCAGCATTTGCAGCTATTATGACCTGTTCGCAGGCAGACGGTGGGTGTCCGTTTATTGCAGGTGCGGAAAAAAGAATACCTATCACATTTGAAGACCCTAAAATATCGGATAATACACCAGAGCAATCCAAGGTATATGCAGAAAGAAGTTTGCAGATAGCAACGGAAATGTTTTATGTCTTTTCAATGATTAATAGTTAGCCGATGCAACCAAAACTAAAATTCTTAGACAGATACCTAACCTTATGGATATTCCTTGCAATGGCAACAGGTATAGGATTGGGAAATTTCTTTCCGGGAATAGCAAAAGTTACAAATGCTTTATCCGTAGGCACTACAAACGTTCCTTTGGCAATAGGTCTGATACTGATGATGTACCCGCCATTGGCAAAAGTGGATTATTCATTATTGCCCCAAGCATTTAAGGATAAAAAAGTAATTGGTATATCCTTATTGCTCAATTGGGTTATCGGTACTGTATTGATGTTCGGGTTAGCCGTTTTCTTTTTACGGAACGAACCCGATTATATGACAGGCTTGATACTGATAGGTTTGGCAAGATGTATCGCAATGGTAATCGTATGGAGCGATTTGGCTAAAGCAAATAGAGAATATACAGCTATGTTAGTAGCCTTAAACAGTATCTTTCAAGTGCTTTCTTACAGCTTCTTAGTTTGGCTATTCATTAACGTATTACCGGCAAAATTAGGCTTAGCCAACTTCAATGTAAGTGTATCCATTCAAGACGTAACCGAAAGTGTTTTGATATATTTAGGTATTCCATTTTTAGCAGGTTTTATAACCCGTTACACATTGATAAAATTAAAAGGTATAGAATGGTACAATAGGAAATTTGTACCGAGAATATCACCCATTACATTATATGCTTTATTGTTTACCATAGTTTTAATGTTCAGTCTGAAAGGTGATAAAATAGTAGAGTTGCCAATGGATGTGTTAAAAGTAGCCATACCGTTAATCATTTATTTTGTACTGATGTTTTTCGTGAGCTTCTTTATCAGTAAGTCCTTAAATATTCCTTACGCTAAAAACGCATCAATAGCCTTTACAGCCACAGGAAACAACTTCGAGTTGGCCATAGCGGTAGCCATAGCCGTTTTCGGTATTCATTCGCCACAAGCATTTGTGGGCGTTATTGGGCCATTGGTTGAAGTACCCGTATTGATACTTTTAGTCAAGGCAAGTTTATGGTTGAACAAGAAATATTATAGTTAATTTTATAAACATAAAATATAGAAGTTGCAACGGATTGAAAAAGACCATATCCATAAAAACCAAAATTGAAGCGGCAGCATTATTAAAAGTTGCACCGTTCCGCAAAGAAATTCGCAAGACCGAACCGCACATACACAACAGTTATTTTGAAATTATTTTTCTACGGGAAGGAAGTGGTTTTCATACCATAGACCATACTTCATTTTCAATAAAACCGCCAATCGTATTTTTTGTTCGTAAAGAACAGGTGCATCATTGGGATATGACAGATATACCAGACGGTTTTGTACTGCTTTTAAAGAAGGGATTTGTCGACCAGTCGATGGACAGTGTACTGAAAAGTCTTTTATCCAAACTAAGCGGATTAAGTTGCATTCATCTGAAAGAAACAGAAAGTATAGATACTTTATTCCAATTGCTTACTACAGAAAAAGATTTTACCGTTACCGAAGGATTATTAAAGGCTCTATTTGCTAAAATATTGATTGCGGCAAAACCTTTGACAATTAGAACCAGTAAAACGGATGATATAATTGCAGTATTCCGGGAACTACTCAACCAAACAAACGACCTGCGAAACAATGTCACTCACTATGCAGAAAAACTTCATACTACGCCACAAAACCTCAATGCAATTTGCCGAAAAACCCTAGACCAGACTGCCTCTGAGATAATTTCAAAACATATCATCAGTGAGGCAAAAAGGAAACTGATTTATACAGATAACAGTGTTTCTGAAATTGCGTTTAGTTTAAATTTTAACGACACTTCCCATTTTGTGAAATATTTTAAACGCCACACAGGTGTTACTCCACAAATCTTCCGTAATACCTAAAATACATCACGGTATTTTCAAATATACCGTGCTAAATGATTTGTATTGTACGAAATTTGTATAATGTAAATTGTAAGCAATGAGATATTTAACATCTACATTAATATTTCTTTTTCTTTCGGCTTGTAATCAAAAACAAGAAGGCGATCAGGGACAGTGGATAAAAGGAAATGAGCAAAAGAAACTTGAAACGATAGAAAATCAATTTCGTGGTTTTGATATGGCAATGGTTGAAACCGGATATCGTTATCAGGAATTGTATTGGGCAGGACAGGATGAAAACTGGGAGTATGCAGATTATCAACTGGAAAAAATCCAAAAGGCGATAGAAAATGGATTGGAAAGAAGACCTAAGCGTACATCTTCCGCACAACATTTTCTTACCGTTACACTCCCTCAAATGAAAGAGGCACTAAAAAAAAGGGATACAGTTGTTTTTAATAAGAACTTCCAAATGCTTACCAATAGTTGCCTTAGTTGTCATGCAATGGAAAAAGTACCTTTTTTTACTGTAAAAACTCCGACAGAAAGACAATCACCCATCAGAAAATAATGCTTGAAGATATCAAACAGATAGATACAAATATTCTATTATGGCTAAATGGATGCCATAATAAATTTTGGGACGAATTAATGTGGTTTGCCAGCGGCAAATACACATGGCTTCCTTTTTATGTTACGCTGATAGTTTTGCTTATCTGGAAGTATAAAAAGGATGCTATCCTGATGATCTTACTAATCGCCTTGCTCATCACAATGAGTGACCAGCTGGCTTCGAGTATATTCAAGCCAATATTTGAAAGGCTGCGCCCAAGTCAAAATCCAGAATTAGAGGGCCAGCTGCATATAGTAAACAATTATCGTGGCGGTAAGTTTGGTTTTATTTCCTCACATGCCGCAAATGTTTTTGCCTTAGCATTTTATTTAGTCATGTTAACTAAACATAGTCTAAAATGGCTGCCATTCATTCTTATCCCTTGGGCAATCTTTGTTAGTTTAAGCAGGGTGTATTTAGGTGTACACTATCCCACTGATATTTTAGTTCCAGCTATTTTAAGTATGCCTATTGCATGGATAGTAGCCCATTTATATAAAATATATAATCCAAAATTCATAAAACTATTTAATCATGATGTTTCAAAAAATAACTAAGACAGACCTATCAAAAACGACTATACTTATTCGACTGATGGTAGGTGCGGTTTTTCTTTCAGAAGGAATACAGAAGTTTTTATTTGCTGATACATTGGGGTCAGGACGATTTGAAAAAATCGGCTTATCAAATCCTGAGTTTTTGGGTCCGGTCGTTGGCAGCTTTGAAATCGTTTGTGGGCTTTTAATTCTTATTGGACTTCTAACAAGATTGGCGAGCGTTCCATTGATTATAATAATGTTAGTTGCTATTGCAACAACCAAATCGGAAGTATTGGCAGAAAAAGGATTTTGGGAAATGATGCACGGAAGCCGGACAGACTGGGCGATGCTGTTGGGGAGTATCTTTCTATTGATAAAAGGTGGAGGCCTTTGGTCTATTGATACTAAGATAATGAACAATGGAAAATAAGATTAGCCAGAAGGAAATTGCCAAAATATTTCTCAAATTGGGCTTTGTAGGTTTTGGAGGTCCGGCAGCTCATATTGCCATGATGAGGGATGAAGTGGTAATAAAACGAAAATGGATGAACGAACAGCATTTTTTGGACTTACTTGGAGCAACTAATCTTATTCCGGGACCTAACAGTACAGAAATGGCTATTCATATTGGTTATGACAAAGGTGGCTGGAAAGGATTACTAACGGCAGGTTTATGTTTTATTTTACCCGCTGTTTTAGTTACAGGAGTATTTGCTTGGCTGTATTACAAGTATGGACAATTACCTGAAATACAACCATTCATTTATGGCATTAAGCCCGCCATTATCGCTATTATAATCGGTGCTGTTTTCCCATTAGCAAAGAAGTCGATAAAATCAACATTTTTAGGAATATTGGGGGTTGGGGTATTGATAGGAGCTTTATTGGGGGGCGATGAAATTTATCTTATGTTTGGTGCAGGATTGCTGGCTTTTGCCTTGCATTACACTCGGAAAAGAAAATCTGATACTTTGCAAAGTTTTGTTCCTTTTACCTTTCTTCAAATTGTGCAAACAACTTTTTGGACAACCACAAACTCAAAACTATTTTGGACATTTCTTAAAATTGGCTCCATACTTTATGGGAGCGGATATGTGCTATTTGCCTTTTTAGATACGGAACTGGTGGCGACAGGTCTGCTCACAAGACAGCAACTGATGGATGCTATTGCAGTAGGTCAGTTCACGCCCGGCCCCGTTTTTTCATCAGTAACGTTTATCGGCTTTCAAATCAATGGGCTTTCAGGAGCAATTATCTCAACCATTGCCATTTTCCTTCCCTCATTTGTTTTTGTAGCACTGCTCAACCCATTAATCAGAAAATTACGAAATTCTAAAGGACTGTCCGATTTTTTAGATGCCGTAAATGTCGCATCTGTAGCTATTATAGCAGCAGTATGTTTTACAATGGGCAAAGAAACTATTACCGATTGGCGAACCATTACCATCGCTCTCATTAGTGGCATTATCGTTTTCCGATTAAAAAAAATCAATAGTGCATTCGTTGTTTTAGGTGGTTCTTTATTAGGATACTTATTATTTCAATTTTAAAATACATAATGAGTATTAATACACTTCATACTAATAACTTGAGTGCGATAAATCATCAAATCAACTTGATTCCGGAGATACATATCATGTTTTTGAAAAGGATGATTGCTTTAAATTCAACATGAAGAATCTTTGGATAATAGCAAACAGCTAATACCTTTTTTAATTATAAGATTTAGTTTCAACCTATTTAATAGTTTTTATGCTTTTATTAATGGTGATCGAACTTGGTCATGATCAAAACCTGAATCGTAAAACGCATTGTTTTTCCATAAGATAAAAGTCAATTCTAGTAGTTTTCGTTGGATGGCCACTATAGCCTTCATTTTAATACCATGCCTTGAAACTATTCTTAAGAAAATATCTCTGAACCTTTCATCAGTTCTGATTGCAGCCAGTGCCGGAAAGTGCATTACTTTCCTTAAATTCCGATTACCCCGCTTGGATATTCGGGGTTTGGATTTCACTGAGGTACCAGATGTCTTTTCTCTTACATCTAATCCTGCATAACTCACCAACTGCCTTTTATTCTTTATTAACTCAAATCCATTGGTTTCTGCGATAATGATTACAGCGGTTAGATTTCCAATTCCTGGAATAGAAGATACTATTTTCATCTTCTCTACTAGAGCTTGATCTCCTTTGATAAGTAAGGCAATTTCTTCTCTTATATCCTTCTCCTGCAAATCAATAAGAGCTATTCTTTTTTTAGTTCGTTTCACTGAGCTTTCACTTGATGTTGCAGAAGTATGTTCTGCATGCAGTTGATTTTTTAACATTGTACGCTCATGTACCAGCTGCTCTCGTTCTCGACAAAGCTGTCTCAAATCATTGAATATTTTTAAAGGAGGTTGCCAAATTTCCAATTGCCTTTCCAAACCAAATCTCGAAATGGCCTGTGAAGCGCTCTTGTCAGTTATGGTTTTTATATCAAGTGTTCTCGCATAATTACTGATCTTGTTTGGTAAAACGATACTGACTTGTTTTTTTATACTGCATAAGTAATAAGCTAAGGATTCATGATAAACCCCTGTAGCTTCCATTACGTAGCGTACTTCTGTTGTAATTGATGTCTGCTTATTTACCCACGATACAAGACTTGAAAACCCTTTTTTAGTATTGGGAAATACTTTGTAGGCAAAGATTTCTATATTGATCAGTTCATCCATTCTACCAAGTGATACAACTAATTCATTTTGTGCAACATCAATTCCTACTGTCTGCTTTAATAATACCTTCATCTTATCTGGTTTAGGTAAGTGATAACCTTTCTTCATCTTTTCTCCTGACTGGATATACTGGTTATAAGACTCATTATAATGAGTAAATTCCTTACATTCTGTTCAGATTCTAAAAGGTTAAAGAAGAGGAGGCAGTCTCTTTTCTTGAATATACCATAAGGCTATTTAAAGCAAAATCTGCTCTCGCCCTTCTTCACTTAGATTAAATTATACAAACATAGGAGAAGCAAAAGAAAACGCAGCCCGAACGTTTACATGAAAACCAGAAGCTCTTATATTTTATACATTATCTCAGCTATATCTTCATATATCGTCTCAAATACCACAAGACCCAATACCCAAATAATTTACCGAGATAAGGGATGAAATGGAAATTTCAGTGGAAACACTTAAAGAAAAAAGACTAGATAAAGACTAGCTTTGCATTATTCCCCATCCTTTTATTATTAAAAAAATCTTTCCCCTAAGACCAAAATATTTTACGGGAATTGCCTGGTTTTACTGCAACAAAACCAAACCTTTTAAATCTAAATATCGACACCGATAACTATTGCCGTAATTAAAATTGGATACAAGTGAAACCCACTTTATTGATCTCATTGAAAAACATAAGGGTATCTTATGCAGAATTGTACAATTGTATGCATACAATCGGGAGGATCGTGAAGATCTGCAACAGGATATTATCATACAGTTATGGAAGTCATATCCCAGTTTCAGGGGCGAAAGTAAATTTTCGACCTGGATGTATAGAGTAGCGGTCAACACCTCGATCACCTATATCAAACAAGAAAAAAGGAAACCAAAGGCCAATTACACCGAAAATTTTCCCGAAATTAGGGATACACCATACAACGATGAGAAAGACATCCAATCAAAAGCTTTTTTTGAAGCACTGCAAACACTTAAACCAATAGAAAAAGCACTTATGTTCTTGTATCTTGAAAATCTGTCACATAGAAAAATCGGTGAAAATCTCGGCATCAGCGAAGGTAACGCAAGGGTAAAACTGAGCCGGGTAAAAGAGAAATTACAGATCATATTAAAAAAGAATGGCCATGAGTTTTGATAGATTTAAGAAAAACTGGAAAAAAAATGATGAAGATTACCAATTGTCCCATAACATTGATAAACTGAAGTCTTCGCTGCATCCCCTTGACAAGCTAAAATCAAATATGCGCCAGGAATTCTATGCGCAGATACTGGCTTTGCTATTTATCGCTTTTGTTCCATACTGGTGTGATTTTAACCGCACCAACACCGTTATTTTCTATGTCACCTACACTGCATTTGCAGTCGTAGCCGTTTATTATCTCGCAACATTTTTAAAGTTCTATACCAAGATCCAGAAATACTCGGGAACAGCAAAGAAAACCTTGCTCGAAATACATACCGACCTACGCCTGAACATGGAACGTTACAAAGCTTTCGGTTTTCTTTTGGCTCCTTTCTGTATTTGCTGGCTATTGCTTTTCATTAACGATAAAATGCAAAAAAACAGTCTAACGATAATCAATCTTTCGGAACAGAAAACCATATTGTTGTTTGTCATTATCATTATAGCCATTTCCATTTTTATGGGGGCGATAGTGCTGTGGACAAACTCTTATTACGGCAAATACGCAAAGCAGATCAAGTCGGTACTGGATGAACTTGAAGAATGACATTTTCAAATACCTGTGTCTAAATTGAAAAACGCACGGTGCTTAGTTATATTTACTATTTTTACTACTAATAAAGACAACGCGTGACCCAATATCCTAAGAGACATCTAAACCACGGCCTAGAACACCGATCTGAATTATTCCTACGACAGCATCTGCCAGCAGACTTGATTATCAACAAACCTATCGATTATGGTATAGCCTTCTGTATTGATCTTGTTACCTGCTATTATAGAGCGACACACCACAACAGACAATGAGACTATTTGATAAAATATTTAGACGAAACACAAACCCCCAAAATGAAGACGAAAATTTGCCTTCATTTTGGGAAGACGACTATTGTCAAATTGAAATTGTTCCAAGAAAAAACATCGAGCACATTGAAAAATCAATAAAGCAAATTGACGAGTTCACAGAAAAGACAAGAACCGAATATGGGTTTACAGATATTTTCATGAGAGAAGATTTGCCGTTTCCAACCATAAACGAAGAATTAAGAACTGATTACTTTGAGAAGTTGCTGACTGAAAAGGGTTTTGAAAAAGCAACGAAAATTCGTTACGATGGTTATACAATAACTGAATGTTCAAAAACGACTTCAAATGCATTTAGTTTGCCTTGTTTTACTTTTTTTTACGACTGCAAGGATGATTTTGTAAAAAACATTTGGATTTCAACTTCTCTCATTACTTCAACAGAATGGTTTGACAAAATTTTAGAAGCTCTTTACGAATTAGGCGAAAGTTGTGAATTGGTTTTGATTAATTGGAATAGCTCTGAACTAATAGACTTAACAGACAGAAACCAAATCAAAGAGTATTTAATGAGCTATTGGAAATAATTATGACAAGCGATAAGCAACTGACACATATAAGCAAATTTTTAAGTTTGGTATTACAACACCAACCTAAAACAATTGGCATTAAACTAGACCAAAATGGTTGGACTAACGTAGATGAGTTAATCGAAAATGCAAACAGTAACGGGATAAAGTTCGACCGAGAAACGCTTAATTACATCGTTGCTACAAATACAAAGAAAAGATTTGCTTTTAATGAAACGCTTGACAAAATAAGAGCAAGTCAAGGACATTCAGTTGAAATTGAATTAGGTTACACAAATCAAAAACCACCCGAAATTTTATATCACGGAACAGGCGAAAAATCAGTTCAATCAATAATTGACACAGGACTTGAAAGACGAAACCGACAACACGTTCATTTGAGTAGTGATATTGAAACTGCAATTAAGGTTGGACAAAGACACGGAAAGCCTTTTGTATTTAAAGTACTTGCAGGACAAATGTATAATGACAATTTTCAGTTTTTCATTTCAGACAATGGTGTTTGGTTGACTGACAATGTGCCGACAAAATACTTGAAACAAAATGACGAATAAAATAATAACAACAGGTAACATGGGTTTTGCAATAGTGGGGCTGAAAGTTAAAGGTTCAACTTTTGTGCTACTATTGAGCTTTAGTGCAATCATCAACTGACGTGCTTCGATTGCCCCACCATCGCAAAGCCCCGTCCCGTTAAGGATGGGCTTATTAATGGACAAAATTTTTCAGTCCAGCTGAAATCGCATGCAAAGTTAGCATCTGGAAAACCTATCACCGCCAAACTTGAGAGGTCAACGATAAATCTATATCTGGCAATACTTGAGCCAGTTCTTATAATATACTATATTGCTGAACATGACGAAGCATATTATTGCTGGTTTACTGAGAAAACGGTAGATCTTACTAAGAAAAACAAAAGTTTTACCATATCTTTTAATAGCACAAATAAATTGAGTTCCATCGATTGGAATACCATAAGTTCCCATATCGAAGAAATCTTCAGCAGAAGATTTCTCCTTCATTCATTTCCAGAACACACATTTTCGGAAATGGGTATAGAGGAAAAAGAAGCATCAGCGCATTTTATCAAAGGCGATTTCACTTCTGCTCTACACATATACTATCAGCTTCAAAAGAAAAGTCCTTCTGCCCATTTGCTAAATTCTATTGCACTTTGCCACTATGAACTATATCAGTACAAGGACGCCTTAAAAAATATTAATGAAGCCTTGGCAATAATAGACTCCAGTACAATAAGACTCAACAAAGCATCTATTTTAACTGAATATGGTATCGAGTCTGGAAATAAAGCAATGGTTCTCGAGGCCAGTACAATATTCAAGTCATCTTTAGATGAAAACGAAGATTACAATCAACATTATAATTATGCCAATACATTGAGATGGCTTGGATATTATGACGAGGCAAAAAAGCATCTTAAGATTGCGTTAGATAAAAATCCGAATTATGCTGAAGCATGGAAAAATCTGGGAGAGATCTACTCTAAAAAAGGAGATACCGATAAGGAAATAAACTGTTATAAAAATGCGCTTGCGATAAATCCAAAATTAGCCCCGGCTTTGATGAGTATGGGAATTGCTCTTATAAGAGAAATGCAAAATTTTGATGAAGGTATAAAATATCTTGAAAAGGCTGTTATGGAAGATCCCGATCTATTCTCAAAATTCAGCACTGGCTATTTTTGGCTTTCCTTTGCTAACTTTGGAATTGACCAGAATAGCAAGGGTGAATTCTACCTTTCGCAGGGTCTGACACACTATCCTGGTGATCCATACCTACTTAACCTTAAAAGGAATCTTTTTGTCGAGAGGTGGCACGAAAGTCCTGAAAAAAAACGCTTAGCCAAAGAATTCATGCTTTTCCGTCTCAACTTTGAACCGAATGACACTATCGCACTAGAATGCCTATGTAAAATATACTTTAATGACGGAGAAAACTCAAGGATGTTTGAGTTGATCAAAAATAGAACTGTCCTATTCCAAAATACATCTACTGTGGAATTCATAGAATCAGGCTTTGACTTGGAACCATTCCTCAGTTCTATTCGTAGTTATGGGGACTACTGCTCCTTTTGGAGTTGCTACCTTTTTTGCCACAAAAAGCTAAGGCAATATTCTTCCTGAGCCAGCCCATCAGATAAAAAAAGAACGATTTGCTATTCTAAATTTACAATGAGTAACATTTCTAAAATTTTTAAGAGATGGAAAAGATTAGGAAAAAATACACCTCCGAATATAAAATCTTCGCGGTCGGCCTATGCGAACAATATGGAAGCGCACTTCGCGTGGCCGAGGAACTGGGTATTAGCAAAAACTGCCTCTATCACTGGAGGAGGTCTCTTGGAAAAGAAAAACTTACATTACAAAAAACCTCCGACCCGGATAAGAGAAGAAAGGAAATGTCAAGATTACGAAAGGAGGTTAGGAATATAGAAACCGAACGCGATATTCTAAAAAAGGTGCCAAGCATCTTCTCCAGGAGAGACGGGTAAGATATGAATTCATCAGGGAGAATAGCGATATATTTCCCGTCGAGAAGATGTGCCAAGTTTTCCAAGTGGACCGTAGCTGTTATTACAAATGGCTAAAAAAGATCCCTACCAGCAGAGCATTACGCAAAGTTTATATAACATTCGAGATTTGTAGAATATATCATTCGAGCCGTGGCACATACGGAAGTCCAAGAATAACCAAAGAATTAGCAGCCATAGGGATAAAAGTATGTCGGTCTTTTGTCGGAAAAATAATGACGGAACATCATTTGCGTAGCATTTTAAAATTGAAATTCAAAAAAACAACTATTTCCTCTCCTAAGCATCCTGTCGCGGAGAACAGTCTAAACCAAAATTTCAAGGTGGGAAGACAGAACGAAGTATGGGTATCTGACATAACCTATATACGTACAGCGGAGGGCTGGGCATACCTCACCATAATTATAGATTTGTTTGACCGAAAAGTAATAGGTTGGTCGTTAAGCAAATCAATGAAGGCAACAGATACAAGTATAACCGCTTTAAAAAAGGCGCAGCTTAGTCGCCCTTTAGTTGACAATCAAAAATTGATGTTTCATTCAGACAGAGGAACCCAATATACCTGTAAAGATTTTGTCCGCATATTAAAAAGTAACCAGATCTCACAAAGTATGAGCAGAAGAGGTAACTGTTATGATAACGCAGTGGCTGAAAGTTTTTTCAAGACTTTAAAAGTTGAACTGATATATCACAATAAATATACAACCAGAAAAAAAGCAGAAGAATCGATTTTTGAGTATATAGAAAACTTTTACAATAAACGGAGAAGGCATTCTGCTCTTGGAAATTTAACAATAGAAGAATTTAAAAGTCTGGACACCATTTCCTATTGATTATGAAGTTTAAAAAAATCAATGCTAAAAGGATATTTGAAACGAATGGCAGAGATTAATTTAGAGCAAGCTGAAATCATAACCTGAAATTAGACATAAAAGAAAAGCGCGCACATACGAATGTAAAAACCTATATTTAATTAACTTTGTAATCTATGACAAAGAATATAAATATCAATCCTTTCAACGAAGAATTGCCAAGTGAATATGCAGACAGGCTAGGTATTTATTACACTAAACAGGTAACCGCAAAACATAAGAAAGACAACGGTCAATTTTTTACTCCTATACCAATTGCACGTCTGATGGCATCCTATTGTAAAGAGGGAGACACAACCGTCAAGATATTAGACCCTGGTTGCGGAACAGCTATTTTAACATGCACTTTAATTGAACATTTAGTAAATACAAAAATAAATATCGAAGTAATTGAACTAGTTGTCTACGAAACCGACGAATGCTTAGTTCCTTTTTCTACCAGAGTTTTAGAATATATTAAGAGTTGGCTTAAGAAGAGAGATATTATATTAAATTATGTACTCAATCAATACGACTTTATTCTTGATAATTATAAAGCACTACAAAAAAACTATAGAAGTGAGCTATTTGATTTTATAATTTCAAACCCACCGTATTTTAAACTGGCTAAAGATGATGTAAAAACAATAGCGGCAAAAGAACTCGTTAGCGGACAACCAAATATTTATTCCATTTTTATGGGAATAGCTGCAAAACTTCTTGCAGATAGAGGGGAGCTCATTTTTATAACCCCAAGAAGTTTCGCATCAGGCAATTACTTCAAAGCTTTTAGAGAATTGTTTTTTAACACAGTCCAAATAGATACGATACATTTATTCAATTCGAGAAAAGACACATTTAACCGAGATAGTGTTCTACAGGAGACCGTTATAATAAAAGCCATCAAGGAATCAATAGATCCTAACAAAAGGGTTCTTGTTTCTTCGAGCAATGGTATAATCGATATTTCTGAACCTGTCATAAAGCACTTTAATTCTTCCGAACTAATAGATCTCTCTTCAAGAGAAAAGATATTACATTTACCAACTAGCGACAAAGAAGAGAGCATTTTAAACTTAGTCTCGTCATGGGAAAATTTCTTATCAGATTTTAATATCAAAATTTCTACGGGACCAGTTGTATCTTTTCGTTCAAAACAGTTTCTCCAAGACAATTATGAAAATGGAACCGTATTCTTAGCTCCTTTGTTTTGGCTACATAATGTAGGTAAAATGATTTTGGAATGGCCAAAAGAGTTCAAAGACAAAGAAAAATATATAAGATTAGAAAATGCTTCGAAATCCATATTGATCCCAAACAAGAATTATATCTTTTTAAGACGTTTCAGTACAAAAGATGACAAAAGTCGTCTAATAGCCGCACCCTACTTTTGTAATTATATAAAATCCGATTTCATCGGCGTTGAAAACAAGGTAAACTATATATATAGAAAGAATGGTCATTTAAATAGAGACGAAATGGTTGGCCTTTGTGCTTTACTCAATAGTGAACTATTTGACACGTATTTCCAGATTTTCAACGGAAATGTAAATGTAAGTGCAACCGAACTAAGAGAAATGAGGCTTCCTCCCCTTGATGACATTATACGAATCGGAAATAGAATAATACTTTCAAATGATTACTCTATGGCAAATGTAAATACTATTATCAACGAGATTTATGAATTAGAAGCAATAATGAATTAATATGAATAAAATACAAGAAGCACAGGAAATATTAAGAACATTAGGCCTCCCTCCTGCCCAGTATAATGAAATGGCTGCTTTAACCTTTTTAGCCATCTGCAATATCAAAGAAGAAGACAACTGGAAAAATGCTGTGCGGCAAAGCTTGGGTGTCACAAAAGGTATTATGACATTCGTAAACGTAAATTATGGCAAATCGTATGCTCCAAATACCCGCGAAACTTTTAGACGACAAGTACTCCACCAATTCGCCCAAGCGAGAATTGTAGATTACAATCCGGATATACCCGATTTAGCTGTAAATAGCCCCAGAGCACATTATGCTATAACCAGAGAGGTTTTAGAAGTTGTCAAAAAATATAAAACTATAGATTGGGAAAAAGCTGTAGAGGACTTTATCGTAAACGTTGGTAAGTTGACCGAAATATATAATAAAGAAAGAAAACTAAATATGATTCCCCTAACGCTTCCAGATGGAAATGTTTTGGAACTTTCAACAGGGAAACATAATGAAGTTCAGGTAGCAATCGTTGAGCAATTTGCCCCGCGTTTTGCAAACGGTGGTACATTGCTTTATTTGGGTGACACAGCAAAAAAGAACTTGTATGTTAATAATGAAGGACTTGAAGAATTAGGTATTCCGATCAATCAACATAGCAAATTGCCCGATGTCGTTATATATGACAGTAAAAGAAATTGGTTATTTTTGATTGAAGCAGTTACTTCGCATGGACCTGTATCTCCAAAACGAATTGTCGAGCTAGAAGATCTCTTAAAGGTTTGTACAGTTGGAAAAGTATATATAACCGCATTTCCTGATATGAAGGAGTTTAAGAAACATACAAATGATATTGCTTGGGAAACCGAAGTTTGGTTAATGGATATGCCTGACCATATGATTCATTTTAACGGAGATAGATTTATGGGGCCAAGATAGCCTTGTAAACAGGGGAAATACTTTAATCAAAAATTTATCTTTCTAAGGAAATGCCATCAAAATCGATGGCATTTTTACGTTAGGAAATTTTTTGTGACGCAGTATTTAAACAAAATAAAGGAATAGCTCTTATATTGCAATTTTAGGCATTTGTGTTTAAAAATATTCAACAAAATTAACGTCTAAAAAACAAATTACGGTTTACCGTAATCATCTAGTGATTTTTTAACCTACTTTCGAAATTTAATATTTCCTGCTATATCAAACGAACATTATAAAAGAGCTTCAAAAAATCTTTCTGGAACATCGTACAGCTTTTAATCAAATTTAAAACATTATAAATAAACAAGATATAAAATTAAGAACAAATAACTGGTACTGCTCTATAAAACAGAATTTAAATATTAGAGAAGATGGCTAACTTCTGGGGGTAATAAGGAGTTCCATATAAGAAGACGGACTTTAGCAGATGTAATTGATATTCGCGAAGATGGTCTGCCAAAGAGGGAAATCGATTATAAAACTTGTACGATGTCTGTTAATGAAAAAATCGGAGGCGTACATGTTTTGGAAAATCCCGATGTAAACGAAGAGTTTAGGGTCAGTTATACTTGTGCAGAGAAAGTGACCGATGATTATATCAGCCCTTAGAGACGGGAACGAGAATTGAGAAATCGGGTAAGTAGGAAAATTAACTAGATAAAAAGCAATGAAAAAGAATTAAAAACGGGAATTACTTTTTAATTATAGATGAGTATAATCAACTTATTTATCGAGATAAGGAAACAAAAAAATATAAGGTAACGATAGGTGAAACGTTCGGAAAGAAAATCTTTGCCACTTTAAAGGAATCCAAAATCGCGGTATTCAACGGTATAGAATATTTAAAAGAGAAAAGAGATTTATAACCAAAAACTCCCCATAATTATGATTAACGTTATTGAAATCGAACACGTAAAGGGAATTCAGCTCAAAAGATTTGAGCTAGATATACAACCTAATAAACCGAGTCTTTTGGTAGCTCCCAATGGGTTTGGCAAAAGTTCATTTGCAGCAGCATTCAATTCAATGAATAATAGAAGAATTGTCCTCGATGAAGAAAATTACCACGAAGAAAATGGGGCTTTAGCTCCACGAATCCGCATAGAATATACGAGGCCAGATAACACAAGAGTTTCACTCGAAGCTACTAATGCTACGAATACAATAAGTTCAGAGATGGATTATTTTGTAATAAATAACCTGACTAAGCCCAAAGGTATAGGAAGTCAATTTGGACGAGCAAGTGCAACTTTAGAAATTAAAGATGTTGTCTTAGTGGATCGAATTCCTAATAATGTTCCATTTGGCAATCAATATAGAGCCGCACAACAAAAATTCGGTCAAAATGCTAAAGTGTTACCAAATCCTGATTCGGCTCTTAGCAACCTGAAACTAGTTGAAAAATTAAGCCTTAACTATCAAGTTCTGGAAAGAGCTAACGGTCAAAGGGTCCAAAATCGAATCAATGCAATTATAGATGAAATAAACCAACAAGGAGGAACAACTGAAGTTTTAACAGATTGGATAACAAACAACAAGCTGAACGATCTGAAACAAATTGAATATCTAAATACTATCGGTGACTTAGTTCACGAAATTGACTTGGGTTATAATTCGGAAGCAAAATCCTATATGGTAGCAATTCAATTGATATGGCTCTATAACAACAATTCAAATAATTTTAAAGAGGCTTCCAAATACAGCAACTACCAACTTGACAAGCAACGTTTTCAAAATACACTTTCAACCTTCAATTGCACTTGGAAGGGCATCCGTGCCAGCCAAACAGGTGGGCAATTGGTTGTAAAGTTTCCTAAAGCCATACATATATCCAACGGACAAAGAGATATCCTAACTTTTATAGCCATGCTTTTCAGGGCAAAACAGCATTTAAAGAAAGAAGCAAATATCTTAATCATTGATGAAGTATTTGACTATCTTGATGACGCTAACCTAATTGCAGCACAATATTATATTACAACTTTCATCAAAGATTTTAAAGACGAAGACAAGAGACTTTATCCTATTATTCTAACACATTTAAACCCGAATTATTTTAAAAACTTCGCCTTCAGCAATCAAAAGGTTTATTATCTAGACAAATCAAATATTAATGTAAACCAAAGTGTTGTAAGGTTATTAAGAAACAGAGATTATCAGACAATTAAAGATGATGTTTCAAAACACTTACTTCATTTTGAACCAACTCATATAAATAAAAGGGCAGAATTTAATGCTCTTGGGTTACGTGAACTTTGGGGAGAGGCAGACAACTTCTATCAATTTCTTTTCACTGAGGTTGACAACTATCTAAACGGACGTCCATTCTGTCCCTTTGCAGTTTGTGGTGGTGTAAGAGTAAAAATTGAAGAAATAGCATACAATAAGCTACAAACACCAGCTTCACAGACAGCCTTTTTAGCAACAAACATGACTAGGAATAAATTAGAAAAGGCTCAGGAAATGGGAGTTGTTTCACCTGAATCTCATTATCTTTTAGGAATAATATACAATGAGGGGATGCATTGGAAAGATACCCTTGACAACGTTTCACCAATTGCATCCAAATTAGAAAATCTCACGATAAGGAAGTTAATACAAGATATTTTTGAATAATGATTGTCTAATCTAATTGTTATCAAGGAATGTTTCAAAAATCATCATACTTGACTTCACCACATGCCTACAATAATTATTGTTTTATAATGTACCACCTTAAAAACTTTGTAAATTAGCGTTTTACAACATTGAAAAAATTGATGCCTCCTGAAGAATTAGAAAAATTATTGTCTTGTACCAAAATGTTCATGAATCATGTCCATTGGGTACAACAGTCTTTTAATCTTGTACCAAACAGAGACCATTGGGGAACAAGTATTAATTTCATTGACCTGCAAGAATACCGAGAAGAATTTTGCACTGAACTAGTCAATACGATCCCAGAGTGGGTCTATAGTAACTCCAAAGCAACAGCAATAATGGACGATTTAGTCAGTGAAGGTCGTTCAACAATTAATGCACAGATGGCATTCGCCAGCAAAACTTTTGAGAAATTTAGAAATTCTGACACAAGGGATATAACCCTTCAAGGACAATTCGGTGAATTATTGTTATTTAATTTTTTACAAACCTTTTTTAATGCTATTCCTCTCCTCCGAAAAATGCCGATTACCACATCTACAGAAATGGAGAGATTTGGTGCAGATGCAATACATTATAATTATAAGGATGGAAAACATTTATTCTATTTGGGAGAAGCAAAGACATATACGAGTAAATATCGCTTTAATGTTGCATTAAAAGACGCTATTGAAAGTATTTTGAAAACTTATGCTAACCATAGGAAAGAATTGGGCCTTTATATTTATGACTCATTTATTAGCGACAAATTAATCGCCATTGCTAGAGACTACAAAAATGGCATATTAAAAGATGTCGAAGTTCATCTAGTTTCTATCATCACTTATGAAGAAACCAATAAACTTGAAAAAAACTCCGAAGCACAAATTAAAGATGATATAGCTAAAATAATTGAAGATAGAGGTTCAAAAGTTGATAAGGAACTTTTCGACTTAATAGATAGCGGACTTCATCCACGCTTTAACTACATTATTTTTCCAGTCTGGGAGCTTGACACATTAATTCAGCAATTTCAGAAATTGATAGGTAAATGATGACTCCAGAAGAAATTTTAAAGCGACTTTACCGTTTCGAACTTTTGGCAAATGCTCAAAAGCTAGATCTTATTGCCGCAGATAATCCGACAGTGATTGATAAAGATTTTTTAACTGAAGCCATATCAATATTAAATGACCTATCGATTAATCCAACTGAATATCAAAAAAAACAATTAGTTGCAATATGTGCCCTTATTTGGACATATCGCGACTTAACTTGGGATGGATTAAAGAATTACCTTATCCTATTTCTCTCAAGAGCTGGTTTTGCTCCTTCTTCAATAATGGTGGATGATGATTACAAAGATAACAAGTACTCCTCGTCAGATAGTTTGATTAACCAGTTTGCCATCACAGTTGAGCAGGCTACCTCTGAAATAACAGTTGCTGAAAAGAGATTTTTAGTAAGTGATTTTCAAAAAGAAATCTGGGACACTATAGATGAAAATAATGTTGTTGGAATATCAGCTCCTACATCTGCAGGAAAATCATTTATAATACTTTTAAAAGCAATAGACCTTATACTAAAGAAAGAAGGTTTAGTGATATATATTGTCCCTACTTTGAGCCTCGTTTCGCAAGTAATGATGGATTTCCGTAAGGCTCTTGATGATTTTGATATAGATTATTCCATTGAGTCAACTTTTAATATCGCTACCGCAACCTCCAGATCAATTTATGTTCTAACGCAAGAAAAAGCAATTGCCGCTTTTTCACAAAGCGATAGTCCTTTTTCAGAGGTTCGAATAGTTGTAATTGATGAAATTCAAAACGTTGAAAAAGTAGCTGAGGCAGATGACCAACGTTCAAAAGTTTTATACGACCTAATTGTGGAGCTTAGAAATTCATCAAACATTGAGCATGTTGTAATTTCAGGACCTAAAATTGTAAAAATTGACGAATTAGGAAAGGCACTTTTTGGTAATGACGCAAAGAAAAACGAAACCGATGCCTCTCCCGTTTTAAACCTAACTTATTCTATATCAAAAATTAATAATAAGTACTATTTTAACGTATACTCGGATTTACTTGAATCTGTTGAAAAAGTTCAAATAACAAACACCGAAAAAATTCAAGGTTATGGAAAAGTTAGATATGATGATATATTCTTAGGCTATGTAAAGTCGTTGATGGATTCATTTAAAAACGACGAATGCAGTCTCATTTTTTCACCTACTTCGAGCCAATGTAGCAAGATTGCCCTAGCAGTAGGAGAAGACGAAAATATTTCAAACGAAGATTTTTTAACTGGTTTATCCGATTTTATTTCAACAACTGTTCATCCGCAATTCCCATTAGCAGAAACAATTAAAAAGGGTGTTGCATATCATCACGGCAAACTCCCCTTTCATGCTCGTATACTTATTGAAGATGCTATACGGCAGAAAAAAATTGGCACTATTGTTTCAACTACAACACTCCTTCAAGGAGTCAATCTGCCTGTGCAAAACATTATCATACGAAACCCCAACTTATTCGTACAAAAAGGTGAGGGAAAGGTCAAATTATCCAATTACGAAATTGCTAATTTGCGTGGTCGCGCTGGTAGGCTTTTAAAAGATTTTGTTGGTAGAACATTTATATTGGATGAGCAGAGTTTTCAGGACAGCAAAACTGAGCAATTAGACATCTTCAAAAACACTTCAAAAGAGTTAAGCGTAGGATATGGAGGTAGATATCGTGAACATTACGAAAAGATAACTCACGATCTGCAAAATAATATTGGAAATACACCTTCCAACCAGGAATATGCTTACCTCACTACATATTTGAGGCAAATTGTATTAAGATATGGTCAAAATGCTCCGCAATTTTTGCAAAAGGTTGGTATCAGACTTAGTAATGAGGAACTCCAGGTAATAGCTTCTTCCATGTATAATCTTAACGTTCCTAGAGAAGTATGCTCACGAAACAGATATTGGGATCCAATTGATTTGGATAAACTTTATAGTTCAAGGGCAAACTACACATTACCAACCAGTGCTTCTGAAAATCTTATTGCAAATAGACTCAAAACGACTTTGCTTAGGTTGAAGCAAGACTTTCCTGTTTATTACACCAGATATTTTGGAATTGAAAATACATTTGATAAAAATGGTCGGGAAAAAGACCATATCATGCGTATGTGTATTTTAACAGACAAATGGCTTAAAGAAAAATCTCTCTTTGAATTGTTTAGTGACCCTTACTATGATACTTCAGCTAAAGTTGAAAGTACAATCAGCGATTTGCAAAATAAAGTTTCCTATGGTTTGCCTTTACTATTAAAACCGATTTACGATATGGCTGAACCTGAAACGATGTTCACTCGTTTTATTGAATTAGGCGCATTTTTACCAGTTACTCGAAAGTTTATTGAGCTTAACATTCCGAGAGAAACGGCTATTTATCTTAACGAAAATTTTGAATTTTTTAATGTCGATGACAAACATTCATTAATGAGGCAGCTACGGACTATTAAACCACAACTTTCATATTGGCATAGAGTTCAACTAAGTTCAATTTAACATTCCTTGATTATGACCGCCTATTCTTCCTCGTGATCAGGAATTATCCAAAAGATCTTCATTAATAAGCAGCTAAAATAAATAGTTCATCTATTTTTTCCTTATAATATCTTTGTTTACCTATCAAAATTCCATCAAAATGCAGCTTGTCAATTTCCTAGAACCCAAAATATCAGAAGATTTAAACAAACCAGTTCCAATAGAGAATAAATCTTTCCCCTATACATTGATAGCTGATCCTCGAAGATTTGAAGAATTACTTTATAGTATTTACAAAAGTAAAATCGATAATAGCGAATTAACCAATTTCGATAATATCAGCTTAATGAGCGGCGTTTCAGAACAGGGACGAGATAGCGTCATGTTTAAAAATGGAAAAGCTTGCGCGGTAATCCAATGTAAAAAATATACCACCAATTTGAGCAAGGATGAATTTGGAAAAGAAATCACAAAACTAATCTTATACAGTCTTTTAGATGACAGAATAATTCCTGACCGAAATGACTTTACCTATTACATTGCCGTAGCAAAAGATTTTACAGCAGATTGTCGTGCGCTCATTGATAATTTCAATAGCCAAATACTTGCCGAGCCTAATTTGGAAGAGTGGCTAAAAAGCAATCTACAAATGCCAACCCTCCAGTCTTTAAAAACAGGAGATTATAAAATTGAGTTTCGGGATATCCTTTCAAAAATCAAAGTAAAAAAAATCGTACCACAAGAGTTGGATTTGGAACTTATAGGCAAGCCACAGCTAGCACAGCTTTTTTTTGCAGTTCGATCTGTAACAGACAATACAGGAACGGAAAAAATACTTAACATTCTCAACGGTAATCTCTCAGAAGAGGAAGTCTCAAAGCAACTTTATAATGGTTCAATCAGTTTAATATCCGAAAGAAATACTTTTGAAGGAATTGAAGACTCCCATATTTCGCGAAGTGAAACTGCACAATTAATCAATTGGGTTCAAAGCGAAACAAAAAAAGATGCGAAAGGTATCATGCAAAATGTTTGCCTACTCGCAGCACCTTCTGGATACGGGAAAACCGTAATTCTTAAAGATTTTTTTTCAGAATGTCAGTCGCTCAATCTTCCTGTTTTGGGTTTGAAAACTGACAAGCTTTATTCCTATACCATTACCGATCTTCAGAAAAGCATTGGTCTTACCCTACCTGTCTTTGACTTTATAGAAAGATGTAGGGCACTATATCCCCTAACCATTATTGTGATCGACCAAATTGATGCGCTTTCACAATCGATGTCATCTGACAGACAATTTCTAGAAGTTTTTAAAGGATTTATCAACCGTTTCGAAAACGACCCCAATATCAAAATCATTATTTCAGTCCGCAACCAGGATTTAAATTATGATCCAATATTGAGGCAATTCAGAAATCGTAACACCATTCAAGTTTCCAAATTGTACCAAGAACAAGTATTGGGGCAACTTGATAAAATAGGGATTACAAAAAACCGCGTATCGTCCAAATTATTAGAACTGCTTAGAATACCCAATAATTTAAACATCTTCTCAAGAATAGCATCAAATGAAGACAGCTTAAAAGTAACTACCATAGATGAACTCTATATGGAGCTTTGGAAACAGAAGGTGCAGCAAATTCCTAATCATAGCAAAACCAATAAGACCAAAGTTCGCAAAGCTCTGTATACCATTGCAGACAAGATGTTCAGCAGCCAACGTATTACTATTTCAGAACATCAATTGGAAGATTTTTCAGATGAAATCGACTATTTAGTAAGCGAACAGCTAATAAAAAGAGAGGAAAAACAACTACAATTCTTCCACCAATCTTTTTATGACTTCGTTTTCGCTAAGCAATTTGTCGAAGATGGGAAGGACTTGCTCATCTATATCAAAGAAGCTGAACAATCTATACATATTCGTTCAGCCGTCAAGATGATTATTGCCTATCTGAGAGATTATGATGCTGTACTATATGATAAATATGCCCTCCAGATCATTTCCGATGATGAGATATTTTTTCATATTAAACATATTATATTTCTAAACATATTATTACAACCGAAGCCCACTCAGAAAGAGCAAGAACTGGTAGAATTATGCCTTAAACGTTCCCAAAATTTTAAGGTACTATTTTTTGAGCATGCCAACGGCAGCTATTGGCTGGATTTTGCTATAGGCAATTCCCTACTTGGCTTATTGAATGATGACACCAATACAAATAACATATCAGAATTTGAAATAACAGATCCGAATTTTGAAGAAACAATGTCAAGTCTGAAAGTACATTTTTTGCAAAGACATGTTGTTTCAAACGATATAAAAGCTTGGAGTTATTTTAAACAGATTGAGGATACCAAAATCATACAAAAAATTCTATACTTTATCACGGACTGGGGCAATGACGATCCATTTTTTATGCTGGCCAAATGTCCAGACTTTATAAATTCAGATACTTGGTCATATTATCATGTCCTTGAAAATATTGCAAAATATGACATAGACTTTGTACTAAATATCCTAAAAGAAACACTGCCCCTACATTACAAAAAGGGAAACAATAAACATGACTATGACGAACGGGAAGTTATAAAATTGTTGGCAAAAGATGCTCCCCACAAGTTGCTTCCTATACTATATGAATGCATAGTTCAAAATCTGCATAAAGAAAGTGATTTTTATGATGGCATAATAAGGGATTGGACCTATAGCTATACTGATTTGCGGGATGAGGAGCAATATGATGGTAAGGACTTTTTGTATCAAAAACTGGCATACTGTTTAAAGAGGACGGCTTCGAACTATAAAGACGATTTCTTAAAATTTTTCAACACCCACAAATCATCAAATCATTATGCCATTTTAAGGATAATCTTATTCGCTCTAACCGATAACGAACAAAGATTTACTAATGAAATCATTGAGTTGTTCAATCACTTCCAGCGCTTGGGACTTCTAACCTCTGGTGATGACCTAGAATATGATATGAGATTACTGGTTGGAAAGAGTTTTCAGTTCATGAACACTAAACAACAAAAGATTATTCTGGACACTATTCGAAATTACAACGATCAAAAAGAGCTCAGAACATGGACTAATGACGAAGGTAAAAGAAAACTGCACTTTTTCTGGGGGCTAGCTAAATATTATTGGCTAATGCATATTCCTAGTGATGCTATTCAATCTGATGCAGAGTTAAAAAAATCATTTTTAGAATTACAAAGAAAATTTCCAGGGCGAAAAGATATTCCAAAGAGAAGGAATGTTATAGCAGGTACTGTTCATAGTCCTATTCCTATAAATGCGCAGGCATTTATGAAAAAAAAGCACTGGCTTAAATCTTTTAAAAAATATGATCGTGATGAACGGAGATGGGGAGAAGACTTTTTAAAAGGTGGTAAAACGGAGCTCTCATCTGCATTTCGTTCAGAAGTTGAAAAAAATCCATCTTTAGATAAGCTAGATACAATTACTGCAGTTATTAATGCCGTTGATATTCCAATTGAATTTGCCATTAGTGGTCTATATGGTTGGACACAGTCAAGTGCTGATTTGACCAAAATTCTACCAGCGTTCTTGAAAATTCTAGAAAAAGGCTATCCATCAGATCAGGAAACCTACATAACTTCGATAGCAGGCAGATTTGCCTATTTAGAAAAAACACTGCCAGAAGTAATTGACTATCTTGTAAATAATAGCCTGCAGTACGAAAACACGGACACTTCGTTTATTGACACGGATGATAATCAAACCAGTGTCAACAAACTTATAACAAAAGGAATAAATACACGCCATGGTGCCGCCTCTGGCTATTTAGCCGAAGTCGGGGATCCAACTTTTAAAGATATTGTGTTCAATACCATTAAGAACATATTGGAAATTGGTCCCATAGAATCAAAAGCTTCTATCTACTATCGGTTTTATTACCTAACTAGATTGGACAGAGAAAGAGCACATGAACTGTTTGTTACATCATTGAATAATGAAACAGATATTCATGTTATCGCTTCTTCAATTATTTCTTTGCAATATTTCAGGACTAATGGACTTAAAATTTTGGACAAACCATACAGATTACTGATAGAATCGGGTTTTATGGGAACTGAGGATAGTAATAAACTATTCACAATCTTTTATGGCTCCTACCTTCATAATCAAGACGGAGCTAAGGAATTGCTTGAGGCCTTATTAAATTCAGGTAATTTAAACCGATCCAACGCTATAGATAATATTATGAAATACTATTATACCGTTGATCATTCAAAAAGTAAAAATGACGAGCTACTGGAATTTATAATGTCTAAGGTTGATGAAGAAGAATTTAATGACATCTCATGGTCGTTTTATAATGCTGGACATGTTTCACTGTCAGATATTTATGAGTTTGTCAAAAAATTTATTCAATCAAAATATTTTAAATTAACAGATCAATTTATTGAATACCTGCTCACCCAATGCGGCAAATTTACTTTTCTTGCTATAGAACTATTTGAATCTGCCGTAAACAATAACAAACTAAAAGTGGATGAGCGACATAGTTATGAAATTGATGCGAAGGCTATTAAATTTATAGTTTCTGCTTATGAATCCGTCACAGATAAAGACGAGAAGAGTATAGCAGCTCGAAAAAAACTATTACAGTCATTTGATAGACTACTAACTGACTTAAGATTTAGAAGAAATCAAGAACAAATTTTGAGTGAGTTGATATAGGTTCATTTGTATTTTAAAGATTATATTTAATCCTACATTAAAAATAATAACTATCTTTGAATCAACTAATAGGATAATATCGTTCTTTCAAATCAGATGGCTTCGTGCAGGGGCCTTTGCATAGATAAAACATTCAAATTTCCCGTGGCACATTCGTGGCACATTTCGGAAAAACCTCAAAAAACAGGGCTGAAAGGCATTTAAACCGCATAGGTGTCGGACCCTTCAGCTCCACTAAGCGTGTAACCAACTGTAAACCAACGAGTTACACGCTTATTTTCCAAACCTAAAAACTCCCGAACCCTGTTCCAAAAACCTACTTTAAGCCATCAAAAAGGCACTTTCCCATTTTTCGTACAGCCAAAAACATCCAAAAAACGTCCCAAAATTGTGGCACTGTCTACACCCTGCTTACACCAGAAAGAAATTCATGTTTACACCAGAAATGCAATTGAGAATCCGATCATAAAGTTACCACAAAGGGTCTAGAAACAATCTGACCAACGATAACGTTTCTGTTTCGGGAAATCCAAGTTTCCCAGCACAATATGCATATCAGCCTCAACCTTATCTACTATGTACACAAGACATATTCGGACGGTTCCCATCCTATTCTCTTACAGTATACCATCAATAGGAAAGTAAAGCGGAAAGTACTTGCAAGATGCCACGAAAAGGACTGGGATCCCGATACCGGAAGGCTCAGGACAACAATGCCAAACGCAAATGCCATCAACCAGTACATAGATACTGAATTCCAGAACGCCGAAAGGGACCTCTATGAAATCAGGTCGGGCCAAAAACCAAGATCGGAAATATTCAAATCGAAGCCGTTCATTTCGATCGAGAAAGCACTGGACAGGGAACTCACTAGGATGCAACTTGAACATAAGTCTGGGCAGTACGACAAGATACTTGGGCTGAAACGACAGATAAAGGACATCAACATCGATATCCGGGATATTGACAGGGAATGGATACTGGCACTTATCGATGATTTTAGGGAAAGACGCAATATAGGTTCCACGATACAGAAAAAAGTAAAGCTACTTCGGAGCGTCATCGCCCGCTATTCTGAAAAAGGTGTGACCAATGAACACAGGAATATCCGCATCCCGGTACAGAATTCGATAAAAGTCAAGCTGACACGTCGGGAGATACACCTGATCGAAAACCTTCAGCTTCCAGGGAACGACCTTATCACTGCAGCCAGAGATCTTTTTATCCTCCAGATATATCTTCGCGGAATCCGTGTCGGGGATATTCTTCAGGCCTATTCCAGCGACTTTGAAAATGACCGTTTCTTTTATTACGATGACAAGACAAACAAAAAATTCTCTCTGAAAATCATTGATACCGCTAGACCTATTATTGACAGGTACAAAGGGAAACATCAACGGCTTTTCCCTTTCTTTTCGTGGAAACCAAATGAGAAACTAACAGCATTCGAGAATGAACGACGAAGGCTAAAACACAAGGAAAGTTGTACTACAATTGTAAACAAGCACCTCAAAGTCATAGCAGGCATGACGGGCATCACGAAACCCCTCTCCTCTCATGTGGCAAGGCATACCTTTGCCAGGATGGCTATCGATAAGATCAATAACCCAATGATTACGATGGAGCTTCTTGGGCATACTTCCCTAGCCATACACCAACAATACCTAAAGGATCTTAGACAGGAAGAAATTTTAGATGATGCCGCTGATGATATATTTTCTGGAATTTCATAATTAAGTTTTTTTTTACACTCATAACTTTCAATTATATATTTTATACACTTCTAGTCATCCCATTTTTGCATTTCTTTTATTTTAACTATATCGACAATTTTTGCATAAACCTGAGTTGTCCGTATATTAGTATGCCCCAATAATTTACTTACCACTTCTATTGGAATTCCTAATGAAATTGAGGTAGTAGCAAATGTATGCCTGGCAACATGACAAGTAAGTTTTTTATTTAGTTCCAATTCTATTCCTATTTTTTTTAACACTCTATTTGTTACTTTATTACAATATATTCTAAAGACACAATTGTTATTAAAAGGTGTAATTGGAATAAAATTCTTCGCTTTCATGCTAAGAGGAATATTTACTAAATATCCTGTTTTATGCATTCGGAGGTGTATAGAATTATTAACTATTGAATCCGTTGAGAAGGTTTTTAAATCAGAATACCGAAGTCCAGTATAACAAGCAAATAAAAAATACCCAAGAATATCTTTTTCTATTGACTGGGTGAAATTATCTTTTGAATAATAATCAGCAAGTTTATTTAACTCTTCAATTGAGAGAAAATCTCTTTGACCATCGACTTTTTTTATCGAAGTATATTTAAATGGATTTGTCTTTATATAGCCAAATCGTATAGAAATATTGACAAAAGTTCGAAGGACTCTCAGGCTTTTACTTGCTGTATTTTCATTATTGTTTAAAGTATTTAGCATATATTGTCTGTAATCATTTATAAATTTTTCGTTGATATCTGAAAAGGAGATGTCTTTCTTGAATTTAAGCATCTTGGAAATCTGAGATTTATATCCGAACCAAGTTTCCGTCTTGAATTTTATTTTATTTTCTTCTAAATAACCAAGAATATAATCTGTAAAACTTTGTTCTACTGAATAATGATTTAAGGCAAGTAAACGGTCTTTGAACTGTGCTAATGAAAGAGGATATTCTTCGTTTAAAAAATTATCCACCAACAGTTTGATAGATTTTTTATCTATTGCATCTAGTACCATGTTGTATCTTTCATGGTGTTTATTTTGAAATTTCACCCGTTGATTCCTCAATGACCAGTCACGCAAAGGAATCGTTACTGGCGTAGCAGTTTCTATTTTTTTTCCTTTTAGAAATGCTCTTAAATAAATTGGATATAGCCCCTGTTTGTTCTTTTCTTTTTTTATTACAAAGCGATAGCTTATTTGTATGCTCATAGTTACTGAAGTATTTGTGAAGTGAATTTATTCATAATCTGCAAACTGACAGATTTAAAGCAGTAAAAACCAGCAACTATATTCGGAATTTGGAGAGATGGGAAAACCTATGCCTTTATTATCAAATAAAGGAAAGAGTTTTCAAGGGAGTATTGTTCTTGGAAAAGGCTTTGTTTTATCTAGTGAACAAGCTGAAAAACTAATAAAAAAAGACCCACGAAATAAGGATGTAATTTTCCCATATTTAAACGGTGATGACCTAAACAATGACCCTGAACAAAAACCTTCGAGATGGGTTATTAATTTCTTTGACTGGGATGAAGAAAAAGCGAAAACTTATCCTGACTGTTACGAGATTGTTGAAAAGCTGGTTAAACCCGAAAGACAGCGATGGAAAAAAGACGACGAAGGTAATGAGATTATTGGTACGTATGCTTTAAGAAAACCATTACCTCAAAAGTGGTGGATATACGGTGAGAAAAGACCTGCTCTATATAATACCATATCTGAGTTAGACCAGGTAATGGTTATTCCATTGGTTAGTAAATATTCTTTATTTGAGTTTTCGTATACAAATACTGTTTTTATGCATAAGTTAGGAGTTATTGTTTTAAATGATTTTCGCAATTTTGCAATTCTTTCCAGTTCAATACATAGCATATGGTGTTGGAAATATTCATCAACTTTGGGATCGGGGACATTAAATTATTCAACCACAGATTGCTTTGAAAATTACCCTTTTCCTAAAAATAATATCTTGATAGAAAACATTGGCAAGCAATATTATGAATATAGGAAGAATTTACTACTCATAAGTGGCTTAGGCTTAACCAAAATCAGTAATCTATTCCACACCAAAGGTATTCAAAAAGATATAGATCCAAAAGATAATCATGTTTTACATCTTAAAAAACATCTACAAAAGACTTCATCAACAGATAGTTATAAGTTTGTAATAGAAGGTATTATCGAGCTAAGGAAATTATATGTCCAGATGGATCAGGCTGTAATAGATATATACGAATGGAAAGATATCCAACTCAATCATGGTTTTTATGAATTAGAATATCTTCCTGAAAATGATCGCGTGAGATTTTCAATAGATCCAGCCGCTAGAAAGGAAATTCTAAAGCGATTATTATTGCTAAACCTTCAGCAATATAACGAAGAATCAAAATTCGATACCTCTGATAAAAATGTTGGTAAAAAGAGATCGAAATCGGTTCCCAAAACCTCAAATATTACTTTGTTTCCCGAAGATTAAAATAACTTCGGGAAATTATTTTCTTTTTTTTGATTGATTTTCTTTTTAGACTTGGGCATAATATTAGAACTTTTAGACTTTTCCTCTTTGTAAAGCTGATGATTGAGGAGAAGTAAGCGTTTTAATACCTCCCTACGAGCATCGGGATGAATAGTGAAACGTGTCCTGTCATTTCCTGGCAAATGTTCTAAATCGTAAAAACTGTGTTTTAAATTTAGGTCATTCCATCCATAAGAAGATAATACTAAATTGTCCAAATGAGCCTGTAAACTTCTCATTTCATTAATAATATCATTTATTTCGGAATAATCTATCTCATTACATTTTTGAAGATGCTTTTTTAGCCAAATATTAGTCCCATCATGCAGATCCCTATCATGAAAAAGGTTGTATGTTTTTGTTAAACCAATTTTAAGACGCTCCATTACCTCTTTCCGTTTTGAAAAATATGATTTAGCTAATACTTCTAGATTGCTTTTTTCAAAACCTGTGATTTTTGGTAGTGGAAAAGTTTCGAATACATCCGACGGAGTATAACGAGTATCTGATTTTAAAGCTGATGCATACTTCTGTACCCAAGATTGATGTATGGAATTTTGCAATAAACCAAAATGTAAATAATCATCAAATGTAAGTACAATACACATCATAGAGATAACTTGATTTGTAGGCACAAATGTAAATGCCAAAGTTTTGCTTACTTGGGCAATAACCATTACCTGGTCTAACTCAGATATGGTAGCATAGAGTTCTTTTCTAGGTCTTAAAAACTGCCACCATTTTTCTTTACCTCCTTTATCTTTCTGAATAAGACGTTCTGGTCTGACTAAACGCTCAACTATATCAAAGCAGTCTGGGTAGCTTCGAGCCTTCTCTTCCGACCAATCGAAAAAGTTAATGACCCAACGAGATGGCTCTTGAGTAGGACTGTTATTAAGATCATCTCCATTCAGGTAAGGAAACAATACTTCTTCGTTTCGAGGATCCTTATAAATCAAAGCTAAAGCTTCTTGCTGTGTTAATATAAACCCCTTCCCCAGTACAATACTTCCCTGAAAACTCTTCCCTTTATTCGATAATAAAGGCATAGGTTTTCCCATCACTTCGGAATCATCCAAATAAGGAGTAATTCTATCTACCGATTTATTGTCTAAGATAAACTTATTTTTCCATTCGCCTTTATGGATAGTAATTAAAGAAACCTCAACGGCAGCTTGTCCCGGCCACTTCATCGAACGAATGGCATGATTAATAACTCCCTCATTTGAACATATAACATCTAAGCCTCCTTCACGGGCAGAGCCTTGAGCAATAGTATTTGTGGAGATTAAAGATTGAAATCCTTTTATTTTAATTACATCAAAAATTCTTCTGAAGAAATAAGTAACTAAATCTACTGCTCCAATAGGTCTGTATGTATATTTAAGATATTCAAGGAAATTAGTTCCGTAATTTCCACTTAACTTTTGCCCTCCTAAAAATGGTGGATTACCTAAAATACAATCAAAACCGCCTTGCTGGAAAACTTCAGGAAACTCTAAAAACCAGTGAAAGAATTTTTTGTTTTCTGCAATTGCCATACTTGCACCACGGTCTAAGATCTGAGTGCCAGAATTCAGATAAGTCTTGTATTTGCTATGTGTAGTTAGCTTTTCTTTGTTTTCTGTCGTTTTGGGAATGAAGAACTGTGCTACTTGTAAGTCTGCCAGTTGTTTGAGTCTGAACCATTTTTTGCCGTTGGTTAAATCGTAATAAACTTTAGCTTTCTTTTCAATTTGCTCAGAAGTTTTCTCTGGCATTTGATTAAACTGATCTATTGATTTTTGTACATCTACAAGATCTCCATCTACTGCATTCAGATCAAAAAGTTCACTCATTTGCAATTTACGCTCCCCATCATTACGTTTCTTAAAGGCAGAAGCTATTGCTTTTTCATCGCCAGACAACAACTTAAAAGCTTCACTGGCAATACCATTTTGTAGTTCTTCATAATTTGCTAATCCTACAATGGCATTACCGTTTTTAATATGGTGATCTAAAAAATTTAAAGGTTCACCTGGATCATGCGCTTCCAACCACAAAGCTACTTTACATAGTTCTACAGCTAAGGGATTTAAATCGACTCCGTAAATGCAGTTTTTAATTACATCACGAATTGCTATACGTAAAACAGATGGTGTAGGCTGATCTTCATTACTTCTTATTCTTGCTAGTTCAAATCCAATTCTTCGGGCAGCGGAAAGTAAAATATGCCCACTTCCACAAGCCACATCACATACTGTAATACTCAACAATGCTTTTTCGGGATCGGTTTCTTTTAATTTGTCAGTAATCACATGATCCAAAGAATGGATAATCAATGGCTTTACCAACTCTTCTGGCGTATAGTGTGAACCTGATGAAGACCGGTCATCTCCCTGTTTAAATCTAAATTCGGCATTTTCTACTACAGGCTCAAATTCTAATAATCCTTCATACACCGAACCAAATTCTTCTACATCTAAATCGGCATAATTGACCCGAATGGTTTGTTTATTTTCATTTTCAAATGTGACTAAAGACTTAAATACATTCAATACATCTTTATTATTCAATGCCGTGGATTCGATGCTTTCAATAGCATTTCTATTAAAAATACCGGAGCTTAATGCATCAATTCCTAATTCTTTACCATAATGTCTATCTTCAAATAGTCTGAATGTTGTCATTAACGATTGCCAAAGATCTGTTTTCTTCGGATCGATATAAACGGCTTTATTTACCAGGAAAGTAAGACGTTGAATGCTATAATACTGATAGTAGATATCTTTGAGTTTCTTTTCCTCGTCGGTCAAATTATCTCTGTATATCAGATTACGCTCTTCGATGACTAATAGAAACAATATGCGATATACAGATCTTAGGATATGTAGGTAGTAATCTTTTGCGGAGAGTGTTCCTTCTTCAAAAGCAGTTCTTAATTCCGTATTTTCCTGTTGAGAAAGTAACCCATTTGCTAACGTTAGGATTGAATGCTCAACAGCCAAACTTAATCGCTCACGAATACGTGATCCCGAAGCTAGAGCCTCGTTATGGTAATATTCAAGAACAGCATCTTTTCCATCTTCCTTTTTATCATTGATACGTGAAGCGTGTAACAAACGGTAGAAAATAGCAAATTCAGCATAGTGTCCTTCTTCCATCATTTGCTCCAGATTGAACTCCAGATAGCTTAGTCTTGAAAGTCGTGTAGCATCACGCAATACACGAAAATGATTGCCATTGGTTACAAAGCCATAAATGTATTCTGTAGAATTAATATATTCCTGCATCAACGAATGAGGGGACAGTCTGGGTCCGCTCTCTGCCTTTTTATCCATTGATTGCTCACTTCCCACAATGTGTATGGGAAAACCATCTTTATTGGAAGCCCTATGAGAGATTGCGTAAGATTTTCCGTTAACAATTTCAGCATTGGAAATAGCAACCTGATAGCCCAAAAGATTGAGAAGCGGGACAATCCAATATTTACGGGTTTCAGAAATTCCTTTATCAATTTCAGAAAAAGAGTTTCGCTTCTGTTTAAAGATTTGCCAATGTGTATTGAGCAGACTCCAGGCATTACTTATCTCATCGCGAACTTGTTCACTGGGCTTTAAGCCAAAGTCTTGCGGTTTTTGAAAACTAATATCATCCTGACGAATTTTTTCAAGAATTTCACTGGTAAAAATGTTTCCCTGTATATTAATTGTTGTTAATTTCATAGCTTAGAAAAGGTCTTTAGGTTTTGGCAATAAGATATAAACCCCCATTACATCTGGTGGAAGCACTGGAGTTGACTTTTCATAACTACGCCCCCCAATTAACGTTTTAAATCGTCCGTGAGCCTCAACCAATTTATCGGCACGCTCTGTGGCAATTTCTATAAAAGCATCTTTTTTATTTTCAAAAGATTTTAGTTCTATTCTCAAAAGTTGTTGCTGTTGCTCAAAGGACATATTGCTCAAAGGAATAGCTTCATTTAAGAGGTTCTGTGCTTGTCCAAAATCAATAGGTTGTAAACCAATTGTATTTTCCGTATATCCCCACAGATACATTTCTTCTGCCACGGATTCATTTCGGGAACGTACTTCTTTTACTACATTTCTAACCCTGAACATTACCAAAGTCGTCTTATTTTGAACACTTTTTGTTTGTATCACACTAGTTCTTGCCAAACCATAAGAATTACCTTTTTCCTCAAACGCATTACTTACTATGTAGTGACAAAGTTGCTCCACAAAGCGATGATTTCTTCCAATATATTGATAGCCTTTAGGGGTAGGTGAAATGAAAGCAATTTTAGTTTCTGTTTTTCCTTTTAGTTGTTCTGTTTTTGAAAGCAACGCAACTTGTAAATGTTTAGGAAGATTCGTTGTCTGAATTTTATACCCTTCAAAATCAGGTATGACTGAGGCTCCTAATGATTGTAAAGCAAATACAGTAAAACTTTCCACAACTTTTGGATCACCAATAGCTTCATCTACTTCTTGCAGATCTTTTTTAATTGTTTCCGCATCAACGGATTCCTGAGCAAAAATAGAGCGCAAGTTTTCTCCTTTTTTACGAGCCATTTCCAACTCGTTATCAATTCTTATTTTGTCTTCGGCAAAAAGTGTCAGTTGTTCGGTTTCTGATGCAGTTTTCAAAATCTTTTGCGTAAGTTCTGCCATCAACGATTTATTATTTTCACCTATAGGAATCGTAACTCCGATACTTTTTTGAATTTCACGTACCTTACGAATCAGTACCTCCAGAATAAACTTATCCATAGGGTTATTTTCTCCATAAAGCATATATGTTTTAATATCCTTTGAAGCTTGCCCGAAACGATCAACTCTACCTTCTCGTTGTTCTATTCTGTTTGGATTCCAAGGAAGATCATAATGCAACACTGCATTAAAGTGATCCTGTAAATTGATTCCTTCACTTAAACAATCTGTAGCTACAAGAACTCTTTTTTCCTGTTCTCCCATTCTTTCAATTTCTTCTTTACGCTGCTCGTCCGCTAGTTCAGAAGTAATAGCTTGTACCAATATGTTTTTAGGAAGCGCTTCTTTTAACTTTTCTTCCACATATTTTGCTGTAGCGATGTAGTGACAGAAAATGATCGGCTGAAAGCCTTCTTTTATCCATTTTCGAATCAGATCAATGGTATGTTTTATCTTAAGATCCGTTTCTTCATGTTCATTTAGAAACTCTGCTCGTTTTAATAATTTGGTAAGTCCCTCCAATTCTGCTGTTTTATAATCAACAGCATTCAACAGATCAGATCTTGAAAAATCTACTCCAAAATCATTTTCTTCAAACAATGTATCTTCCACAGCATCTGTAGCAATTTCGGTCATTTCTTCTTCCACAGTCAATTTTGCCTGACGTTTTTCCAACATTTCTTTAGCCATAGCAGGACTTGACATAGCACCTTTAATTAAGGCAATTGCTGCCCAGGAACGCAAAAGTCTTGTGTTTTCATTATCTGTCTCAACATCAGAAATTCCTCGTGCAAATGCCACTAATTCATTGTAAAAGGCTTTAGTTTCTTCTGACAATATAAAACCTACTTCCTTAGAATCTCTTTCTGGAAACAACGTGTCTTCATTTAACCATCTACGGATATTTTCACGCTTACGTTGGATAAAATACTGTGCAATTTTTCGTCTGTCAGCCTGTTCCAATTTCTCAAAATCCAATCGTTCGAAAGCTGGATTTAATAAGCCTAAAAGAGAAAGAAACTCTTCATCTTTACCACTATGCGGTGTTGCGGTAAGCAATATCAAATGTCGATTTTTATTTAAAGTAATATCGTGAATGAGGTTATATCGTTGTTGTTGATTTTTTGAAGATGCTCCTTTAGGTAAAGTACAGGTATGTGCTTCATCCACCACAACTAGTTCAGGGCAATCATTCAGAAAAATACCTCTACGTTTATCTGTTTTTATATAATCAACCGAAATTACTTGATATGGGATATGATAAAAAACAGAGCGATCATCAGGTACCAAACGATCCAAACGGGATGCTGTACTGGAACGGATAATCTCCGCATCAATATCTAATTTGTCTTTTAATTCCTGCTGCCATTGTTCGCACAAATGAGGTGGACAAATCACTGCAAATCTTTTGATCTCGCCTCTTTCAATCAGCTCTTTGATAATGAGTAAAGCTTCTATGGTTTTTCCAATACCAACATCGTCAGCGATCAACAGTCTCGTAATATCCTGCTTTAGTGCCATTACTAATGGAACAACCTGATACGATCTGGGTCTGAAGGATAGCTTACCCATACTTCTAAATGGACCTGCGGCATTTCTTAAAGAAAGGCGGGAAGCATTATACAGAAGTTTCGCAGTTTCAAAGTTTCCGATCTGATTTGGTGTCGGTTCTTTAAATGTAGCTTTTTCTACAGCTTCGATATCTTTGGCTAAAGGCATAAAAATACCAGTAGTTTCCTCATCGGAACCACCAAGTGGTTTTACCAAAATAACCTGATCTTCATTAGATGGGAGTACCATCCAATCTCGATTTCTATATCGGACTAAGTTTCCTGGAGTATATTTATTGTTCATTATTTATCCCTATTTCATTATTGATTTTCGCTGGCAGGTTATCTTATTTTTCTAAAAATGTCTTTTCTTCTTGTCGTTAATTCATCCAAAGACTCCATATAATGCCAACGTATTACATCATAAGCTCCTTCTTTTAATATCTGATCAATCATTTGATCACGTTTTTTAACTTCTTTCAAGTCGTGTACAAAGCCATCACAGAATATTAATGTAAATCCAGAGCTGGTTTTATAAATAAAGTCAGCATTAATATAATAGCTCTCCATATTAAATTGAGCTTTATCAGGAAGTGCATATCCATTTTCATACAGGTGTTTTATCAGCTTCAATTCTGTACCACTGTTTTTATCATACGCATTTAGCAAATAACGATATTGTTCTTCCCGATCATTTTCATTCCCTTGAATAATTTCAATATCACAGTCCATCAAATATTCTAAAACTTCTTTAATTATGTATCGATTTAGTTGTTTGTGATAAATCTGGTTATAATAACTTAGCAAGTCTTGATAAGTAGCGTGAGGCAATTCTTTACCTTGTTCCGTTTCTTCTCTGGTTTCTGAGTCAAAATGAAGAATCTCATAACTCATTTTAAACCATTCCTTCATTTTAACAGGATCAGAAATTAATTGTGAAAGAATACCAAGAGAGCCTTCTGATGCTTCGTGGATAAGAATATTAGGTTTTTCTTTATCTCCCATTACACTAACAGCCATTTCACTTTCTTCTACAAGAAATAATTTTTCTATCCCTCTTTTTAAAGCATAGCTAAGAGACACAACCTGATCAGGTATTGTTCCAATATTACCGAGGGGCTGAATATATAGAACATCAGCAGTATCTTTGGTAAAAAGCATTATTTCTTTGGTATTATCAATTAGCTCTTGATTGTTGTTTAGATTTCTCTCTTGTATCCAAACACCATTTCTTTGATCAATTTTGAAACCAGTTTGTTGTGATCTTCTTGCTTTTTTATTAAGCTTAATAAGGCTTGCTGTTTTACTAAAATATAATTGTAATAGCTTTTCACCACCTTTTTTTAAAACAACTGATTCTGTATTTTCGATTCCATGAGGGAAATTAAAATACGATGCAACTTCATAACCGGAACGACTTCTTTCTTCTTCAATACAAGAGATTTTCTGTAAAGGAATACCTTCGCATTCTGATAACTCTATGACTTTTGTATATAACTCCAGAGCATCTCCTACAAGTGACTTTTTATTAATAGGATCAATATTAGCCAAATCAATTTCTTCATTCATAAAAGCGTAACCAGTCTTACTGGAAACCTTTATTTTTTGTAAGTTATGCTCTATATCTGAAACCATCATTCGATTAAGCCTAAATTTATTACCAGAATGATAAACCGTGTTTAATGGGCCAAATTCGGATAAAGCCAAAGCGCGAGGTCTTGAAATAACTTCTACATCATCTTGATAACTTTTGCCTAGTACAGCCCTAACTGGAAGACGGGTGAAATTGTAACCAGGTAAAAAACCTTCTGCAGCCAAATAACGAAATACATAAAACTCAGAATTGCTTGAACTCTGCTGCTCTTCATTTTTTAGTAAAGCTATTTGTTTTCTGGCAAATCTTTCTTGTTTGGCTGCTTCTTTTCGCTCTGTGCTATCTGATTTATAAGTATGATTGTCCAAAATTGCTTGCGCTTTATTTCTGAGCATACAAGCATTTTGAAACATTTTGATCCAGCGTTTGAATGAAAAGTCAAAATGGGCTGGGAATTTCTCAATTTTGTCCAAAATCCATAATTGTGTAAACCAAACGGTTTTATCAAGCTCCGGCAGTAAAGAATATGCTATCTTTTCAAATTCCAGCAATAATTCTTTTTTCATAATAGAAACAAGATGTTCTATTCTTTCCAATATATCATGCTTTAAGAATACATTTCTTTCATCAGATAAATCTAATACGTCCGCTGCTGAAGTTTTTAGTTCTTTAATCTCAAGCTTCATCAGAAGAAAAGCATTGAGATGTGAGACGATTAATTCCTCATTAATCAAATCAATCCTAGGCGGTTGTACAATGCCAGCGACCATTTCTGAGGAATTATTAAAATAATTGACATCGTGAGGAGACATCGTGGAACAGTACGTAAAAACCAATGCAGTCTGCCCTCCTCTTCCCGCACGTCCACTTCTTTGAGCATAGTTTGCAGCGTTTGGAGGTACATTTCGCATATGTACAATGTTTAAATTGGCAATGTCAATTCCTAATTCCATAGTAGGAGAACAGTATAAAGTGGATATTTCTCCTTTTCTAAAAGCATCCTCACGATTAATTCTTTCCTGTGCACCAATTTGACCAGTGTGTTCTTTAGCAATCAACTCTTTTTTGAATTGACTAAAGTCAAATTGATACAATTTTTTAAAATATGGATTTGGTTGAATTTCTAGTAATTCGTTTTGATAATTAAGCCTTGTTTTATCAATTTCTACGATACCATCCTCGTTGTGTATCCAAGTAATATTATCGACAATCAATTTATAAAGATTTTGATTTGGCAAACGTTTATCATTTGTCTTTCTTATAAAATTTGTTTCGCATAATACTTTCAGAATGTCATTGATCCACAACTCATATTCGTCTTTCTTTAATTTTGCTAGACCGGATTCGATTCGTTCACGATTCAAATATTTACCTAAACTTGAACGAACACCAATAGATGCATCGAAAATTCCTTTTACTTTAGGTTTGATAGAACCTACAACCATTACTCGAGGCTTATCTAATTTTTCTTCTATACCCAGTGACCACGGCTTATCTACATCTAATAAATCCTTTATCAATGTTTCAATATTAGCGACATTATCAAAAAAACGATGATCTAGAGCAAAGTTTGTTCTAAAATAGTCAAGTATATTTTTTAAAATCTCATACCTTTTTGCAGCTGTTAATTCTTCAAGAAATTCTATGCCTTTAAATTTCGCCTGAACATTAGCTAATTTTTCAAGTTTTTTATATTCAATTTTAATCAATCCCACTTGTTCTAGATTGGGTAAAATATAACGCCATCCTCTTTTAAGGTCTTGAAATGCGCGGTATAACAAAAGGTATTTAATAGCATCTTTATTTCTGTCATTACCAAAATCTTCATCTTCTGAAGGGTTTCTAGCATAATCTACTTCTCTTAAATTCAATGCCTTTAATAACTCTTCTGCCAATTCATGTACTTCTATTGACCCGCCTTTATGCTTTATTGATTTAAGGAGACCGGCTCTAAAACGAATCGTATTATAAAAATCATTAAAATGGCCAGCCTGTAATGATGCATCTTGTCTGTTGTCTGTAAAACTTAATAATTTCTGATCCGCTAATTTTTCATCTGATAAACTTCTTATTACGGACATGGAAAGAATTGAAGTAGCTGTGCTACGTCCCTCAGAACCTAGTCTGGCTAGTTTTGTAGAGTCTTTTAAACGACTATCTTCATAAACGATTGAGCATGTAGGATCTAATATTAATGGACTAGGAATAAAATATCCTTTAATCGGAAATTTAGCTTCAAAAGAAAACTGTCCTTCACTATTAAAATATAACGTATGAGGCATTAACATTTGATAGTATGGCAGTAAAGCTGTTTCTGCCTTATTCCACCATTCACGAGGAACTAAATCTTTAAAGTCTTCTTTCCAAAATTCTTCACCTTCATCCAATATAATGTACCCATATCTGAAATCTCTTATATCCGGACTCTTTTGATCAACATCGTCTTTCTTTTTATTTTTAAAGTCTTTAATAGAAATGATAGGTAAAATTTCTGCTTTATCAATGTCTAACTCAACAGTTAAAAACTCGTAACCAGAATATCTGGAAAATAATAATGGATATAGCTTTCTCTCTTTATTTCCAATCTTAACGTACGGCTCATCGGATGAAGTTATATAGCGTATATTTCTTGGTTCTAGTGTTACCGATATAGATCCTGTCTGAGAAATAAATTGATGAAAACGGAAAGGAAGAAATGATTTACGAGTTCCCTTTTGTCTATTATCTTCATTGATCCGCTCCGCCCATTTTAATAGGTCAATAACTATGTTTCGAATCTCATCTCGTGACAACGAAGTAACTGTTTCAGCAATTTGATTAGTGATTTGATCAATACGTAGTGGTTTCCCTCTTTCTATTATATCTTGGTTGTACTGAAGTGCAATATTCATTTCCAACCAATTAGCTAAATCATTATTTATGAATTCTTCTTCTGAATTTTCCACACTGATTCCTTTTCTCACAGCATCGGCTAGCTGAGAAGGATTTACTTTTTTAGCAAGTGTACATGGCTCAAGGTATTCATTAATAACGCACTCATATGAAATTTCTTTACCAAATATTTGTGTGGCAACTTCTGCTACTTTTTTCTTTTTTTCTTCAGGAGACCCGTGGGAAGCCATTGTGGCAGATGTGCCAATGAAAATTAAATTATTCATTACAAGAGCCTGAATTCTCCTATTTAGAAGGCTAACATCAGCACCTTGTCTGCCTCTATATGTATGAAGCTCATCATAGACTAGATATTTAAGATGTTTAGTCATTGAATCCCTTAACCAGTTTTCAGACTGCCTAGTCATTATTAATTCCAACATCATATAATTGGTCAAAAGAATATCGGGTTCATTATTTTTTACCCGATCTCTATCAACACTCGATTCCTGTCCCGTATATTTTGCAAATGTTATGGGAAATCTTTCGGTAGTACGGTCTTCCAGATGATCAATAATTTCGTCCAGAGTTTTATTAGATCTATCAATATCCGAAAGGCTTGCATATTTTTCTAAATAATTGATCTTATATTTCTTGATTTCCTCTTCTTGCGAATTTATTAATGCATTCATTGGATAAACCAATATAGCTTTTACGCCTTTTTCTTTTCCATTACCCCTTTTGAAAAGATCATTGAAAATAGTAGCGAGGAATGTTAGAGATTTACCTGAACCGGTACCGGAAGTTACTACGAACCCCTGATCTTGAACACCTATTTGGATTGCTTCGGACTGATGCCTGTATAACCTATAAGAACCCAGCGCTTTTGACAAATTTGGATGTATTGTATTTTCCTGAATTAGTTCATCGAAAGACTGACCTCTTTCAAAAGAGGGGTTAAATTGTATAAGCGGTTCAGGGAGAATATTTTCAACTAAAGTAGAATTATTGACAAAATTCAATATTCTTCCATCATTAATATTAATGAAAGATTGTAAATATGATTTGTAATCAGATATTACATTTTCGTGAGTTTTAAAGGCATCCATTCTTAATAGCGTTTGTAGTAAAAGTAATAAATTGTTACATGCTGAAAGGATTATTTTTCACCTGTTATTTCGTAACACGATTTAATTAAAGATTTGAAACTACCATTCATAGAAACCAACGTCTTATTTCAAATTAAATAATTTGTATCCCTTGTAAAATGCTTTGGTTCGTAAAATCTATTAATAAGGCCAAACAACTGTTCATTGTTTTATCCAATATAATGTGCATTCATTCTTTAAATTTTATTCTGTATCTACATGTAATTTTATTATACATTTACTTTACAAGCATTTGAAAGAAACTTGTGAACATATAAATAAATTAATCAGATTACAGAATGATCTAAGCTCTATGAAAATAAAGAATATTCAGGAATACCGCAGTTTTTATAAAAACGAGATTCGTCGTTTAAGATTACCAGATCGTAACGAAAACTTTATCGGTAATTTTTTAAATGAACCCGATTCTAATGAAGTTGAATTTGGGTGGTTTGAAATATACCATGGTGACAAAGAAGGATATGGAAAAGCTGAAGCAGGAATTGAAAATTTTCTGCAGAGTTTCCTCGATATGGCAAAAGACGGACAGGCTGTATATGAGTTTTTACAAAATGCCGTAGATGCAGGCAGTACGCATTATGCAATGGTTTGGGGACAGGATGAGCTAGACGGAAACCACTATTTGCTCGTTGCCAATAATGGTAAAATGTTTAATCTGGACAGTGTACGTTCTATTCTTAATGTAGGGTCATCTACCAAAAGCAACGATAGTCAAACCATAGGTAAATTTGGTATTGGTTTTAAGCTCGCACACCGATTAGTAGGTAAAGACAATGGCTTGCAGGAATTAATCAATGAGCATTCAGGTCCTATACTTTTCAGCTGGAAAAATTATGAAATTGAACAACTGGCCGGTGGAGATGCGATTGAACCGGAAACATTCAGCTATAATCCTAAAGCCAATCGTAATTTTGAAATGGCAGACGAGTATCCATGGCTGTTTAAAATCCTTATTACCTGTTTTCCTTGCTTACCAGAAAATAGTCTTGTAGAAGAACTTCCAAAAATGGCAAACGGTCAGTCAGCCGAAGTTAATCCATTCAGCAGTGAAGAATATAAGGTACTCTCACGTTGGGTAAAAAAACATCAGAAGATTTTAAATAAGGATACTTATAACGAAGGGGCTTTATTTTTTATCAAATTGGGTAAAGGTAAAGAAGAAGAACTGGCGGAAGTGAATCTGAAAGAAGGTGTAAAATTTGCCATAGCTATTTTAAAGGAAACTGCCAGTGATGAAGATCAAAGGGAAAAGTTGTTACATACAGTCCAGTTGAATGATGATGAACCAATTACCTATCCTGAATTAGAGTACATTAGACTGAATATCTCAAAAGAAACGGATAAAGATACTTACGCTTATATCAGGTTTGGAGTAGATAGTTATAAGGATTTGAATAATGAACAGCAGCGAAAAATCACAGATGAGGCTGATATTGAAGTACTATTCGGATTTAGAAAGCATAATGAAATTGGTGAGTATTTTAAAGGAGCTCCAAATCTGTATTTATATTTTCCCTTATCTGAAGAAGTCCATAATTTCAATTATATACTCCACTCCAATGCTTTTTATAAGGGTAGTTCAAGAACCTTTTTACATAAGGGCAACAGTAAGGAAGATGGGATTAATGAACGTTTGCTGAAAGTTCTTGTTGACAAAATACAAGAACAACTAAAAGTGCTTTCTCAATCCGAGAATCCGGATGATAAATCGTTGTTTCTTCATTTTTATGCATCACTATTAACCTCCGGAAAAAGCACCAACCAAGACAGACTGTGGATTGAAACACCGTACATAAATCCGGTAAACGATCGATTGAAGGAATATATTCCTGTACGGAATAATGTTGAGATAAATAGTTACAAAACTGTTGCTGATGATCGTACTGTATTTATTAAAAGAACAGAAATAGATATTGATCCGGATGTATGGGGCTTACAGGATGTAAATTGGTTCTATTGGAATGGGGCAGCCTTAAACATCATCCTAAAAGGAATTGAAAAACTTGAAATTAAAGACTATACCATTTTTGACTTACTTGAAAATGTAGGCATTGAAGAACAAATAAACAATTGGCTGAATGGAGATGAGAGTAGAATAAAATTAGTATTAAAGGAGTTGTCGTCAGTTACGCCAGACAAACCTTTAATTGATCGCATAAAGTCACAGTTAGTACAATTAAAACTATTTAAATTTTCAAATGGTGATTTACTTTCGCTTTCTGAATTTTTAGAAAAAGAAACCAATGGTTATTTTCTTTTGCACAATACGTTGGGTGAAATAAAGTATATTTTACAAAAAGCAGGTTTGATTACAACCGAACTGGATTTGAAAGAATTTGAATTCGTTGAAAAATACCGGACATTCTTATTGCAATCTTCCAAACATAGTGGATATACCGAACTTACTAAATTATTCAGCCAGTCGGTAGAAGATGAAAAATTGTCTAAGCTGAGTAAAGACGAAAAATTAAAAATATTCAACGCCTTTAGAACTTTTAATGCTGACAATGTAAATGATCGGATCAGAGAACTGAAATTATTTGAGAATAATCTGGGTAAACCAACTGCTTTCAAGTCCTTATTAGCACGACAATCAAACAATACCTGGATAAATATTTTCAGTATTTCTGTTAGGGAACACAATGACCAGATAAAGGCCTACTTATTGGATGACACGAAGATGCTATATGAACAAATTGTATACCCCTATTGGGAAGATATACTAAACCGGATAGCTGCAAAACCCAAGGAAGTAAACACTATCATTAGCGATATTGTATCTATTTTTAATGAAAGCAATTGGTCTGAAAAACAGCAGCATTCGTTATCAAATCAGGGCCTGATCCTGTTTAAAGGCGAAGTAGTAAGATCCGAAAATATTTTCTATAAAAGTACTCTTGCAACTTTGTCCGAAGAGCATTTTTCTAAGATTCAAGATATAGCGTTCAAGCTTTATGGACTTCATATACCGGATATTATTCTTATTAAGCATTTGGATGAAATACCACTTTCTTATTCTAGTATTACAGCTAACTTATTCATAAACGTTGAAGATATATCAATTGACGATATTAACGATTTATTGCTTTTTTGCACTGTTTGCGATATCGATTTCTTCGAGCACAATACAATATCCTATAATGGAGTCAGCTACCTGATTAACAACGGATCAGATTTAAAACAGTATTTTTCTTCAGATAAACGTATTGTTGATTATATAGGAAAGTATCATCCGGAACAGTTTATTCTAATTCCTCCTTCTATTCAAGTTAAAGCCGGAACAATTAAAATGTCTGGTACTGCTTTGATAGAACAATTAATCGAACTATTTCCAGAAGAAACAATAGAACAAAAACTGGATTTAATTGGATTGGTACTGAATGAACGACAAGAAGACAAAAAGCATTTATTAAATTCTTTGACTTATTTGAGATTAGATGCTTCCTGGCAGGAAGAACATCAGAACGAATTATATTTAAAGCTAATCAATTCGGTTATTGAAGAAACAATAGAAACGGATGACTTAGAAACCATTCAGCGCAAGATAATAATATACAATGGTGATGAGGAGGTTAATATTAGTGATATTGAAAGCGCTCAGGATTCTATAGAAGTAAAAAGAGACGATAAGTCTATTTATCTTTCTCAATCTCAAATTTTGGATTTGGAAAATTCACAGACTATAAACCTTATTCAGCATTTTCACGATGAAGTTTTAGGTAGAAATTTGATAAGTCCTGCTAAAGCAGACAAATTATTTAAGATTTCAAGCGTTAGCATTACAGACGATCTGATGAATCGATTTGAAAATGCTCTTAGATCATTAAACTTGCTGAAAGATGCATTACCAATTACCAATTCTCATCAGCTTGCCTTTGTAGTACTTTCTAATAAATATACTTCTTCCGAATTAAAAAAGTTTGCAGTAAAATGTCATGATAACAAGTGGTATTTTTTAAAAGGTAAAAAGATTATTTTTTCTAGTGAAAATGAAGCGTATATAAATGAAAGTTATCTATTAAATGAACAATACAATGATTTACAATCAGTATTTTCTTTAGGAGATTTCGATGTATTCAATTTTAGTGAAAATGAAGATGATATTATAGCTTCCAAATTCCTGTTTGTTAAAGGAATAGATCCTTACATCTTGAATTCAAAAGGTGAATTTTTAGATAAGTTGGACTATCTGTACAACGGCTGGAAAGGAGTGCCTTATTCAACAAGAGATTACAAAAAAGATGCTGATTGGGAAGATATTTTAGGTATAAATCCATTGCACTATGTACTGAATGGAAAACACATTGAAAGTGAGATACTACCTACTGATTTTTTAGAATGGTGCAATAATGAAAAACCGAAGCAAGAATTTCTAAAAGGTATAGGCGTTCTTATAAATGACAAATTTTTAGAGCCGTTACGAAACTTTCTTTTGAAGGAGAAAGAAACATTGCCAGAGGATATTGACCCGTTTAAATTTAACGATACTATCTTACTCAATACGCTTAAAGGATTATGTGGCGCATTTACCTCTTTGAATAATCAACCGGTAATATATGATAATGGGAAAGATAATTCTAGGATTTCAATACTTGAACGTATCATAACTTATTTAATCGAAAGCGATGTCGAATGTCCTTTACTGGTGCATAATGACAGTATTTCATTCAAACTTGTAAACCCCTCCGCAACCGAGGTTTGGCAAATAGAAGATAAGCTACATTCAAAACTGAAACAAAGCGAAGAAAATAATTTGAATCAAATTTATTCCAACTACTACATTGTTAAGTCAGAATTACTCTCCATTCAGAAGCTTAATGATCAAACAGGTCAATTTGATTTTAAACGGGAGTTCATCCCAATAAACAAAGAGGAACATGATGAACCTTTTTACCATAATTGGAGCAAACATTATAACATTATACTCATAAAGCAGGATCAATTAAAATTTAAAATCTTTGATTCGGATGAAGAGAAACGAAAACACATTGGAACAATTGAGGATGGTAGTTTTCACATTGTAGAAGAAAATGAACTGATAACAATTTATTACCCTAAGAGTATTCATCTGGAAGGTTTAAAGTCTGCAATGGAAGAATCAGGAAACTCAATAACGGACTCGATTGAGGATTTAATTTCGAGAAGAGATACAATGCTGGCGAGTATTTACAATGCCTATAATGCTGCCAATATAGACGATGTGAATAGCGAACACTTAAGGGCATTACAAGAAGCTTTTAGAGCACAAAATTTGAAGCAAGAGCGTAATGATTTAATCGAAAATATTAGACAAAATGCAAAATATTCCTATGATTGGTTTATATCTTATTTAGATTACTTACTTACTTTTAGTAGCAATAGTGCTGATAACAATAAGCAAAAAACAATCCGATTCCAATCCATAAAACGTCAGACTGTAAATCATCTGATATCAGGCAAATATTTTCTGTTGAGTGGTGCAAGTTCCTATGTGAGCGAGTCCATAGAGGAAACCAGTGATTTTTCATTGTCAGTCACGATGAAGAATAACAAGAGGATAGAAGTAATCGTAGAAGGAGCTCAAAAGCAAGGCCAGGATCTGTTGATCTTTTGTCCCAAAGGCATTTCTAATGAAATAACGGAAAATCTGGATACTGTTTTTCAGGCAGAAATAACCTTTGTTCCTCAAATTGATTTATTAAAAGAGTTAAGGAGTGCATTCGCGAATGAAAGTAACTTGGAAAGGTGGAACGAAATAAACGAAAGTTTGTCTCCGCTACATTTTATCTATGGTCCTCCGGGAACAGGAAAAACTACCTCGCTTTGTGAAAGAATAATTGATATAAAGGAAGAAAATCCAAAAACAAAAATACTCTTTTTGACGCCTACTAATAAAGCGGCTGATGTTTTATCTAAAAAATTACTGATACCAACTGATAATCCAGATGATAGAATAGGTGTCAGGTTGAAAAAATTGAATGACAGCAATGAATATTTAAGCGTTACCCGTATCGGAAGACCTACCGACCCCGAATTAGAAGGATTTAATGCAGAAGTTTATCAGTCTTCTGTGAATGATTCGGTACTTAAGTGGGCAGGTGTTCTCGCAATGACGATTCATCGTTTACCTTATACCTCCGTGTTTACGGAAGAACTAAACAATGAAATTAGATTATTCAAACTAGAGGGGCATTGGGATTATGTCATATTTGATGAGGCTTCTATGATAAACCTACCTTATTTGGTATTTGCGATTATGGCAATATCTAAGTTCAGTCCTAATGTGAAATTCATTATAGCTGGTGATCCTAAACAAATTCCTCCGGTAGTAGATGTAAATGATAAAGAACTGGAAGAATTGGATATTCAGGATGAAAACGTTTATTCAATGATGAACATTAGAAGTTTTAAGGAAAATGAGCAAACATTGAGAAATGGTGATTCTATTCAGAATTTGAGTATTCAATATAGAAGTCTAGGTAAAATCGGTCAGCTTTTCAGCGAATTATCGTATGGCGGTTTATTGCAACATCATAGGGAAAAGACAGGAAGTAAATCTAAAGAATTACCATCTGAACTTCAGAAATTGATATGTAATAATGTTCTGTTTATTGATGTTCCGCTAAATAACGAAGATTCCGTGTTTAAGATCAGGCAATTATTCTATAGTTCATATCATATATACAGTGCTATTTTGATAAGTGAAATAATTAAATTCTTTGACACTGCACTTTCTGGGGATGAATCGTGGTCAATCGGACTTATTGCTCCATATAAAGCTCAGGCCGTTATGATGAATAAACTTATCGCCTCTTTCGGTATCTCTGAGAAAATAAAAATCTATGCCGATACAGTTCACGGCTTTCAGGGAGATGAATGTGATTTGGTTTTTTTTGTCTCTAATCCGAACAAAGATTATTATACTGGTCATCAAAAGTGCTTATTATCAAAGGAATATATCTATAATGTAGCTATTAGCCGTGCTAGAGACTACCTGATAGTATTACATCCATTTTCCGCTATACCCAACAATCCGTTCATTAATAGAATAAAAAATAGTTATCAGAATAGCTTTGGAACACCTGTTGTAAAACAATCCTCTGAAATTGAAACCACACTTTTCAGAAATATCAACTTTATTTATGAAAGTAGTTATATAACAGGTCACGATACTATCAATGTCTTCGGACAATTGGAGAAGAAGTATTTTATAAAAGCTAACCCAAGTGCAGTTGATATTCAATTAAGAAAAGTATTAAAATAACAGAACTTATTAACAGGGCAATTTGTCTATTTTATTTTTTCATATGATTAATGGTATTATTTCAATTTTAAATTGATAAGTTGAAATTCCAACGGCAAATCTGAATATAAAAAACTGGAGCTTTTTTTGTATATTTGAAATATTGGATAATATCGTTCTTTCAAATCAGATGGCTTCGTGCAGGAGCCTTTGCATATAAAACATACTGGTTTTACTGTCGTGGCACATTCGTGGCACATGTTGAAAAAACCTTATAAAACAGGGTTGAAGATATCAAAAACGGCATGTGTGTCGGACCCTTCAGCTCCACAAAAGATCAAAATTTTATTTTGCAAGGGAAATGCCGTCATAATCGATGGCATTTTTGCATTGGGAAGTTTTTTGTGGCACATTTGTGGCGCAACGCTTAAAAAAAATATAGAAATCAGCATTTATAGGGTCTACAGAACAATAGTTCGATTCTCTCCGGTTCCACAGAAAACAAAAGCTCAACAAAAGTTGAGCTTTTTCTTTATAAAAAGTATTAAACTATGCAATAAAACTTTCTAAAGCACAATTATCATCCTCCAATAACGGGACAGGTTATTATTTACTTGTTGATATTTATTACATTTTATTTCCTAATTCTTTCGCAAATTTAAAAACAGCCGGTAAACCTCCTGTATGCCAAAATAGAATATTAGAATTTATTGGCAGTTTTTTGTTTTTTATAAAATCCAGCATGCCATAGAATGCCCGTCCTGTATAAACAGGATCTAAAAGAATCCCTTCCATTTTTGCCAACTCATCTATTGCATTAATTTCATTGGCAGTTATAACGCCATATCCTGCATGATCAAAATCCTTATTAAGCTTAATTTCTGAAAGTTCTATTTTTCTGCTAATAAGTAACTTCTGTGTGAGCTCGTTAACAATATTAAAAACAACTTCTTCCAGCGAGAATCCATTCGTTTCGTCTTTATCTATACTAATCGGAATCAGCTCTGCATCCAAATCATAAAGTTCTTTGCCTACAGTTAGTCCAGCCTGCATTCCACCTGAACTAGAAGCAAAAAATATATAATCTATTTTCATGTTCTTTTCGGAAAGTTGTTCTATTAATTCCTTCACTGCATTTACAAATCCCAATGCTCCTATGGAATTTGAACCGCCATATGGAATCACAAAACATTTATTTCCTTCTCGCTCCAGTTTTTCTTTTAAGTGTTCCTGATCTTCACCCTTCCTGTTTTCACCTGTAAAATGTATGGTTGCTCCCAGTATTGAAGACAATAGCAGGTTTCCATCGTAAATATCGGGTTGGTCACCTCCCAAAAGCAGATGACATTTTAGTCCCGCTTTAGCACAGGCTGCCGCAGTTTGTCTGCAATGATTTGACTGTTGGGCTCCTGCAGTAATAACAGTATTACAACCTTCGTCCAATGCTTTTTTGATTAAAAATTCTAATTTTCTAGTTTTATTCCCGCCAGAAGCTAATCCCGTATTGTCGTCTCTTTTTATATAGATGTTGTAATCGGGATAAATTTTGGACAAATTTTCGAGTTTTTGTAACGGTGTTGGAAAAAAACCTAAGTCGATCCTATTCTCTTTCATATCGTTGCTTTTTTATATTTTTTGCTTAGAATTTACCTTTCTTATCCTATTCTATTTGCAATTTTAACCATTTCAACACTTCTTTCAAAACTGTCGGCGAATAGGTTTGTTCTATAGTCTCATATTCATGAGGCGCTCCGGTATCCGATTCCTGAAACAAATGATTTAAAGTCGGCAATTCTCTAATAGTCAATTTTTTATTCCCGGCTTTACATAATGCTTTTTTTATGGCTCTCAAATTTTCCTTTGGTGTAATCTGCAGGTCTCTTTCTCCGTTAAGAGCTAAAACCGGAATTTTCACTTTTTTCAACGTTGGCTCAGGATTATATTTGATGAAATACTGCATCCAGGGAGTAGCATAGGTTTTAACCTGCAAATTGATGTATTCCTCATCACTCTTACCATTAGTTTTTTTAGAACGGGCATTCTTACTCAAGAATTTTTTCAGATCACTACGTAATTCTGTTTTTAACTGTTCGACATCCGAGGATTTTTTTACAATACTAAATATTCTTTTGTTTATCCTTTCCGTCTGTCTTATTTCCTGTTCACTGATTCCTGATGCTCTTGCTATCAGCCGCTGTTGTATCAAAAGGATTTTGTCTCCCGGAATTCCCGGCCCGCCCAGCATTACAATAAATGCGATATCTTTGGATTCTGTAGCCACCAATGGCGCAATTAGACCACCTTCACTATGCCCTATTAAACCTATTTTTGTCCGGTCAATCTCTTTTCTGTTTTTTAGATAGGCAACGGCATTTGCTACATCACTTGCTAAATCTACAGAGGTGGCGCTATTGAAATCTCCTTCTGACAAAGCGGTTCCCCTATCATCGTAACGTAAAACTGCAATCCCATTTTTCGTAAGATAATCAGACAAAACAAGAAATGGTTTATGTCCTGCTAAAGCCTCATTTCTATCTTGTGGCCCGCTTCCTGTTATCAAAACAACAGCCGGGAAAACACCTTCTTTTTTAGGAAGTGTTAGCGTTCCGGCTAAAGTTATTCCGGCTTGTCTGTTTTCAAAAATAATATCTTCTGAATAATACGGGTAGGGTTGCTGTGGTTCTTGTGGCCTATTGGGTTTAATATCCTGTGCAAAAATCGAGAATGACGATATTACAATGGTGATCAACAATGGAATTACTTTTTTCATTTTGCTATTTTTTATAACAGTATTAGGGTCAGTGAGTGAACTACACCTATAGAATGAACTATACGATAACCATTATAAACTGTAACCGATTCCTAATCCAAAAGCCTGACGTCTTATACCTGAACTATTATTCATTACTCCTATACCGTTTTGTGATATATAGGAACAGTTAATCTGGAAGCGTCCAAAATCATATCCGAGCATCGTCGCTGCACCATAATTAAGCTGCTTCATTGGTCTATTTCCTGCTATATCCTTATCATACATATCAATATTACCTGTTTTAGCTCTTATTCCGTAACCGATGTAAGGACCAACACCGAAAAATAACTTTCCTGTTCCCAACTTGGTCTGAAAAACTGCATAGACAGGCAATTCCAGATCATACGATTCCAATTTGGATTTTTCTGCTGTATACTTGTTTTCCATTTCAGAATTTCTGTAATGAATCATCAAATCTGTTTGAAGCGCAAACCACTTGCCAAAATCATACTTTAAAAATCCTCCGACAGAACCTCCTAATTCCGGTGAGCTGTCTGAATAGGGACTCTCCGAATCATACTTATAAAACGTTGAATTGACTCCTCCTTTAATTCCTAAAGAAACCCTTGTTTGAGCGTTTACAGAAACTGAAGCCATAAAGAATGTTGCCATCGCAACAATTGATAAAATTACTTGCTTTCTCATTGTGAAAAAAATGATAAATAAATTGAACTAATTGTGAGGCAAAATTGCAGATTGAAAATACGGAGACAAAGTCTTTTCCGACGAAGTTCAGTATAAACATGATGAAGCTTATTCACAATAGATCAAAATTCCATTGTTCATTAAATCAGTAAAGGTTAAAAGCAGATAATCGTAAAATTCGGACTTAATCCAGAAACGGCATTTTTACTATAAATTGCGTATCCGTTTTTATAATCGCAATCGTTTTTTTGTGCAAAGCATATTGCCTTTGTAGATTTTTTAGTCCCACACCGCTAGAATCAATTGTATTTCTCAGTTGAAGATTGTTTGAAACAGTAATCCCTTCTTCTGTGATTTCAACGTGAACGTTCAACGGTTGATTAGAAGTGGTTATATTGTGTTTTATGGCATTCTCTATTAGTAATTGCAGACTAACGGGGATTACATTTTTATTAGTATTGATATGATTACTGAGCGTTATAAGTAAGTTGTTTTCAAACCGAATCTTTTCCAAAAATATATAGGAATCTAAAAAAGCCAGTTCTTCTTTTAGCGTTACCGTCGGACGTTCGTTTGTCAATAGCAGATAACGGTATACCCCTGACATTTTTTTTGCGAACAAATTTGCTTTTTCTGCATCTTCATAAGCCAATGATGACAAAACATTTAAGCTATTAAATAAAAAATGTGGATTGATCTGTGCTTTAAGCATTTCGTATTGATATTGTATTTTTTCTTTTTCCATTATCGCTATTTTATCTTTAGCAACAATTTGCCGTTGGTTATAAAAGAAAATTTCAATTAACAAGACTATAATACTGTTCCAAAGTAAGATAAATATTGTAGACTTAATAATTTCGGGATTAATCTCAAAAGCAGAAAAACCTAAAAAGATAAAATTACCGAGAAATATTACCAGTAGTGAGAATAGTGAGGAAATGAATAAATTCAGTGCAACGTGAAAATAAATATTGGATGTTTTTAAATATTTATAGATGGTATGAACAATGATAAAATCGACAGATGCAATAAATACACATGGAACCAGATTGATCGCAAAAAATTGTAAAAAGTTCTTTTCTTTTCCTGTTAATGTTTGAAACACATAGTAGAAAAAGACCAGTAGTACCGCTACAATAAGTATAAAAGCAATAATATATTTTATATTTATCCTTTTCATCTTTTTTCGCTCTATGCATCTACCCATTTCAGGAAATCAGACACGCGTTCACGACTAACTAAAATTTCATGCGGACACTCGGGCTGGAAGTTAAGTTTCAGACGGCTGTTAAAGTATCTGGAAATCTTTTTTATGGAAATAATGTTTGCCACGCAATTGCGTGAAACCCGAAAAAATGATTTTTTGTCAATTTGTGATTCTATCTGTGTTAATGTATAATCGATAACAAATTTTTTATTAGAAAACGTATGTAGAAAAACTACTTTTTCTTCACTATAGAAAAAAGCTATTTCATGTATGTCTATATGGTTATAGGTGTCCCCGATCTGAACAAGAAAACGTCTTTTCGTTTGATTCTCCAACAATGCTTTTTCTATCCTTTTGTAGTCAAAGACCGTTTCTATTACTGTGGTCTGTCGTTCTAGTTTTGTCAGCGCAGCTAATAAATCATATTCTTCGACAGGTTTTAACAGATAGTCGATACTGTTCAACTTAAAAGCCTGAATAGCATGTTCGTCATAAGCCGTGGTAAAAATAATCGGTGTCAATACCTGAAGCTGTTCGAAGATTTCAAAGCAATTTCCATCAGCCAGATGGATGTCCAGGAGAATAAAATCTACTGAATTCTTTTTGAGAAAGAGAATTGTATCGGCAACCGATTCCGTCCTTCCCTCAAGTATATAGTCCGGACGGAGCTTGGTCATCATTCTCTTTAATTCTACGTATGCAAACCGTTCATCTTCTACAATCAGATATTTCATATGATAAATTATCTAATGTAAAAATACGGATTATCGACAGTAATTAAATCAATTTTACGATCGAATTCAGAATTTAGGGTATGAAGTGTTGACAGACCATTCTGAATATAGGTTTCAAAATAAATTATCGCCACATTCTTCTCATTTTCTTACCTGTTTTTTCTTTTGGAAGTTGTTTATAGTGTTGCGTTATTGCCGTAGACTAAAGAGCTTTATACATAATGGTATAAGGCCAACAGAAACGGCAATAAAAATAACAACTCTTACATAGTTTAATTTCTGCCAAAGCGAGATTCGATTTACCAGATCTATTGCCAACGATGGTGTTTCGGCTACTTTTTGAAAATCAATAATATTTGGTGCAAAAAATGAAAGTGTCCAAACTCTTACGGCAAAATGAATGACAAATAAAATCAATAACCAATTTCTCACCGGATCTATTTTCCAGCAAAAAACAATGGCGACCACAAAAGTGATTTCGTGTATGGAATGGAAAATAATCCAAAAATTTTTCAGACTTGCTCCTTTACCGTCCAAAAGAAGGTGAAAATTATCAGGAGGTGAAGTCGTCCATTTAGGAACAAATACTAGTGTCTCAAATATTTGCGCTCCGTTCATTAAGAAATAAATGAGTGTCGTAATACAAAGCCATATTTCGGCCCTTATCAAATATGATGCTGTTATATTTTCCATTTTAACCATTTTATTTATTATTTAGATTATTGGTTGTTTCATTCATTATGGATGTCGCTTCAGTAAAATAGCGTTCGATAATCTGAATTTCCTTTTCCGAAAATGTTGCGAGCAGGTCCGTTGTCTTTTGTTGTAATTCACTAAATATCGGCTGTAATAGTTTCATGCTATTTTCCATATTGGGTACAATGATCACTTTTCGTCTATCATCTTTTGTAAACTCTCTCTTCAGTAGTTTCTTTTTTTCCAAACGGTCAATTAAACCTGTAACAGCACCTCCTGTTAATCTTGTAAGCTTTGAAATATCGCCTGCCGTGAGTCGATCATGCTGTAGAATAACACCCAAATATTTGTGATCTGAGCCGGTAAGTCCTGCTTTTCGTGCGATTGCCTCGTGCATAAAGATCGAAGCATCGGAATACTTTCGGCTCGCTATTCTAAACTTTTGAATAATATTGTTGGGATCATTTTCATTCATAAACTAAATATTTTAGTTGCTAAAATAAATAAATTACTTGTATGATTCCAAATAGTTTATAAAAAATATTTGAGAATCTGACTGATACGTTATATCCAAATCAGTGCTGCATTTACAATTACTTCCATCTACAACATAAAAATTACAGCAACAACGTCTAAAAATAAAGACTAAGAAACTGCTCCAATTTTAAAATATTCGCAGTTTAAAATGCTATCATGTAAAAAATAGCTTTTAAGTAACTTATTTCTTACAAATAATCAATTAAATTATTATCTTTAGTACCTGAGATATTCTATAATACATAGTTATAGATTTGTAAACCAGCACAAAAAATTGAGAATTTAAGATCGATTTGAACTAGCTATAATTAAAATAAAACATGGCACAAAAAAGAAAAACATTACCGAAAGACTTTGAGGAACTTCTAAAGAAAGGGGATATTCAGGAACTTATTCAACTATTTGACAAATGCGAGATAGAAGCTCGTGGCGGATACAGCAAAGGAACAGCCTTGTCGTTTGCAGAATGTCCGCATGAATTAGCCAAATGGCTGGTTGAACAAGGAGCAGACATAGAAGCCTCTAATGACTATAGCTATACGCCACTTCAGGAACGTTCCGGGAGACGTTTTTCGAGTAACATCAAAAGCTTATTAGAACTGGGAGCCAATGTAAACGCCAACAACAGCAGAGGAACAGCTTTGCATTGTGCAGCGAGAAACCATAATACGGAGAACATAAAAATACTGCTTGAATACGGAGCTGACATTAAGACTATAGTTTCGGAAGGTTATGGCGAAAAAAGAAACGATTACACCGCGCTGGAGTTAGCTTTGATGAATTGTCGTAACATCGACATAGAAGACACCCTTGAAATTTCAAAAATATTGTTGCATGCCGGTACTCCGAAAACGGAAAAGATGAAAGCGTTTGTTACCGGAATCGGAAAAATGTTTGAACATCACAGACCGAATTTCTATGATGAATCAACAGAACAAACTAGTGATGCTTTAGATGAACTTTACCGTATTTTTGAGGTTGAACCTGTTCCAAGAAGGATTGTATATGACGGTAAATCACCTATTACTGTCAAAGCGACCACCTGGCAAAAGCAACACGAAGAATTATGGGAGCTTTTGGTTCCCGGACGTGGTGCCGCCCAAACCGTACAGGGAGAAGTTATTCGGATCACAGGTAAAGTCGCCCGGGAATTATTAGATAACGGAGGAGGAAATTGGGACATTCAATATCAAAAAATGGTGGACGGTTATTTCAAATATATCCAGCAGGAAAATCAACTTTCCCCGGAAGAAATAAAGGAACTGACTATTATTACAAATGAAGTAAAAGCTAAAAATTCTGAAAATATATATGTAATGAGTGAATTAGGTGTAAAATGGGTACTTAACAATCCAACACCTATAGCTCTTACCGTAACAGATTATGACCGTTAACGAAAGATTTCATCAAAAATGGAGCATTTATTTAAAAAACTAGTAGCCCTTTCTAATGAATTAAGTTCAAATGATTTAATAGAAATACACAAAGAATCTTCAGTTCCGCAAGAATTTGGCCTGACGGATCGATTTCTTCAAAGATACCAAAAGAAAATTGCTGATGAAGCCGGTATCGAATTTGACTACGATACTATAAAGCTATTAGGTCCAACTTCTCTTTCAGTAAAATGGGATACAAAACGGAATCCTAACATAAAGGGAAATGTTGGCGGAGGAACTAATTTTCTACTATATAGTGCACTTTGCGGTGCTCAGGATGAGTGGCTTAGAGAAAACCCGCTGAATCATTCACAAGAGTTGGTCGAAAATCTGTATGCCTTTAATAATAGCGAAATACGAAGTCATATGTCGCAACGCGGAAGAGGCTGTTTCTATAGAACGCATGGTAAATGGCCATTGGACATCTATTTTTTTGATGACGGTCTGCGCATCAAAATGGATATGAAACCGGAAGAATATATTCAGGCTTTAATCGATAGTTGCGCGGTTAGCTATTGGCAGTACTTTTATGTTGATATTGATGAGCTTATTCAACAAAATAAACAAATGATATTACGAAATGGAATATTAGTTAATTGCCCGATTGAAGACGAAGATTTAAACAGTCCGAGATTGAGTTATTTAATAACGGAATTAGATATAATTGCAAAAAATTTACCGCTAATATTCCCTGAAAAGGATTTTAGTTATCATCAAAACAGACTCGCTCAAATAAAAGAAAAAGTCAAGTTTTATTTGTAAAAATATCCCCTATTTATCTATAGGGGATACTATTAGTTACTAAAAAAGTAATAACTGAAAATTTTTGACAAAATCAGGATTTCAGCTTTTAATCAGCTATTGTTTCTAATTTAGATTGTATCAAATCAACTATAGCCTGCATTTCAGGATTGTCACGAGATACTGTTCTTACTGCGACTTTCAAAGCGGTCCATCCATAGGCATCTTCTACTCTAACATCAGCACCATATTCAATTAATAATTTTGCTATTTCAGGACGCGCACCCGGAGTGTTAACGGCCGACATTAAAAGGGTATCCCGATTATTTCTGGCTTTCTCAGTTGCGTAATTAGGATCGGCTCCGGCTGCCAGCAATAACCCGGCTGCTTCAACATTTCCGAACGTTAACGTTTTTTCCATAGCCTCTCCAAAATTCGCGCCTTTGGCAATTAACGCTTTGAGCACCTCGGTATCACCGCTCAATGCCAATCGTTCGATAGCAAAACCGAAATTATTTTCTAAAGGCGTATTGACATCCCAGCCACTATTGATCAAGTCAAGTTGCTTTTGAGAATCGTCACTGTCGAACAGATCCACCAGAAAACCGTATGACTCTTCCTCTTCTTCCTTCAGATTGTCAAAAAAATCGGTGAACGAGTTACTGATTGTGTAAATATTCTTGAACCAGGCTTTCTTATCGCTTTCGTTCTCATGCCACCAAAAATAGATCCTACCCTGATACTTTTGCCGGATTCCGATTAAAATCAGGTTACCCAACATGTCTCTTCCAATTGGCAAAAAACTGTCGGGAACGCGATCTTTAAAAGTACTTCTTATGTAATCGAAATTATCGGTATTATAAGGTGTATTAAAGCCGAAAAAACGCTGTATAATGCTGCCACCGTATTTTTTTGCCGTAAATTCAGTATTATCGGGTTGCCCGCCATTATGCAGAAGCAGGAATTGCCGATAAGCTTCAGGAAGACGAGCTTCGATCTCTTTTTCGAATTCAACCAACTGTCCCTCATCGATTTTTGAGTTCGGTACAATGATTTGCGTCATATTCTTTTATTAGGGATTATCTCATTTTAATATTTCTCCAATTCACCGCGCTGTACTATTTTACCGTTTCGGATAACAAACACACCTTTTGTTATTGGCGGTTTCTCTATTTCTTCAGAATCATAGGCTGCTTCATAGTCATCTATAAATGCGTTGTACAAATCCTTTGAAGTTGACAGTGCAATGGCCTTGAAATAACCGCGTCTCGGAACCGCAACGGCAATTTCATCCGATTTCAGAATGGTATGCAGTTCCTGTATAAACGGATTGTGTAATAAAAACTCACTGCTGAATTCATGTCCGGAAGCATCCACTTCACAATGACTCCTGTGTTTCTTCACTTTATACGTTACCTGAATCGCTTCAAGGTTTATTTGCGCTTCGTCGTAAATGGCATTAAGACCATCAACACCAAATTCCTGGCTATATGGAATATAAACTAAATTATTGGGCATATCATGGGCAACCGCAATCACAATTTTCGGCTGTTCGAACGTCCCTATCAAAGGTTTGAATAGTGCGCCGTATTCTAATCCGGACCAGTTATTGTCTCTAAGTACCGGATATATTTTTCCACCGTTGCCGGCTAATATTTTAGACAACTCGTTTTCGTCTTGTTGTAAACTTTCTTCTCTGTTCATTTTATGATCATTTAAAAGATGAAGATATTATTAAATTATGAAATATAATGTGAAATTTTTATGATTTTTTTTGTAGGCATTTGCGTATATAAAAAATAGATCTATTTTTGTAAGGTTCATCATTTCTCATTTGGTGAATTTTACTAATCAACCATTTCAATAAAATCTACAAATTATGAATTATCTTTACATTGGAGGTGGCCTTGTTGTGCTCTTCTTTATCTATTCTATGTTCGCTGCAAAAAAGAACATGAAAAAAGCTCCGGAAAAACTGATTGAAGCTAAAAATAAATTTGAAGCCGGCGAAACCAATGCGGCTTTAAGAACTTTGGGAGAAGCATTTGTGATTCCGCTTGACAATCACGTAAAACCGGAACACAAAACGCACCTTATCGCCGTACTGGATTTATTGAGAAAAATATTCGCTGACATGAATATTTCAGGAAGCAAACTTATTGATCCGCTTTATGATAAGCTTACCAATTCCGTTAATAATACCGTGGTATTAAACGAAGGAAACTACAAGGCATTAGAGAATTTCTTTGAAGAAACTGACACAGATGAAAAATTAGTCAATTACCTGAAAAATTCTGTTTTTGGCGGAGAAATCAGCATTGATTCTTCTTCTTCAGCCGGTGATCCGGAATTTCCTCAAACAAGCAGCAGAACAACACCGTATATTAATGAAGCCGGAAAGCTAATCATGAAAGGTAAATATCAGGATGCTATCGATGTATACCGAAATGCTCTTAACGAACAATGGGATGATACCGATAAAGCATTTTTACATGATCAATTAGGTTCGTGCTATCTAATGAATAAAGATTTAACTAACGCTGAAGCCAATTACAAAGAAAGTATTGCTATTAAGCCTTATTTCCTTAACAACTGGAATTATGGTGACTTCTTAGTTTACCACAAACGTAAAGCTGATGCTGAAATTCAGCTTCCGAAAATTGAAGCGATGGTAGCTACTCCAGCTGACAGAAAAGAATACAATAAATTACAAAAGCAATTCGAAGCGTTAAAATAAAAACGTTCTGAAATTTAAAAAGCCCGGAATAGTATTACTTTCCGGGCTTTTCTATTAATTAAATGTAGTTACCAGCTCACATCCGTTACCTAACATTATAGATCGTAATGATGCTTACGGAACCGGTTCGTATAATCACAAAATTTATCACATAAGTGTGATTTTTAAAAACATTTGCAGTAAAAAATTTTGTAGGTTTAAAATCTTAACCAAATCAAAAACATGAAACAGATTGATCACGAAGAACTAAAAGCAATAATCAAAAATGATGCTTTTGATAAATACACTAACGAACAGATCTTTAAGGATACTAAATACTATTTCGAATCGATGAAATCCGCGCCTTTCTTTGGAGAGGAAACCCTTGGTATATATGTTGACATCTATAAAAAACTTGGCGAAAAAGGTTATAGTCCTGCATTATACGAACTTGGGTTATTGTATTACAACGGCGAATTCTGGTTGCCGTCTGATTATGCCGTATCATTGGAATACCACCAAAAAGCGGCTGCATTAAACAATATCGATGCGATGTTTGAATTGTATGTTTATTACGCGACGGGTATCGGAACCGAAATAAATCCGGAAATTGCTACCGACTGGAACTTAAAAGCAGCTAATGCCGGTAACAACAGAGCGTGCTACAATATGGGTACTTTTTATGCCACCGGAAACAATGTGCCTTTGGATATGGAGAAAGCTGTAGACTGGTATGATAAAGCTTCACAACTTGGTAATGTGCGGGCAACGGAAACCCTTAGCTTAATGTATCGCTATGGTGAAGGTGTACCGCAGGACGATGCGAAAGCCGATGCCTATAAAGAACGGGAAATCGAACTGCGTGAAGCATTTTTACGTCGTATGGACAAAATGTAACTAGCTAAAAACGAATATACATTTACATCCGACGAATCTTCATTAACAACTTATAGCACAAGGCATTTCTGATATCTTAGCGCTATAAACAATTTAAAATGGCAACACTATACACCATCACGGTAAAAAGCATTGAAGCAACCAAAGTAATAGCAGAAGTTCGCGTAGACCATCCCGACGCAGGGAGCAATTTCGGTTCTAAAGACTTTGCTTTACAATTACTATTAGAAGCAGGTCACTCGGAAAGACCTTATTTCAAAAAACTTCCCATTTCGGAGGCAGAATGGAAAAAACTCGTTACTGAACATCCGCGAAAAGAAGAATACGATTTAATGCATCAGTATAACGACGGTTTACAACTTAATATTACACCTGAAGAAGGTAAAAAAAGAGAGGACCGTGACTATTGGCAAAAACACAACGAAGAACTTTCCCTTCAATATGGTAAGAAAGTGTCAGCCAGCGGAATGTCGAATGGTCAATATTATGTACAATTCGATAACGAACCGTTAAAAGTAATCGAAGCTGCAAACAAGGTAATTCTATCAAAACCAGTAAAGAAAAAACTTGAAAAAGACCTGTACACACTGGAATTTGAAGTTGCCGATGCGGAATACCTGTACCACCTTCGGGAAAAAATGCGTTATGAGACGGCTGCCTGGAACCTTTCCTCCTATTACAAACCAGAAATAAAAGTAACAGAAGGCGAACCGGTACTGTTGCAGTATAAAGATGCCAAAAGCGATAAATTCTGGCAGGTGATACAAAATGATAACACGTTAACTATTAGCTACGGAAAAACAGGAACAACCGGACAGAAAATAGTAAAAGAATTTGATTCTGTACAAAAAGCCGAAAAAGAGCGTGAAAAGCTAATAAACGAAAAACTAGGCAAAGGGTATTCTAAAGCAAACTAATACAAATTATATAATCATGAGTTTATTTAATTTCTTCAAAAAAAAACAAACTGACGAGACTAACAAAAAAAGTACTTCCGCCGCCTCTTCTACTCCTATATCGCGTGAGCAAATGCAGGATCAATTAGTAGAGGCGATAGACAATCGGGATTTTAATGAAATACTGGATTTAATGAATGCCGTTACTAAAGATAATGCGCCTTCTATTTATCTGGCACTTAATTTTAATGATTCCTGGTTTCCTGAAAAAGGGTATGACAAAATCGTTGCTATTTTTGCGCAGAACAAATTCATTGACCTGAATGAAACTACAGACGGTAAGACTCCTCTGACTATGATCGCGGAAGCCTGCCATAATGCTACCGATATTTATGCCCGAATCGTTGAATCGCTGCTTGATGGCGGTGCCGATGCAAATAAAACAGACAGTGAGGGATGGAGTGCGCTTGCCTATGTGATCAACAAACATGGTGTATCACCTGCAATTATCCAAAAGCTTATTGATACCGGATCGGACCTGAATCTTGTTGTTGAAAGTGACAATTTTATGGGCATCAATGAAAGAAGCATACTGGGAATGGCCTATTACAACAGTAAAGATTTCTTTGCTCAACTTAAAGAGAAAGGGGCTACAATGACCGACGATGAAATCGAAGAGCTTCAGGATAGAGGTTATGCATTGGAACCGTAAAATGCCAGTAATCGTAGTCGGACATGATAAAGCGTTTTAAAATCAAGTGGCTGTTATGCCTGTTTTACTGCATCTTTTTCGATGCGGGCAGCTTGATTTATGCGCAGGATTATAAACGCATTGATTCATTACAATATGTAGCTGATATCTATAACCGAACCGGACAGAACTACAAAGCAGCTGTTGCTCAGCTTGATGTGGACGTCGCCTTTATGGCAGCTGACAGACCTCTTCGGGACAGATCGGCATACCGTACTGCTCAGGCTTATGTAAGATCCGGACAATATGACGAAGCTTTTTATCATATTACCAGAGCTTTTGAAGGAATGTCCCAGTCAAACGATTCTATTGGCCTTGCCTATTGTTACAGCGTAATGGGACAGATCTTCGCCTTTAAAAAAGAGGACGCTAAAGCTGGTGAATATCATTATAAAGCATTGAATATTCTCAAAAGAAATGCCCGTCAAAAAGAAAACATTGTCACAGCCAAAATACTTTATGCCGATTTTCTTATCTATCAAAAGAAGTATACCACAGCTTTAAAACTACTATCCGAAGCGCTTTCCGTTACGCACGGTACCGGCTTTTATAACTCAAAAGCTTATATAAAGGATAAACTGGGCTTTTGCTATGCTATGCTTGGTGATACCCGAAAAGCAGATTTGTATTACCGCGAGGCACTGAGCGATGAAAAAACAAATCGGTATGTTGACATTCGGATGCGGATTTTAAAACATCAGGGGGAACTTTCCCTTTCCCTTAATGATATCACAAAAGCGAAGTCTTTTTTGGAGCAATGTATTGCTTTAAAACCATTGACCGAAGAAAACGAAGACTATGTTCTGGCTAACCGACTGCTTGCCGGATTATATGAAGGACTGGGTAACTACGAACTGGCCTATAATTATGGTATGGAATCCGTGCAAGCCAAAAGGAAGCTAATGGACGAGGCAATGCTTACCGATACAGAGGCCCGTTCTGTAAAATTTGATACCGAACAGCTGGCATTGCAAAACAGTCTCCTCCAGACAACCGTCGAAACGCAAAAAATTGAAGCACAACAGGCAAACGCACGGAAAAATGTATTCCTGCTTGGTTTTATATTTACCATTGTTGTATTAGCCACTCTTTTGATTTTTTTATATTTTTACTTCAGACAGAAAAGAGCCATCGCGGCTAGCAGAAATAACGAATTGAAGCAGCAATTACTGCTTACTCAAATGAATCCGCATTTTATTTTTAACTCGGTAGATACGATACAAAATCTTATTTATGAAGATCGGAATGACGAAGCCGTAGATTACCTTTCGAAATTCTCACAGCTTACCCTTCAGATTCTGGAGAACTCTTCATTACAATACATTAGTCTCAGGGAAGAAATCAACATGACGGTCAACTATCTGGTTATCCAACAACTGCTTTATAACAATTTCGATTACGAAGTCATTGCAGAAGATGGAATTGACACCGAAAGTACTTTTATTCCGCCGATGCTTACCCAACCGTTTATAGAGAACGCTGTAAAGCATGGAATCGCCGGAAAAAAATCAGATGGCCGGATACAAGTACGGTTCTACAAAAAACGCAACAAACTGTATTTTGAGGTAATCGATAACGGAAAAGGACTAACCGGCAAAACAAGAGAAGGTCACCGATCGATGGCGACGAAAATCACATCCGAAAGACTAAATGCTACGCAAGATACTATTGAAGTAGCCAATATAGTTGAAGAAGGTATTGTAAAAGGTACTGTAAGCCGTTTTGCTATTCCCTATAAAATAAAAAACAATCTTGCATGAAGCAGTTCCGTGCCTTATGCTTTCTCTCCTTTTTCCTGCTGATTTTCTCACAGGCAATAACGGCACAACAGAATGACCGGAAAACTTCGTATGAAGCAGAAATCGACGCTCTGAATCGTATGGGACTAACCTACAATAAACAGGGAAACGTTGAAAAAGCAGAACCTCTTTTTCAGCAAGCCATAGCACTTTCCCGTAAACATAAATACAACAAAAAACTAGGTCAGAGCCTGTACAACCTTTCTTCCTTATATACCGAAACTGCCAATTATGAAACGGCAATACAACTTGGTGAAGAATGTATTGAAGTGCTACAAAAATATGACGATAAAGAAACCATTGCGAGGTGTCTGATCAACCTTGAAACATGTTGGCGACAACATGGGATATTGATCAACGCTATGACCTATGCCGACAGTGCGGTTAAGGCTTTACGCCCTGTAAAAAACGATACATTACTGGAGTTAGCACTTTGGCGACAAGGAGAAATATATCGGGAAATAAATACCGCATTGGCTATACCTATGCTTAAAGAGGCACTGGTTTTGGCGCAAAAAATACCGGAACTGTACAACCTGGATAACATTTACAATTCGCTGGGACAATGTTATATTGAGCCTTATATGGAAGTCTATGACGCCGCAATTGCTGAGCGTTATTTTAAAATGGCTTTGGAGGCTGCATTAAAATATGACAAAAAAGAGGTGAATTATAATCGCATACAATACGGCAAAATATGCACTGCTAACGGAAAGTACAAAGAAGCGGAACAGCAATTAAAGCTAGTCTACGAAAATGCCGCTGTCACCAATAACACCGATGAACAGTCGGTTGCCGCATTTTGTCTTAGTGAAGTGTATTTTGCCGTTAAGGATTTTAAAACCGCCTATCGTTACCTTAAAAAACACGAATCGCTCGAAGAACTGTATGCTACTACGCAGAAAAAAAGCACAACTGCTAAGATGGCTTTTAACTTTAAGACCGGAAGAGTTGAAACTCAAAATAAACTCCTGAAACAGCAACGCGAATTACAACGACTAAAACAGGAGCAGGTAAGCTTCCGTAATAACGTAAAAATAGGCGTTTCTGTAGCGATAACCCTTTTTCTGGTTACCGTTACACTGGCGCTGTACAGATTCAACAAAAAGAAAAATCTATTACTGTCCAAAAAGAGCGCCACACTACGCCAACAATTGCTACTCACGCAAATGAGTCCACATTTTATAACGTCATCCATTGAAAGCATACAAAATCTTATCAGAGAAGACAAACCGGATATTGCGGCCACTTATCTTTCTAAATTTACTCGTCTAACCCGTCAGATATTGGAAAGCAGTACCGGTGACTCAATTTCGGTGGATGAAGAAATCGCTATCATAACCAACTATCTTACTGTTCAGCAACTACTCCATACCGGCGGTTTTAGCTTTACGGTTGACGACGATGGTATGGATACCGAAACGATCTACATCCCTCCTATGCTCACACAACCCTTGCTAGCCAATGCTGTAAAAAGAGTATTAGCCGGTAGCGGACAGCATTCGGTTGCGGTACAATTACTTCTGAAAAACAACAAGCTGTTAATTCAGGTAAGTGACTCCGGCGGATCTTTAAAACCGGGTGAACTACAGCGTATTCTGGATTCAAAAGATATAAGTATAACGGCTGAAAGACTTTCAACTCCTGTAACGGTTGAAAATGTTAGTCTCGAAGATGGTACGGCCGGTGTCATGACACAGTTGGAGATAGACTATATATCGGATGACTGACATAACGATTTTCATACAATCAACCACGAATTTTCAGTCAGTAACAACAAATAATCATTTGCCAATACAGACAACCTGTAAATTGGTAATTTGCGGTCTATAACGGGATATCAAACGAACCGATATGAGTTGATAATAACAGATATTCTTTAAAAAAGTACTTTTTTTTCAAACATAACAATAGTTCTTTAATAAATTAAAAAACAATTAACAAGTTTTTCACACGGTGTTGTAGTAATCCTATTTATTCCTACTTTAGCTTGTTTGCTTTAAAAAAGCACCGTTTATAACCTTAAAAAAAGAAGTATGAACACATTTAAAAAAATTTCAGCCTTAGTACTGCTGACCATTTTGGCATCACAGGCAATAACTGCTTCGACCGCAGAAATTAAGGTCGTTAAAGAAACGGTTGGCGGTTACTTCGACGTGTACCTGGTGAATAACTGTACAAAAGAAATCGAGGTACGTGTACGTGCAGACGGTTCTTCCTCAACATCAAAATACAAAACAGGTGAAAAAATAAAAGTACCTGTAAAAGCCGGATATGAAGTGTATGTAGACGGCAAATTATTCAAGAAATTTGAAGATTCAGATAGCGGAAAAGAAATTAAACTTTGTAAATAATTATGGGATTTTTTGACAAAATTAAAAGCATGGTGGGTGTCACCGGCGTGAAACTGGAATATACATGGATCGAGAATCCATGGCCTTACTTCGATCCGATGATCAAGGCAACTATAAATGTAAAGGCCGGTAAGGATGCCGTGACCATTATAGGTACAAAAGGTACTTTTTATGCCAAGCGTACGGTAAACAATGTGGAAGAAAAAATCGTATTGGGAACCGACATCAGTAACGTTGATAAATGTGCCCGTACGGAGCGCAACGGTGAGTTCGTAAAGGAATTTCCATGCGCGTTGGAAGGTAACAGCGAGATGTCTTTCGGCTTCTTTATCATGGATATGGACGTTCCTGCCGCGTTGGCAGCATGGGGCGGTGAAACACCGGCCAGTGCAAAAGCAAACGGTATTACCTTTTTCCTTGAGGGAGAAGTGGATGTAAAAGAAACACTTGACTTGTTCGACCCTACCCTTACCCAGGAAATAGAGGTTTATCATAACGAACGTAAACCGGAACCGGAATACGAAGAGGAAAATGAATCGAGTATTTATAATGAAACCATAGCATTAGAAGGCGAAGATGAAGAAATCTCCTTTACACCGGAACAACGAAAACTGATCCTTTCTGATGACCACGAAGTAGAGTTTGCTCTGGAAGGTATGGAAGTATTTGCTTTATATAGCTTAGGTCAAATGCACAAAAAAGTGGTACGTATGACTGATGACCTTTTCGGACAAGCGAGAGTAGGTGTATTCACGATCAATCACATTAACGGGCACAGAGATCTTGATTTCGATAATCCGAACAATTGGAAAGCGATTACTGTTAACTCTATTTCTTTTACCTTTTCGAAACCTAACGAATGGGGTCACGAGGCTACTAAATACGAAAGCCTTTTTCATATCAAGGATATTGCACTATTAGAACAATAACAAAAACTACCAATAGAAACGCCCTGATAATCAGGGCGTTTTTTATACAATTAAAATTAGTAAAAGCTCTCCGGATAAGGATTACTGTAAATGAATTACTTATATCACCGAATTCCATGTGTAACATCCCCTAACAAGAAGACGGTGTAATTCATATAACAAACCGGAAGCTTATAACTCAGCAATTATATAAATCGCTCAACTGTATTAATTTGTTTATCTGTTTTATTCATATAGTCTTCCTATTTCTCAGAGTATAAAAATATTCAGATGTCATTATTCTATTTTGTATCGCTATCGATTAATTTCCCTAACATTTCCGTTAGATCATTATTACTGCGGATTGCGTTTATGTCCAACCATTTATCACCGTCAAATTTTGAAATTATGATGCTTTTATCATCATTCAGTAGAAATGTGTAGTAAATAAAATTGGTTGTTTTGTCAACATTTCCGTAGACTTTTACCTCCTGGATTTCATCCCCGATGGTAATATGGGTTATAAATAAAGGTTCTTGCTGCATATCTTATTATCTTACAATTCCTAAAGGTTATTTTTATTTTGCGCTAAATTTCATCTACTAAGAAATAACATATTCCCCAATATTTAAAATCAGTGCCGGAATTGTTTTTATTTATTAGGTACACTGGAATACCTGTGATACCAATTGGTGCTTTTCTGAATAAAACAGATATAACCTACCGAACATATTACTGTGATCCAGCTGTGCTACAAATTGCATCTTTTGCCCGTCGGGGTCACGTGGCGTTTCTTCATCCTGAAGCCATTTCGGTTTACTAAACGTTAGCTTTCCTTCGGTTATATCCTCTTCAATTTCTACTTTCTGTACAACACGCTCAATTCCCTTTTCGGTTTTAGTATAGATAAAATGTAACTCCACGGAACGGCCATTGTATAGATTCATAAATAGGTCGGAAAACTTATTCTGTCCGAAGTCATACCACCACAAATAACTTTGAGTCTGAATCATCATTACAACCTGTTGCAATGTATATTGCCCGGAAAGCGTAAAATGTTTAGTGCCATATTGATTTTCTTTTGCTATTCGTATCTCATGTCCCAGATGTTCCAACGTGTAGTTGCCTTTCCATTCCATTACGACTTTTTTATCGCTCTTTTCAATGTATTTTATAGGCCAATTCCCTTTTTCTTCCGGGCAACTAATCGCATACGCAATAGTATCGGGAAGCCCGTCTTTTTCGTTGACTTTTACAGCAATCTCCCGTTGATTTTCAATTTTACAATTAAATTGAAGGAATGCGGAATTCAGGTTATAGAAATGGTTAAATGCATACCGTTGTATCAGTTCTCCCTGAATGGATTTGAAATCAGGAACTTTTTTACCATCAACAAACCAACCATTTACACTAACATTCCAATCGGTTTCATTTTCTCTGAAAACGGCAGAAAAAGGGATCTCTGTATGCATAACGCCCAGGTCCTTATCTGTTGCCGGAATAAGGTGCGGAGCCAGTTCTTTGGATACCGTAAAACCATCGCTGTTGTTTTGGTACAGTATTTTTTCGGTCATTGTTATATCACGAGCCGGTTGATGCAAGATAGTCATTTCCAAAAAGCCATCTTGATCATATTGATAAGTATAGTGTTCCAAATCCAGCCACTCGTCGTTACCCTGATAATACTGTATCGTTCGGGTAACCAAAACAGAATGCCCGTTAATTTGGTCATAACCATATAGCACGCGTTTGTTAGGATCATAATCAAATGACCCGGATTGCATTAGCATTCCATCATTACTATATTGATCCACCTGCTCGTAACTTACCTTTTCGATCTTATCGACCGAAGTTTGCAGGTACTCGCGTTTAACATCCGATTCTCCGTACTCTTCCAGTTTTCTAAGATTAAGCGGAGCAAGTAGTTGGTATTTGCCGTCCTCCAACTGGAAATCCATACGGCTAACATCCACGTTCTGGAGAATAAAGGTAAACGGGATACCTTCCCATTTTTCGTTAACCACGCTGCCATCGAGCTTTACAATAGGCAACAGTACTTTGTTAAAACCTTTTATATCAGCCAGACAGCTTTTTAGGCTGGGAAACCCTTCTATTTTAGATTTCTTCTCTGATGGAGATAGTATAAGTTCTTTCATGTTGTAATAGTTAAAGGCTTATTTTTTAATGCCTACCCAATTCCTGTCCAGATCGCTGTAAGGATAAATTTTTATCATTTTCAGCATTTCGAGAAATCTTTTATGACCAAAATTGGCTACGGTAGTCAACTCTTCTTCAAATATTTCGATACAAAGCAACAGATGGTGCTTGTGACCTTCGATCTCAAATTCTTTATACACATCAAATAAGATATATCTCGGCTTACCGTCGTTTCCGGATATCTGGCATATCTCATACGGATTAAAAGCCTTTCCCTGTGCGGCACCTGCGATTTGCGTAAAGTTTTCGCAAACGCGTCTCTCCATTATGTTGAATGGTGTTGGCGGATCCTGATTGATAGCATTGAACGGCTGCTTGGTAAAAGCAATCAGTTCATAAGTTCCTTTTTTATTCGGAACGGGACCGGTACCATCGGTCTGGATAAGTTCCATAGTGGAAAATCCGGTTCCTTCAATGTGATTTGAGTAATAATACATGTCCACAGCTCCAAATGTCATACCTGCAATTACCCTGAAAGGAATCATTGCATGCCCGATCACTTCCTCAGATGGCCCCAGAATATTTTCAATGGCCTGTTATTTCAGATTGTAATGCGTAAGGTATTGTTCGTCGTTATGGCTCATTTTTTTGGTTGTTTAAATGATTTTAATGTTTACGATTATTATAGATAAGAAACCGGTATGGTGTTAAACGATCCGTCTTCCTCAAATCCTTTTATCATAGCCATTCGTGCAGCTGTTTTTATTGCGTCATCAGAATTAGAAAGCTTATCGCTGCTAAACCATTCTTTTCCGAACGGTTTTACACTTACCAGTACTATTTTTTCAATGTTTAACTTGGTCCGTTTTGGTAAGCTTTTTGACCCCATTGTCAGCAGTGTTCCAAATGGCTTATTAGCATCATATTGGGAACTGTTAAAGAAAGTAGTTGGTCCGTCGTTAGCATCATTATCTTTTATGACCCACGTCTCCACATCGTTGCTGTTAAACTGCAATGTGAGTGACTCAAATTTCTCCATCAGTGCCTTAAATTCGCCGTGTCTCAACGCCACTTGCGTTACACTGTTCAGTAAAGCCATCGTATAATGATCTCTCACTTTATGAAACGGCACAATACTGTCAAATTCAATATAGTATTCCGCTCCTGTCCCATTGTAAGCCAATTCCTTATCCTGATCCTCTTTGGTATAAATATCAGAAAGGCCGTCAGTTATTACGATGGTTGTATTTTCGGTATAAATAATACGGAATTTTGCTGCAATCGTTCCCGAAGTATACCCCGGCCAATTGTGGTCACGGAAACCACCGATGTTCAGATATAATATTTCATCGTGCAGTGTACCTATCGATCTGAAAAACTCATGCCGCAGGCGTATGGCTTCAGTAATCGCTTCTTTCCTTTTAGCATAGGCCGGATCCAGGTTTACTGTAGCATTTTCGATAGCATACAAACCATGTTCCGGGAATGCCGGTTCCGTTTGTACCGTAAGCTGATCATTCTCCAGACTAAACCAGATACTTTTTAACTGCTCATCAAGTGCAGTGTTCAACAGGTCGATTCCAAGTCCGTAAAAAGAGTCCAGTGAATAGGTCTTATTTTCAAATTCAAGACTGTAGTCACCCACGATATTAATATTGTCTGCCTGTTCTACAAAATTACCGAACCCAACAGCCTTTTTAAAAGCGCCCTGATTTGTAACCCGTTCCGTATTTTCAAGAAGTTCTTCTTTTAACATCGAAATAAGCTCCGTCACGCCATATATCTGCATGCCTACAGCTTCCTCTTTTATAAAAGTAAATCGTATCTGCGTATTTCCGGGCAAGTCGCTATAAAGATCCCAAAGATCTGCTTTATCACCCAAATCACTTATTTTATTACCTAATTCGCGTAATTCTTTATTTAGTGCCTCCCTTTCTTTTTTCGGAAGATTCGTATTATAATTGTATTTTATATCATCTTTGATGTAAAATATGCCGCTTTTTTGAGCGCCGTAATTACTTTTGGTAACATCTACATGATAAATTTTTCCGGTCTCAAGATAGGGACTATAGGCCTCGCCTATCGTACGCATTAATTCCTCCTTTTTAGCATCCATTATAGTTGGCTATTTGATAAGATTAAATTATTAACAGTGCTAAGGTAGAATTTAATGCAAAAGAGAAACGGGCAAATGAAAATTTGTAGCCATTTGAAACAATTTAGTAACACGGCAATGAAAATTCGTTTTATCAAAAACAGTTACAGCAGTTAAGACGATCCCTTTTATCACTTTTTTTGTCTTGGAATCCGGGCATAAAATTCAGGAGAAGACCTACCTTACACTTCTAATTAGTCTCCGTTAGATTGCTACATCGGAAAGCGTATTATTACTTTAAATTTGATGCCAAAAAAAATGGCTGTAAAGCATTGTATTTAGTGGCTTAATTCTAAAAAAATATGTTTTTATTACTTACATTTAACGTCGAATTTAAAACTTCCAAAATTCTCTTATGAGTAAAACTACTTGGCTAGCCACCGTAATTGTATTTTTCTTTATTTCAACGATTTCTTATTCTCAGGATAAGACTATTGATTCCTTAAAAACGATTCTCGCCAACCCTAAAACCAGTGATATGGTACGCATAAGTACTATTTATGCGGGGATGAGTAACTCAATTGGCTGGAGCAAACAACACATTGCTTTTTACAATCAATTGCTACCTATTTTTTCTAAAGGACTCAAAATGGATCATCTTACTCCCAAGATGAAGAACGAATATCTCTATGCGGCCGGAGTCTATTACTATAATATCGCTAAAAAAGAAACCTTTGACGGTAGTGATAAAGCGCCGGAAAATTATGATTTGGCCATAAAATATTGGAAAGAAGCAAAAAATTATAAAACCGTAGCCTCAGCTATGATCGGTAAAGGCACCTACTATCGAAAAATAGCCGATTGGCCCAAAACATTTGAAAACTTTTTTGAAGCACTTAAATATTACGAAAGCATCAAAAATGAAATGGGAATTTCACATGTGAATCAGGAAATCGGAACTACCTGTATAGCACAAGAAGATTGGGAAAAAGCAATTGTTTACTTAAAAAAATCCCTGGTTTATTTTGACGTTCCTGAATCGGAATTATGGAAAAGCGACCGACATGAAATTGCGGTTATCAATAACAACATAGGAGTTGCCTACAGCCGACTTAAAAAATATCCGGAAGCGCACAAAAGCTTCCTAAGAGCCTATGAAATCATAAAACCGAACAAAGATCCGCAGGCAGAATCGATGATATTGGTACAGTTGGCAAATTCCAGCAGCGACATGGGAGATAGTACTCAGGCACAAATCTACCTCGATCAGGCATTGGCTTTATGCAAAGATGACCTTTCCAGACAAGGGGTATACGGTAATGCTGCCAGAGTCTATTACAAATCAAAAAAATACGAAAAAGCAGCTGAATACGGCGAGTTGAGTTATGCCTTAGCCCTTAAGTTAAAAAATATCGGGGCAAGAACAGGTATGAGTAACTTATTGCATAAAATTTACAAGGAAAGTAAACAATATGACAACGCCCTTAAAATGTATGAAGCCTGGATTGTGCTAAAAGATTCCAGTAATCTTGAAGCTTCAAAAAATGAGCTGGCACAACAACAACTGAAATATGATTTCGAAAGAAAAGAACTGCAACAAAAAATAATGCAGCAAAAGAAATTGACGGAAGTTAAATTAGAACAACAAAATAAATTAGCGGCTATCAAACTGGAAAATGAAAAACAATCGGCGTTGGAAACATCCCGAAATAAATTGGCGCATCAACAGCTAAAATATGATTTCGAGAAAAAAACGCTAAATCAAAAATTAATTGAAGGTAAAAAAGTAGCGGCCATCAAATTAAAAGGCGAAAAGGAAACAGCCGCAAAAAATAACTGGCTGATCGGACTTTCAGGCGTGCTTCTATTGTTTCTTTTGGGCGCTTATTTTTATTACCGAAATACCAAACAAAAACAAGCGATAACACTTCTTGAAAAAGATCAAATCAAACAAAAACTATTGATCACACAAATGAATCCGCATTTTATCTTTAATTCTATCGATAACATTCAAGGATTGATTCAGGACAAACAAGACAAGGAAGCCGTAGATTACCTGACTAAATTTTCAAAACTGACCCGTCAGATTCTTGAAAATTCCAATGAAAATTATATTTCGTTGGCAGAGGAAGTGGAAATGACCCGAAATTATTTAGCCATCCAGCAACTTTTATACAACAATAAGTTCAACTTTACCATTGCTATCGAAAAGAGTATTGATGCCGAAACTATCTTTTTACCGCCAATGCTAACGCAGCCTTTTATAGAGAATGCGATCAAACACGGTTTAAGCAACAAATCAGAAGACGGAATGATTGCGATTCATTTTTATCTTAAAGCAGACAAATTATTCTTTGAAGTTACCGATAACGGAAAAGGATTTGAAACCGACAAAAAAATCGCCAACCACAAATCGTTGGCTATGACAATTACCAAAGAACGCTTGATCGGTTATACCAAAAATCAAGACTTTCTGGTGCAAACCGATAATATCCTGGATCAAAATACAAATATTGTCGGGGCTAAAGTTTTTTTTGAAATTCCTTACATTTACGAAAATTAATTATCCTATGTTAAGAGCTGTTATTATTGACGATATTGAAACTATTCGAAAGAAAAATAGTGCCATCATAAAATCAAACTGCCCCAATATTACTATTATTGGCCAGGCAGATTCTGTAGCATCAGGAATTAATCTGATCAGGCAACTTACACCGGATATTGTTTTTCTCGACGTAGAAATGCCCGACGGAACGGGATTTGATTTACTTCAGGAATTACAACCGATTACTTTTAAAGTTATTTTTATAACGGGATATGAAGACTTTGCCATCAGGGCTTTCCGTTTTTCGGCCATTGATTACCTTTTAAAACCTTTAGATCCGGCCGATTTGGTCGAAGCTGTTACAAAAGCGGAAGAATCGCTTAGCAAAGAAATTTTTGATCTAAAACTCAATAACCTGTTCAGTAATCTCGGAAGTCCGAAAAATTCACAAAAACTGGTTCTGAAAACAGCCGATAGAATTTATTCTGTAAGTATTCAGGACATCGTACACTGTGAATCGGATAAAAATTATACCACTTTTACTTTTATTAATGCACCAAAACTCATTGTTTCGACCAATCTTAAAGAATATGAAACAATGCTAACGCCTCACAATTTCTTCAGGACGCATCAATCGCACCTGATCAATATGGCTTATTTCGACCATTTTATTAAATCAGATGGCGGAAATACAATCGTTTTAAAAAATAAGACTTCAATTCCTCTTTCTGTTCGCAAAAAAGAAGAGTTCCTTATTTTACTTGAAAATCTTCATGTCTAAATTTTACTAAAAACGAATTTACATCCGGTTGCTACGAATATTTTCCTAAAACAACCGGATGTACATTCGTTAAATTTGTCATTTTCCTTTGCTTTATTATTGCATTGTAATTCCGAAAAAACGGTTTTGCATTCAACCAATAAATAAAAAAAATGAAACAAAAATTAGTAATCGTCGGACTATTGTTATGCGCGTTTACCAACTCCAATGCGCAACTTTTAAGCAAGATTCAAAAAGCAACCAATCAGGCTAACAACGCAACTGAAACTGTAAAAACAGCAGAAGAAGTTGTAAAAAAAGGAGAAAAAGCAGCTAAAAAGGTAAAAAATAAAGGCGGTGCTTCCAGCGGATTAAAACTGGACTGGAATATGTACAAACAAACGCCTGCCGTTACTTTTAACTCTTTATTGTATGCAACTAATATAGGAACCGGCGGATTAACGCAGTTTTCGGGTTACACCGCAACTTTTGTTCCGAACAAAAAGGCTGACGGTACTACTGTAAATACCGTTCATGATCAAGCCGAATTTCTAAAAATTAAAGTCTATAAAGGCGACCAATACATTACTTACTTTGAATATGACGGGTTCCAACAATTTGACGACGGAAAAAAAATAAAATACAATACACCAAACAGCCGATACCAACGTGACGGTGAATGGGTTGGAGGAACCGAAATCGATGTTAAAAAATGGGGTACCGGCGATTACCGACTTGATTTTTATGCAGGAGATAAAATGTATTACTCTTTCGATTTTGAAATTCAAAAACTGGTTAACTCAGACCCTTATGCTGCTATGAACGAAATGTATGTAACACGCGGTCCGTGGAATAATTATGCCTATATGAATTATGATGAATCGGGTAACCTTGTTTTCGGTTTTTATTATAATCATGAAGAATTCCAACCGAATCCGGCTAATAACAGAAAAACCAACAAAAGCGTAAAATGGAGCCTGAAAGTATTAAAAGACAACAAGCCTTTTGCTCAACAATACGGAACCGGTACGCCGAATGTGGCTCAGGTAGAACAAGCCAAATGGAATGAATACCGATGTGCTTTAAAACTGGTAGACAAACCGGGAGAATTCAAATTTGCAAACCTTACTGACGGAGCATACAAAGTTGAACTTACAATTGAAGGCGAAAAGAAACCTCGAAATTATAATTTCAACGTAAAAGATAAAAGAATCGTTCAAATTGCGGAACAAGACAGAACAAAAAATACCGATCCTACAAGACTTATAGAAGGCTGGAATGACTATTTCTGGATGAAACTGGAAAAATAACAGCACTTCTTCCTTACCATTATTTTTTTCGCTTTTTTAATGCTTGTTGCGGAAAAGATAATGGTAAGTTTTTAAAACAATCAATCATTTAACCCGAATACAATCAATTCAAAAAACAATGAAAAAAAGACTACTTTTTATTGCGATCGCAGGTCTGTTTACCGCAATGGCTTCAGCTGCTGATTTATATGTTCGTGAAAACGGTGCCAATGGTGCTTACTCCACTGTGAGTGCAGCGATTACAGCAGCATCAAACGGCGACCGAATCATTATAAAGCCGAAAAATGCCTCGGCTGCTTATGTTGAAAATCTGACGATTAACAAATCGTTGACTTTTGTATCAGAAACCAACTATCAAAAATACAAATTGCAGGGAACGGTTGTAATAACTCCACTTGCCGGACGTGTGGTGACAATTCACAATGCAATTGCAGGTAGTATCACGATTTCCGGCGCTACTACCGGTGGCAGAACCACTTTAAACGTGTTTAACTCTTTCCTGAGCTTTTTGGATGCCGGGCAAGTAAATGCAACTACCATTATTTCAGGATGTACAGTAGAAAGTGAAACGATTATAGCGCACGGAAAATGTACCGGTAATTTTTTAGGCAGTCTGTTTGTAACGCATACCGATGATACCAGTTTGGCGACTGATGATGTTGAAATCATCGCTAATAGTGTGAATTACGGTATTACAAATTATCAAAGAAACTATACGTTTAAAATCTTAAACAATTTCCTTCCTCAAAGCTCGATTAGTGTTTGGGGTGTAAAAAACGGAAGTACAAATGAGATCACCAATAATACATCTGATGTACGAAGCAACGGCGGAGGCCAGTATGGTGAATGTATCACGATCAATCTGACAACGGGAAATACCGGAACGATTTTGATCTACAACAATGTATTAGCACTTAATAATGATTATGTAATCTACAATTACAACACTAACGCAACGGTATCGGCTTACTATAATATGATTAGTGGTCCTTTTGCTTTAAATAATGTTGCTAACCAGGGATCTAATACACAGGGTAATTTTACAATTAACAATAATAGTTACAGTGTGAGCGGTGCTAATGTAAACGCAGGTTCGCCGGCAGTGGAATACACCGATTTGGATTTAACGCGAAATGATGCCGGAAACGGAGGAGGTTCTAACAGCTGGAGCAATTACTGGCCGGCTGACGGAGGTAACCGGGCGCAAATAAATTATTTAAACGTACCGAGAAGAATCACAACGGGTACTACATTAAATGTTTCAGGCTCCGGTTTTTCTAAATAATTTATACTGAAACAAAGAGATGAAAAAACAACTTTATATATTGATCGCCTTTTTTATAGCTAATTTTGTTCAGGGACAAGTAGCTATAGCGCAAGCCGAATATTTTTGGGATACCGATCCGGGACAAGGTAATGCTACTGCAATTTCAGCAGCCGACGGTAACTTTAACAGCGCTTTCGAAAAAATTGCCGCTTCCGGTATAAATCTGCCAGGTGTCGGCTTACATAAATTCAATATTCGTTTTAAAGATAATCAGAATCTATGGGGATCTACTTTTACAACTATTGTTGCTGTAGAAGCTACCACCACCACAGAACCTGTTACGATTATACAGGCCGAATATTTTTGGGATACCGATCCCGGTTATGGTAACGGAACACCGATCCTGGCCGCCGACGGAAATTTTAATAGTGCTTACGAAAAACTTCTTTCAAATGGAATTCCTCTTCCAAGCTCAGTCGGGTTACATGTATTCAACATTCGTTTAAAAGATAACCAGGGACTCTGGGGATCTACTTTTAAAAATGTAGTTAATGTTGAAAACGTTTTAAGCGTTAATGATCCAACCGCTTCTAATTTCTACTTCTACCCTAACCCGGCTACTTCAACTGTAAATTTCAATAAAGAAATAACACAAGTAGTTGTATTGGATCTGAACGGAAGAATTATCAAAACATCCAGCGACAGCAATCAATTAAATATTGCTGATTTAGCTGCCGGAACTTACGTTTTAAAAATAACGACTCCTGATGGTCATGCTTTTACCAAGAAAATGATTAAAAGATAATAATCCGACAAAATGAAGTCAAATAAAAGGGGCTGTCTCAAAAGGACATCCCCTTTTTTATTGCCGACAATCTTCTGATTTATTTTTTCTGATTTAGCTATTTTGATGTCTCTTTTAGCCAGTAAAAGCATCTACTTTTCAAAAAAGAGAAAATTATCCCTTTTATGATGTCCTAACAGGGCATTTTTTGAGGTTATGAGCCATAGCAAGTAATGCCGTTTCCACTTCGGCCTTGGCTTTGCTACGCAGATTATACCTGCGGAAGCCTTTGTTGTTTTTTATCTGGGCAAACACGGTTTCTACATCATGACAGCGTTGCTTTCTGAGTTCCTTTCCCCTGTCGGTTACGAGCAGGTTATAAGCTTTTGTTCTTAACTGGGCTACTTCGGGATTAGATAAAGAGATACTTGGTATTCCTGTTCTGGTGTCTTTGTCAAAATGATTATATTTTACATATGCTTCAACACCTTCATTATCAAGTAATGTGTAGTTTTCCTGCGAACCATAACCTGCATCAGCCACAAGTTCTTCAGGTAGTCTATTGTAGTGTTCTTTAAAAATTTTTATATGTTCGGGTAGCGTCCTTGTATCATTGGGATTAGGGTGTAAAGAGTAATTTACAATGAACTGGTTGTGTGTGCTTATCTGTAAGTTATATCCCGGTTTTAACTGTCCGTTCTTCATGTGGTCTTCTTTCATCCGCATAAAAGTAGCATCAGTATCGGTCTTACAAAAGCTGTTTCGCTTACCCATTATATCTTCTTGCTTAGCATACTTCTCAAGGTTTGCAGGCCAGTTCTTACGGGCATAGTTAAGCTTCTGCCGTACTTTAGGGCATATCTTTTTGCCTTTAAGGGCGGTGTCAATCTTCTTAATAGTCTTTTCAACAGCTTCCTTGTCAATAGCCTTAAACTCAACTTCTGTCTTGTCTTTAGATTCAGTAGCGGCAACTTGCTGCGTATACTCCCATAAGTCCTGAAGCTGCTCTTCTATGCGCCTTTTATTCCTTTCGATGGATCTGCCCCATACAAAAGTGTACCGGTTGGCATTGGCTTCTATTTTTGTACCATCGGTAAAAACAGTTTTAAGGCTCACATGTCCCTGGGATTCTAAAAGCAATACAACCTGGGTAAAGATGCTGCGTACCTCATCTTTAAGGCGTTCACTCCTAAAGCGGTTTATAGTATTATGGTCAGGACGGCTCATACCGCTTAACCACATAAAATGGATATTCTGCTTCAAGGCTTCCTCAAGCCTGCGGCTGGAAAAAATATTGCACAAATAACCATAAACCAACACTTTAAGAAGCATGCGGGGATGGTAACTGGAAGTGCCGCCTGGTTTGTAATTCTTAATAAGGCATTCCAAATCAAGACCGTCAATCACATCGGAAACGGTTCTTACTGGATGGTTGAGTTCTATCAGCTCCTCTAAACTCGGAGGAAGTAGAAAATTTTGCTTGGGATTGTAATCTTTAAAGACTACTTTTGATTTATTATACACACCGCAAGTTAACAAACTTGCAAAATATAGGGAGCTCTCGGGCTCCCTTATTTGTATAAAAAAATTGAGGCTGCCTCACTTTTGAGACAGCCCCTTTTTCTTTATAACTTACGGTGTGTCTTCCCAACGATTCGTATACATTTCCCAAACGCCTTCACAATATAACTGATACCGTGCCGGTTGGGTTTCGCCAAATGAAAAAACAAACAACATATGCAGGTGCGTCACATAATACAACGACAATCCGTTTTGCGAACGATATAGCACTTCCTTGTTTTCTTCCAAAGGTTTAAAAAAGGAGCTTACGCTAGTAAATCCGGCATCCGAAATAACTTTTTCATAGGCTTCGCTTTCGATTCTTCTTTTGAGTCTGTCGAATGGATTTCGCAGGATTTCCGTCATCGTAAAACTACGTCCGAAAAAGTCGTGACTTTCGTTGTAAAGCGATTCGCCTTCCATTCCGTCATAAAGCAGTTCGCGAGTTTTGAGTTGTTTCATATCTTAAAATTTATCAAGGCGGATTCGTTCGTCTATAGGTTTTATTTCGGTATTCAAAAGCACCGATTCACAGTAATTGAACGGATCTTCTCCGTATTCGGAAACGGAAACGATATATTCGACCGTTTTGTCAAAAGTATTCGTAAGTATCGGCGCATTCGAAATCCCGCAATCCCTTAGTTTTTCGGCAATCGATGGTCGTAACACCGCTTTGGCAATTGCGGTTAGTAACAAATCCTTGATGTGCGCTTCTATATCTTCAAAATCATCCGAACTTGCCTGAATTTCAAAAAACAATTGAAACAACCGATTCGAAAAAGCCTTGAATTTCGGTGATTTGTCATTTCTGTATTCCAATAAACTATAGTTTTCCCAATCAGCCGGACTGTATTTTTCCTCATCATCAACAGTCCTGAACGAAACGGCTGCATAACGCTCATGCGGAAGAATATCGTAGGAAATCCCATCAACAGATTCCGCGATTTCTTCAATCTCGTCTTTGTGTAATTCGAAAAGTTCGAGCAAAGCATCTTCGAGATCATCCGCAACCTTTGCAAGCGCTTCCGGTAGGTATTTCGCATCTTGCAAAATTTTTACCGGTTCAGTAAACGAATCGGTTTCCCATTGGTAACGACCGTAAAACGGATTATCGGTTACAAACGTCTTGGTAAAGATTTTGTCCTGCATATTTTGGGATTTGAGATAACACGTCGTGTCGATGTGGAATTCTCTTTCGTATAAACGTTCTTTTTCGGGTAGCTCCCGAATGATGTCCAGCAGGTTTTTCGTTCCGGTTTTATACGATCGTATGGGAACGGAAAATGGAAAACGCATCGGTTTATCTGCCACAAAAGGAAGTTCGATTTGCTTTTCGATACTGTCATGCTGACCAAATTCATCATCGAATTCCATCAGGAAAACCTCAAATTGTACCGCCGGATCATAAATCGTCATCGCGAGTTTAATTTTGTCTACCGTTCTGGGTTTGTCCAAATCAAAGGCGATTTCAAGATCGAATGTTTCCGTTGTATAGCCTTCCGGATTTCTACGATCGAAATGATTTTTGAACGTGATGTCGATTTCTTTACGCGAGGCAAAATTTTCGGTTTGCACCAGATTTTCAAATTTATCGATCTTCCGTAAATTCGGAGCGTAAATAACTTTCAAATCATCGTTTCCGTAACATTCAATTTCGACTGCGCTATCGAGTCTTAATTCGGTTAGCCGGTTAAGGTAGCACTTCACGACCGTAGCTTTCGGTGCATACAATTCCGTTAATTTGTTTTCACCGCAATGTACATTTTCGGCATTCTCAAGATGTAGTGATGTCAGTTTATTTTTGTTGCACCCCACCGAAATCGCGTTCGGTGCAATTAGCTTCTGAAGTTCGTTATTGCGACAAAAAACTTTGAGCGCATTTGTTTCAAGCGCCTTTATTTTGAGTACACTGGATATTTGAACCGTACCATCTTCGGAAACCGGAATATAAAATCGTTTCCCCGATATGTCTACAGCTTTAGCATAATAGTTTTCCATTTGAATGTTTTTCAGGTATTAATTCAAAGCAGTTTGAATCTCAGTAATATAGTTTCCGCATTTTTCGATCATCGGCTTACAATCCACTTTTGTTACGTATTCGTATAGTTTGTTAAGCTCATGCAGACGTCTTGGTGCGCAATCCATTTCCCAAAGATCAAGCAAGGCTTTTTCTTCCCATTTGGTAATTTTCTTGCGCTTTTTGAGATTCTTTTCGACAAGCCGTTCAATCGGATTGAGATTGGTATACGAAAGCAACGAATACCCAAGTTTCTGTATCAGTCGTATCTTTTCGATTTGTTCCTCGATCGTGGATTTACTATTTCTGTCCAGCGGTTCGTAAAGACAATTCAAAACGCGGTGCATTTCATCCATTCCACCCAGTTTCAGGAAGGTGTCAAACATGGTCACCGAACCTCTTTTGGCCATGGTCAGAATAGCCGGGTAATCACTGTTATACGTTGGCATATTGATATCAAATCCTAAGTCGACAAGCTTATACACGACCTCAGGAGTTTCAGCATATTCAAACACATTTTTGGAATAGCAAAACATATTCAGATCGTTTTTATCAGCTCCGTTTTTGAGTAGTAAATCGATGGTTTCAACCACATTCCGTTCCGCCCTCACGGCATAATTCAATGCCGAAAGGCCATTCTCATCTTTATAATGCACATCGGCCCCCTTTTCCAGAAGGTATTCAATATACCACAACATACCGCCCTGGCAAGCGGCTTGCAGGTTTGAAGTGAACTGGTACATTTTAGATCCGACGGTCGAAATATCCGCTCCGGCATCAAGTAATGCACGTACCATTTCATCCGCTAATTCATTTTTTGCGTGTCGGCACACTTTCTGTAACAAGGGTTCGTGTTGATACAGCTCATGATTCGGATCCGCTCCGTAATCCAGCAAAAGCTTGAGCATTTCGAGATGAAACGCTTCCGGATAATAGGCTCCTCCGGTAGCTTCAAGCATGCTGTTTCCATAATTGTCTTTCAGTGTATCCGGATGAACCCCGGTTTTAAGTATTTCCGCCAGTTTTTCAACATCTTTTTCTTTTAACGCTTCAAATGCTGCTTCACTGTAATCCTGATTTTTATTTTCGTTGATTTTCGCTTCCCTTGCTGCCTCCTCAATTCCTTCTTCAAGGTTATAAGCCGTATCAAAATTTTTATAGATGAGTTCAAAACCTTCCTCAAATTTCTTTGAAACGAACGCTTCCGCCCGAATATATTCTTCTTTATAATACCCGCCGCTGGCAATGCCACCGATGACTTTACCTTTCGCTTCCGTACCGATTTCGCCTTCTTTTGCTATCCATCTGCCACCGCCACTGATATAAAAAAAGTAATACTGTGAAGTCGTCTTGTTTTCGAGATACCAAAGCGGTGCAACGTTGAATCCCGGGATTTTAGCCCAGCTTCCTACTTCGATCGTCTTGAGCATTTCCGGTTCGGTTACGGTAATCGTCATTGTAGCTTGCTGTAATTTTTCACGCGTTTCTTCAGCCATATCGTCGAAAGGTTTATAATTTTTCTCCTCCCATATCTCGGCATTCATAGTCAGATTGAAATCCGAAACGATATGCGATTGGATATAATAGCGTGCCAAAGCAGCATGATTACCCGTGAAATGGAACACTGAAACCGCATCTTTCCATTCCGATGGTGTTTTCGAATGTTCCAGAAGTGCAAAAATGATGCTCAACGAATCGGTATGTGTTCTCGGGAAATCGATGTCGTGTCGTTCGGTACGATACATTCTTACGGTAAGCGTATCATTGGTTTTATCCAGCACTTTTACAACCCGGAACGAACCACGGGGACAAGAAAAATAAGTGTCCCATTCCGGTTTTTGGGGCGGTGCAACAATCTGAAATGCAATCGGACGTTCGACATAACCCGTTTGATGTTTCTTTAAGGCAAGTAAAACCGGTTTATCAAGTTTGATCTTTTCGCTGTCGATCAAGTCGTAAAGCGTTTGTCCATCCCGGTTTGGCAGATTTGGATCAGCTCCTTTCTCGATCAAATGCTCAAGGTTTTCAAGCGACACATAATAGCGGCTTGCGGCGTGTTGTAACAAGGTATATCCCGATTCCGGATGCATTTGATTCAAGTCGATTCCGGCTTTGATCATAAGGTAAAGAAAGCCGTCAACTCCAGTTTGCGGACTCGCAATTTCGAAAATAATCGGTTCGCGATTCGTAAACACGCTTGAAGGTACATCGGGATTCGCACCATAATCAAGAAGTAATCGGAAATTTGTATATTCTTGTCGGCTATAGGCCAACGAAAGTACCGGAACGTTGAACTGGGCCTCAACGTAGTTTGCGTCTGCTCCTGCCACCAATAGTGCTTCCAATAATTCCATATTTCCAAAAGCATCAAAAAGGTGTTTTCCGTCGGGTTCGAGATTGTGTTTTTTAAGAATGGATGTAGCGTTTTCAAGCGTCATTTTTTCCATAGTATTTTGTTTTTGGTTGGTCAGATCGTATAAAGTTTAAACTACTATCAACAAAGTCCTTTTATAAAAGCTCCGATTTCATGAAGTCTTTCAATTCGAAATTTTATTGATAAAGTGTGCTTTATTTTTTGTTTTTAAATTGGCTTGCTGCGGTTTCGTAACGGCTCAGGATTTCCATTTGATCATCTAATTTCGGCAAAAAATCTGCTTTTTTAAATGCTGAAATTGTTTCTTTCTCAACTTCGGAATCACAGGAAACCAATACAAAAATCAATCCCCAAAACTCCAGGTTCAAATAATGGTGATGTTGCCCGGAATTTCTGTCGTTCGCACTAATTCCAATGTCTCCATATATTTTATTTTCCGAAAGCGATAGCCGTTTTTAGTTTATTTTCGAGTTCGGCACGGGAAATCTTATAAAGTATCGGTCCGAAAAGCGAATACCATAAATTCCCGTCCTGATCAAAAAAGAGATTGCTCCAACGATACGTATTGAGATACTCGTCTGAAAGGTCTTGTTCTGTAAAATTAAACACATAACCTTTCTCAAAATTTTCGTCGGTAAAAACCAGTCGGTCGATACCGGCTATAAACCAGATTCCGTTTAAAGCATCGTCTTTTACAGCATTATAAAATAAGGCTTCCCCTGTGATTTCCTTAAGCTTTTCGTTGATTATTTTTGGTGTTTCGTCTTTTCCCAGTTCGAAAACACCATTCTCAGTTAGTAGTAATTGTCGTTCCGCAGAAAGTGCAACGAGCTCCTTTTTTTGTCCGTTTCCATAATAATAAGGCGCGATTTCCTTTTTAAACAAACTATCCAACTTTATATTCGTTATTTGAAACAAAACATCTACAATCGAAAGCCGGCTTCCGAAGAAAATCACCGAACGGTTTGCATTTACGAAAATCTTCAAACTATCCGGATTATTCGAATACTCCGAAGTCGTGAGTTTAAGCTCGCTATATTTAAAGCGTTTTTCGTCTCCCGATTCCTTTTTGGTCATCAAAATCCCTTTGTTATCGAGTACCACTTTCCAGAAATCATCTTCGAAAATATTGACAATTTTGGAAGCGGATTCCGAAATCACATTGAAATTCGCATCGGTGATCAATAATTTTTTCCCGGTATAAAAGCGATAACCGTCGGCCGAACTTTCGATAAATCCGTTCGCGCTATCTTTAAGGAAATTCTGCGTTCTAAGTTCTGTTTTAAAATCGGATAAATCGTAATAACATAATTCTTCCGATCGTGATTCTTCTAAAAATACCCGATTTCTAAAGGTGTCGAAATGAATTTTATAGCTATTGAACGGAATCGTCGAGCCGTTTTCACGGGCAATAAAATTCGGAGAATAACTCCCTATTCGATTTCTCCAGTACATATTCTGATCCTGGTTTTTTCCGAAAGGATCATTATACCATTGGTTCCATTTTGAATTCACTGTAAAATGACTATAGGCATAGGATTCACTGGTCATACGCGCATCTTTCCACCAAATTGCCGGCATAAAGAAAATCGCACTCGACTCATATTTTTCCTGTTTTGTCACCTGAACAATCCAAAGCGGACAATCCGGAAAAGGTGCGAATGGCGGCGATCCGTCGTAGTTGTACTCAAATCCTTTTTTATCAAATCCAACGTAATTATGAAGTGCCAGTTCAGCTTCTTCGGTAAAAAAAGTACCCGAAACGATGTTCAGATATTCCACCGCATCACTTCCTACCTCACCGCTTTTGTCCACTCGTCCATAAATGTAATCCACAAAAAGTTCCATACAAACCCATTCGTCAAAGTCGAAACGGGACAGGAATTCATGTAGTTCTTTGGTGTCTTGCCCGAAATGTCGGACATAATCAATAATTTCCGATTTTGAAAGTATCGGTTTTCCGGCAGGCGTATCATCCCACTCTACCTCAAAAATTTGTGTAGCCATCTGTTTTAGAATGTTTGAAGTTGGTTTTTAGAATAGGCAACAGCCGTTTTTAACTTGTTATCCAATTCTTTTCGGTTGATTTTGTATAGTTTATCACGATAGTGCGAAGTCCAAAGGTTTTGTTCCTTGTCGAAATACAGTTGACTGTAATAATAATCAGATCTATGCGTATTGGAAAATTGTTCGGTATAGTTAAACACATAGCCTTTTTCGAAATTTTCATCGGTAAAAACCAGTCGGTCATTGGATGTGACAAACCATATTCCGCCTAACGCTTCGTCATAAATACCATTATAGAAAATAGCTTCGCCTGTAATTTCAGTCAGCTTCGGATTAAAATATTCCACTTTCCCATCTGTCCCGATTTTAAAAACACCTTCATCTGTAAACAACAATCTTCGATTTTCGGAAAGCTGAAGTGATACCTCCCAAACGGAACAATTATAAAAATAGGCCGGAATTTCTTTTTTAAATACTTTATCGAGAACCGTTATATTGATAATAAAGTCGGTGTCGATCGAAATGATTGTTCCACCCTTCTGAAAAATTACCGTATTGTCGTCGAGTGCCCAAATCGAAAGCGATGTCGGATTGTTCCTCTTAATATCATTGGTCATTTTTACTTCGCTGTACTTAAAACGTCTTTCTTCGTTCGTATCTTTTCTGATCATCACAATACCTTTTGTATCGAGAAAAACACGCCAGAAATCATTTTCAAACGTATTGTAAACGTTCGTTTTTGTTTTGGAAATTTTATTGAATTGTTTGTCGGTAATGACCAGACTACCCTTTTGCCCGAAATGGTATTCCTCGGGCGTAATCATAAAATAACTGTTATACCACTCGGTAAGATAGCCTTTCGCCTCGTGTTTTATTTCGGGATTGTCAAGATCGTAAAAATACATTACGTCACATTTATTTCCTTCATAATAAACAATACGGTTTTGCCATTTGTCGAAAACGGGAATTGCCATTCCGAATTCAATCGCGGTTCCTTCGCGTTCAATAAAATTCGGTGAATAGGACCCGATCCGTTTTCGCCAATAGCGAATCGGGCGGTAATTATTTGTTGATTCACCATACCATTGATGATAGGTTCTATTGTCACCTACTGTATATTTTTCGTAACCATAGGAATCGTCACGCATTTGTGCATCTTTCCAGAAAACGGCCGGCATAAAAAACAGACAGTCGGCATATTGTTTTTCCTTTTCCACGACTTGTATCATCCAAAGCGGACAATCGTCGAAAACCTGAAACGATGTACGGTCGTCTTCGGGATACATAAAGCGTTCTTTCCCGACATATTCGTGTAGTTTTGCTTCTCCTTCATCCGAAAGAAACGTCGTTGCAATCAGTCCGAGATACGTCACGGCATCGCTTCCCACTCCCCCTTTTTCATCGGAATGTTTCCCGTAAACATAATCAAAAGCAAGTTGCATGCATTTCCATTCGTCAAAATCAAAACGCGTCAGGAATTCGTCAAGATCAGGTGTCGCCTGTCCGAAATGACGACAATAATTGATTATTTCTTGTTTTGTTAATATCGGTTTTTCCGGCACAGCGTCGTTCCACTGCACCTCGTACATTTGTGTAGCCATAATAATAGATTGTTTAATTTCTTTTAAAAGCGATACGAAAATGAGTTAAAAATTATTCTTTACCAGCCGGTTCCGGGATATGTGTTTTCCATCTGCCGCTGTCGTTGATTTTGTAAGCTGCTTTTCTACTAAATTTCAGTGTGTATTCCGGCCATTTAACAGTGGTATCGCCCCATGCCGTTTGAGGTACATTCGGCAAGAACCAGAAGAATTCCGTAGGGTTATTAAAGTACGACTGGTAGATATCGAAATACAACTCTCTTCCTTTATTCAGGTCTAAGTAGAACATAAACCCTTTGAGTGCGTCGTTGTTTTCGAGACTAAAATCTGTTTTTTCGAACATCAGTTGTTCTACTTTATGGTTTGCGAGCATTTCGCTTATTTCTCCGAACCAGCCTTTGTTATAGACCTTCACTTCGGCCTGTATTCCCTTTTTGACTTTTTCGGCTGCCACATCATAAAACGCTTTCAACTCCTCTTCGCTTTCGGTGGCTTCCATACGTTTTTTAAATTCGTGAATGTCGAGATGACTCATGATCATACTTCCTATAAAATCGACAATCGTCTGGCATTCCTCTTCATACAAACGCGATAGTGAAATCACTTTTTTGACAAAATGCTGATCGCTAAACAGTTCGACTTCCTTACGCGTCAATGCTGCTTTTTCGAAACTTTCGATACCCGCCTCTTTTCCGACTCTTACTTTAATAAATTCGCCGTAGCGCTTTTCGGCTTTAGCTTTGAATTCCGGATTCGCTTCCAATGCTTCCAAAGCTTTTTCGATTTTGGCTTCGCTGAATGATTCCAGAAATTCGTAAATATTTTCGATTTTGGATACATCCAACGTCAAATCTTCGTTGATTTCATATAATTCCGTCACACCCGGAATTGCAGGTGATGTTTTGATGATCACATCCGTTTCGGAAATCATTACATATACAAATTTGAGTTTTCCGTCGAGTGCATGAAAAGCCGCTCTTGCAAAATCGGAAGCCGGTACGCCCGTATATTCCTTTACTTCTCCGTTTGCGTAATAGAGTATTTGTCTTCCTACGACATCCGGTTTACCCGTTTTTTTATCCGGAGCGACTTCGGCAAAAACCTCCTTGCGCATTCCCGGATCGACAATTGTTATTAGATCTAATTTTGTGAATTGTACCAACTCTTCCGGAGTGGCGATTCTGTAGCTATATCCGTTTTCTTTCGAAATCGAAAAGACAACAAAACGTCCCGGTTCCTGAGCAACGGTAATATCGAATTCGGCTTTTCTGATACGTCTGTTTATGTCATTATTGCGATGTTCGCGGTCGCTTTTTAACACATTGGGAATTGTCTCTCTGTTCGCTTTTCCGTCGACAATGGTAAAGTAGGATTTACCGCTAGAGCCATTACCGGAATACGATGGAATGTTATACGTTATGAATTCTACACCAGCGGGAAGTGTATCTTTTATAATCTCAAAAATGTCATTAAGTTCTTGTTGGAAATCCATATTTTATTGGTTGGTTGATTTTAATTATTTGTAAAAATTTTCTTAAATAATTTTATTGCAATTTAAATTGTTATTTGTTAATAGCCAATAAAAAAGTGATCAATTATTTAAAAGTAATCGTTAATCAAAATTTAAATTATTTTATCTGAAAGTGGATTAAAAACTGTTAAATTTTCAATTCAATATCTAATTTGTAATATTATTGATCAATTATTTTAGAAATATCCATTGATTATCCCGATATCAAACCTACTTTTAAAATTTCACAATTAACCTACAGATCAAAACACGGTAACTTTTCTATATTTGCGTATGCAGCTATTACAAAAAGGTCAATTTTTCGGGGAAACCAACAGACGGCTCACATTGGACGGACTCACCATAACCGATACCGAATATACTCATGAAAAAGTAGACTGGCATTATCATGAAAATCCCTATTTTACTTTTATTCTACAAGGTCAGGTAATCGAAACCAACCGAAAAGAAACCTATCATTGTTCGGCCGGTTCGCTCCTATTCCACAATTGGGACGATGCCCATTATAATATAAAACCACCCGGATATACGCGAGGCTTTCATATTGAAATGGAGCATGATTGGTTTACAAAACGCGATTGGAATACACATGATTTACAGGGCAGTTTTTCTGTAAAAGATCCGGATGCCAATTTAATTTTTTATCAGCTTTTTAAAGAGAGTCTCCTTTCAGATAACCTGACATCTATTACAACTGAGCTTTTACTTCTGGAGGCTTTAAACACGATCAAGACACAAAATAAGGAAATGATCAATACCGCTCCTTCATGGATTAATCCGTTACGGGAATTACTTCATGAACAGGATATCAGCGAATGGACATTATCCGATTTGTCGGAATTATTTAGTATCCATCCGGTACATCTATCCCGTTATTTTCCAAAGTTTTTCGGTTGTTCACTAGGCGAATACATTCGGAAAATCAAAATCAAAAAAGCCTTGCATTTATTATCCGTTCGACATAAATCACTTGCAGCTATTGCTTTGGAATCGGGTTTCTCCGATCAAAGTCATTTTAACCGCTGTTTTAAAGAACAGTTGGGAATAACTCCTTTACACTATCGTAAGTTTTTACAGCCTTAATGTTAATTTCATTCTATACCGGTATTTTTATAAAGAGTATTTTAGCAGCACATCATCAATCAAAAAACAAAATATGAAAACCTGGGTACTTTGTATTATTTACCTCTTTATCGGACTTCCTTTTTTATCGGCACAAAACATTGTCACACCAAATGCAATTGATAATCCGATTCACCGACAATATTCCGGGAAAATTGTTTTTCTTTCCCAACCTTCCGATAGCCAACAAATCGCGGCTTCTGATTTTATCGACAGTTTTGAATTAAAGGAAGGCCAACCTTTAGCAGCCCGCTTTTTTCTGGCCAATTCCTTAACGAATTACCTGCATCAGCTTGATCAAACATTATCGGTTGAGCAATTAATTCAAAACGGAAATTATCAATTTTCTTTTTATGTCGATAATAAGCTGATTTATACCGAAAACCTTACTACCGGTGCCGGAACAGTTCAAAGTAAAAATCAATGGACGCAATTTCGTATTCCATTGATCAGTATAACAAATGAAGACAGTTGGGGGCGTTTTCTCTGGGGACGCTTTTATTATGGAAATGGCGGAAGCGATGCATTATTCGGCGGCAAACATCTGTTAAAAATTGAAGTACGTCCTTATCTTAAAACAGTAAACGGTATCAAAACCGGAACCGTAATCGCATCCGGTGAACTAAACTTTAGTACGCCGGTTATTCAATTAACAGCAAAACAAATAGCCTTACAAGTCATACAACCCGGTAGTAACTGGCCACTCTCAAAAGAACCTTTAAACCGGAAAAAAATTGAGGAATTAAATAAACGAATTGCCGAAAAACGTTTTAAAAACATCACTAGTATTGCTGTGATTAAAAACGGAAAACTATTACTCGAAGAATATTTTAATGAAGCCAACCGAAATACGCTTCACGATACGCGTTCCGTTGGGAAATCCTTTGCTTCAACCCTAACGGGAATCGCAATTCAAGACAGGTATATTAAAAGTGAAAACCAATCACTAAAGGATTTCTATGAGCTGAAAAAATATGATCATTATGATGTGCAAAAAGATAGCGTCACCTTAAAAAACCTGTTGACAATGAGTTCTGTTTTTGATGGTTTTGATTTTGATTCCGATTCGCCCGGTAATGAAGAAAATATGTATCCGACAGCTAATTGGGTTCAGTTTACACTCAATCTGCCGGTTGACCGCAACAAAAGAAACGGAGAGCAATGGAATTATTTTACAGCCGGAGTCGTTTTAATCGGTGATATACTCCATCAAAATGTTCCCGGTGGATTGGAAACGTATGCGGATCAAAAACTGTTTCATCCTTTAGGTATCCGGAATTATAAATGGCAATATACCCCTCAAAAAGTAGCCAATACGGCCGGAGGATTACAATTGAATACACTCGATCTGGCGCGATACGGTCAGCTTTATCAAAACAAAGGAAAATGGAACGGAAAACAGCTTATTCCGCAATCGTGGGTTACTAAATCCTTTACTAATTATTTCCCCGAAAATGAGCACAACAAAGGTTACGGTTATCTGTTCTGGCGTGAACTTTTTACTGTCAACGGAAAAAATTATGAGGCTTATGCCTGTAGCGGAAACGGCGGTAATAAAATTTATATTTTTCAGGAGTTGCCTTTGGTTATTGTAATTACTGCCACTGCCTATAATCAGTCATATGCTCATTCTCAAGTCGAAAAAATAGTGACGGAATATCTATTACCTGCACTACTAAATCCTTAGAAAATAAAAAACATCATTTTGTTTAATTGGCCATTAAAATGAAAGAAACGGAAATCTTATTACGTCAGACAGAAAATGTCTACAAACAAACCAATACCCTTCTGCAATCCGTTCCTTATGAAAAATGGGATATTATGCCCGATATAATGGAGACTACGGTAAACTGGCAGGTCGGTCATCTGATTGTTAGTCATTATTACCATTCCGTTTGGGTTATCATCGGTATGCAAACAGACCTGTTACAGACATTGCCGTTAAAAAAATACGGTGTTTATTTTACATCCGGTTCACCGAATGACAGTATCGGGCGTTTTAATCCGAACGAGTTATTTCGGGATCTTGTCTTTATTCAGCAAAAATCGATCGAAATCCTAAGCCAACTATCAGATGATATCCTGGAATTCCCATTGGAACCGACCGGATTTCCACATCCGATTGCAAAAAATAAAAGAGAAGCCATTGAATGGAATATCCAACACACCGGGTATCATTGCGGACAATTGGGAATGTTAATACGGGTGATCAACAAACGTTTTGATTATGGATTACGGCTGTAGTTAGCCTATTTCTTTAAAATCTGGCTTTTTTTATTTTGATCATCATAAACAAGGTCAATCAATTTTTCAATGGCCTTTTTTATTGTATCCAATCCTGTTTCTTTTGTCAGATCTATTCCGCAAAACGTATCACAATTACCGTCTTTATACAGGTTCAGGTAATAAATTCCGGAGATCAATATAGCCATGATAGCCCGATATTGGGTTGCATTTTCGGCAAAATACGGATCGGTAATTTGTGTTAGCAATTGTTCTCCGTTTCGCTCCCGCTCTCCGGCTATATGTTGTAAAGAACTCCTTTTTTCGGCCAATCCCCAAAGCAGTATGTTTTGCAGGCTTTTATTTTGGGATACATAATCAAATTGTGCTGTCAGGCTTTTCTTTGAAAATTCCCTACCGCCATCATTAATTTCAACACTATCTTCCTTTACATTACTCCAGAAATCCTGAGAGGTTACATAAGTATCAATCAATTGATCAGTTCCGCCAAAGTAGTTGTATATCATTTTTTTATCAACTCCGGCAGTTGCTGCGATTGTATTTACTTTTAAACCCAAATATCCTTCTTTCGTTAAAATTTCTCCTACCGCTTCCATAAATTTTTCTTTACTGCGTTCCTTATTCCGAATTGTACCCGATGTTGATTTTCTTTCCATACTGATTATTAATAGGTTGCCAATAGAACAAAACTAATAAAAAAAATTAAGACACCATTAAGTGTTTTATTTCTATTTTTGTACCTCATCAATCATCAACTAACAGTTTACTATTTAAATCGGTTTAGGGCTTTCAAAACAGGAAGCCCTGTCGGTTTTCACTTAACTAGTGACAACGTAATGTCTTCAAAATGAAAAAACTTATATTGTTTTGGGTAATTATAATGATCGGAATTCCTGTCAATGCTCAGGATTACTTTAAACCCATTGATTCTATTATACACCATTACAAAGGAAGAAAAACACCCGGTTTTTCAGTACTTGTCTCTAAAAACGGAAAAACGCTATATCATAAGCATGCCGGATATGCGAATCTTAAAAAGGAAGAAAAGATCAGTGATAAAACCGTATTCGCACTGGCTTCAACCTCCAAGCAATTTACAGCAGCCTGTATTGTACTTTTAGAAAAACAGGGAAAACTAAAATTCACCGATAATCTAAGACACTATATCCCTGAATTCCCGGAATATGCTGAAAAAATAACGATTGATCAATTATTACATCATACCGGAGGATTAAAAGATTATCGTGCTTTGGCCATGTTAAGAGGTGAAAATTCCGATACTTATAATGCAGAAGCGATTAAAGCTTTACTCAGTGTGCAGGAACTGAATAGCGAATCCGGTACCCAATGGAGCTACAGTAATTCCGGTTATTGGTGTCTGGTGCAAATTGTTGAAAAAGTATCCGGCCAGGCTATAACCACATTTGCAGAAGAAAATATCTTCCGTCCGCTAAAGATGACAAACACCCGTTATGTTATAAAACCGAACAACAAAGTAAAAAAGGCAGCAATAGGCTATCAATATGACGGAAACTCTTATAATTCCAATGACATCGATGAATTTTCTGTTGGCGGTGGCAGTGTCTATAGTACGACTAAAGATCTGCAAAAATGGTTATCCGAAATGGAAACCCACCGTACTTTCGGTACTGCTTTCTGGACTACAATGTTAACCGAAAATCCGGCTAAAGGAAAAGGCTTTCTTTATACTAAAGGTTTGTTTCATTTTAAATATAACAACCATATGATGATCAGTCATGGCGGTGATCTGATCGGCTTTCATCCCATAACCGCTTATTTTCCGGATGATAAAGTAGCTGTGGTAATTTTAGCAAACGATGATGATTTTGAACGTTATACTATTTTAGATGCAACTGTAAGTCAGTTATTAGGCGAAAAATATACTTATCCGAAAACGGAAATGCCTACCGAAGCAAAAAAGAAAGTTATAGAAGAAGTTATAACCGTTCCACCTGCGCTACTTGAAAGCTATACCGGTAATTATGAACTTCGTTCCGGCTATATAATCGCTATAACAAACGAAAGAGACCTGCTTAAGTTAACACAATTATGGGATAATGTTACCGCATTTATTCAGCCTGCAAAAGAAGTACATCATTTTACTATTGGTGATATCAGCTTAACTTTTGGTGATTTTACTAAGGATAAAGCGATGCAATTACAGATTATAACTTCAGATGAAAATAGTGTTTATAAACGTACGGATAAAGAGCCGGATCTGACTTTATATACTAAATATACCGGTCAATTTTATAATAAAGCTTTAAACGCTACAATAGTATTTTTTACGGAAAACGGGATCCTGCGTTACAAATGGAACGATACGATATCCTATATAGCAAGCCCGCCTGAAAGTGACGATTTATTCTTTACAAAACACGGTAAAATAACTTTTATAAAAAACGAAACCGGTACCGTTACAGGCTTTATGCTGAACCATGAACGGGCTTTAAATATGGAATTTATCAAACAATAAATTGTCGGATATCGTTAAAAAACGATGTATTTTTAAAGCATGAAAAAAGCAGTTATCATTGGTGCGACTTCCGGTATCGGAAAAGAGTTGGCTTTACTACTCGCAAAAAAGGGATATTGTATTGGAATAACCGGGCGAAGACAGAAACTACTTGAATCTGTTAAGTCAGAAAATCCGGATGCTTTTGAGATTATGCCGATGGATATTACCGATATTCCTGCTTTACAGGAAAAACTGGAACTATTAGTCCGAAAATTAGGCGGTCTTGATTTACTGATCATCAGTTCTGGAACAGGAGAACTTAATCCTGATTTGAATTTTGAGCCGGAACAAAGAACAATCAACACCAATGTAAGCGGCTTTACTTATATTGCCGATTGGGCTTTTCATTATTTTATGAAACAACATTCCGGTCATCTGGTTGGTATCAGTTCATTAGCCGGACTGTTAAGCAGTGAAATTGCACCGGCTTACAATGCATCAAAAGCCTATCAAATCAATTATATGAGCGGATTACGGCAAAAAGCCCGAAAACTAAAGTCCGGAATATTGGTTACCGATATCCGTCCGGGATTTGTTGATACTGCAATGGCAAAAGGAGAAGGTCAGTTTTGGGTTGCACCTACAGAAAAAGCAGCCAAACAAATTTATACTGCGATCACTAAAAAACGTAAAGTCGCCTATATAACCAAACGATGGGGTTGGATTGCTTTGTTGTTAAAAATCGGTCGGTTCGGATACTAAAAACAATATTCTTATTTAAGAAAATCTGCTTTTTAAAAGAACTGCATTTTTTATTTAACCACTGATGATCAGCATCTTTAATTGTAATTCAAACAACGCGTAATATCGAAATTTACTCTTTTTTAAATACCGTTTTTCCTTCCTTAATCGTTTCCATTACTTGAATATCTCTCAGTTTTTTGGGGTCAATACGCAATGGATTTTGGTCTAAAATTACCAGATCGGCTAGCTTTCCTTCCTTTAAAGAACCTTTTCGGTTTTCTTCCTGATATTGATACGCCGCATTAATCGTAATTGCTTTCAAGGCATCCAAAACACTAATCCGCTCATTAGGTCCTAAAATCATCCCCGAACGTGTAGTTCGGTTAACCGCGGAATAAACACCCGTTAGCAAGTCAGGTGGCGTAACCGGTGAATCGTGGTGAATCGTAAACAAAATACCGGCCTTTTTTGCCGATTGTGCCGGACTTATATAGGCGGCGCGTTTCGGTCCGAATACGCTTTGATAATGCCAGTCGCCCCATAAATACACATGAGATGAGAAATAAGACGGGATAACACCTATTTCCTTTATTTTAGCAATATGATCAGGTCGGCTGTTCTGAACGTGAATTAAGGTAGCCCGTATTTCCGGTTTATAAATTCCTTCGTCTTTTAACTTTCCAATAACCCGGATTGCCTGATCAATTGCAGCATCACCATTGACATGAAGTTGAGCTGTAATATTATCGGTAAAAATGGTTTTCAGATCGGTATACAACGTTTCATCTGTAAATATAGGAAAGCCTTTATAATCGGGTGTCTGGCCTTCCGGAGGAATTAGATACGGTTCCGTCAACCAGGCTGTTTTTCCCTGTGGCGAACCGTCATCCGAAAATTTAAATCCGCCGAATTTCAATCGCTTTTCATATTTCATATAATGCGGTAAAAAGGATTTCCATTCCTTTTTGTTGGCTTCAAAATCGGGAAAGTAAACTACATCTGCTTTTAAAAGATTCTTTTCAGCGGCTTCTTTCAACAAACCCACACTAGTTCCCATTGAACGACCGTCACAAATCGTCGTTTGTCCGTAACGCAACCATTCATCCTGTGCCTTTACAAAATCCTGTAACGATTGAGAAAGTCCGTTTGCAGCAGGTTTGGGTTTCGGCATCATTTCCGTAAACTTGATCAAAGCCATAAAATTGGCGTTTTCTTCTAATTTACCATTTAACCGATGGGTTTTAGAATCTCTCCCATAATGACCTCCTTCGGGATCTTTTATATCTTCCGGAATATTCAGTAATTTCAGCATAGCCGTGTTAACCACACTCGCATGACCGGATGCATGAATAACAATTATCGGGTTTGTCGTACTAATGGCATCCAATTCTTCCCGTGTCGGATGACGGTGTTCTGTCATAATTGCATCATCATATCCGTTTCCTAAAATAGGTGTTGCTGCCGCTAATTTATTTTTCTGAATATACCCTTTTAAAGTCTTTTGTAAATCGGGAATCGAGTTTACCGTACCATAAGGACCTGGCGAAAGATCAACGGCTTGTTCCATACCGGCACGAGAAGTAATATGTCCGTGTGCATCAATAAAACCGGGAAGCAGTGTTTTACCGTTTAAATCTATTTGTTTCGTATTTTTTCCAATCCATTTACCGGCTTTTTCTTTGGTTCCGACAAAGATTATTTTTCCGTCTTTTACAACCAGCGCTTCCGCTTCCGGCTGATCATCTTCCATAGTAAGGATCGTTCCGCCGAAATATAGTGCATCGCCTTCGTTTTGATCGCTTTTGCAATTCATCAGAAGTATAAAAAAAAGAAAAGGAAGGTATCGGGAAATTTTTTTCATATCAAAATTAATTTTGTTATTCTACCCATTTTACTTATCTCAAAATACAATTGAAACGCATTGGAAAGACAAACTCAGCTTTGCTTACTAGAAAATCAGGAAATTATCTGATACTCAATTGGTCTCACTTATAAATATAGTGATTTTTTTATTCAACTGAGTTCTTTTATGGTATTAAACCTATTATGTTCCAATATTGCAATCATCTGTCTAAGTAGAATTTCCATTCCATCATCTTCGAAAAGAAACGATAGCAATAAATGTAACACTACCGGATTCTGAGGAGGATGAAACCGAATCTGTTTCATATGATCATAAAATATAACCGTAATACACCGGTGCTATATCTTTCAATCATCTACAGTGATAAGCTAAATTAATCCGCTTTCTTTATTTCATCTAGTATAATTTCTGATTCCAATATAGTATGTCCGGGAGGTGGATTTTTAGCGTATCGGATCATCAGTTTAGCCAGTTCTTTTACCGGTAACGGAGCCATTTTCCGTAAGAATCCGAGTTTATTTAAAAATGAGATAATCGAAATGCTGATTTTTTCTCCTCCTCTATCTGAATTAGAGCGGATAAGTGGTCCCGGACGAAAAACAATGTAATTTTCAAAATTTAATTTTTCAACCGCTTGTTCTAATTCTCCTTTTATCCTAGAATAGAATATCGTAGCATACGGATTAGCCGATGTTGCTGATATCAGGATAAAAGCGGGAATCTGTTTTGCTTTTGCTATTCGGGCAAATTCATATTGGTAAGTATAGTCCACTTTATACTGCGCTTCTTTACTTCCGGCCGCTTTTAATGTTGTGCCCATACAGGAAAAAGCGACATCAGCGGAAAGGTCATAATCCCAATCCGCAATCCTGTCAAAATCGACTACTACTTCTTGGAGTTTCGTTTCTTTTACTGTGAGCGGTTTTCGAACCAATGCGATAATTTCAGTTACTTCCGGATTTGCGATAAGCAACTCAAGCAATTCTTTTCCCGTTGCGCCTGTAGCACCTATTATAACCACTTTCATACCGAATATTTTTATTGATTTACTATACAAAATACGAAAAAAAACAGTTGCACTATGCTGTCAATCGTATTTTGCTTTGAATTCCGGTTTACTAACTGTTCTCTCTTTTTCAATTTTACATCTGTAATAAAAATCTTATGTATAAAAAACAAATACCTGTAAACAGTATTAGTCACCATCAGTATTCTACATCACTATTTTAAAATCCTCAAAAAACAAGGCTTTTTTATCGCAACAAATACAGAATTTATTCGTAAAATTGAAGTATGACCCCAATCATCTATGAAAAAAGCCCGCTACCCATCAACTGATCATCTAAAAAATCTGTGGAGAAGATACGTCGTCTTTATACACAACCGAACACGTTCGGAAAAAAAAGATCAAGACCGAAACCAAATCTGGAAAGACCGTTTTTTTACGGAGATCATAAAATTTGCATTACCAACCGGAGCCTTATCACTCATTGCTTCCATATTGATAGAATGCTATCACAATAATTACCTGACTGCCATTATTGATTTCGTGGCATTTACATCGATCACTATCGTACTGTTACATACCAAAATACCGATTCGTTATAAAAAATTTTTTGGTGTTACCATAATGGTATTATTTTCCGTTCTAAAAATTGTAACCTTACACTCTCTAATGTTCGGAACGATTTTCCTACTGCTACTCAGTGTATTTGTTACCCTTCTGTTTAACAAAAAAGTAGCCTATCTTTCTGTCGCAGTAAATGCGTTTATCTGTGTTACGTTTAATATTGCCTTGATCAAAGGATTTCACTTACACGATCTTGATTTACTAAATTATGATGTTCCGGATCGATGGATGCTCTACACCTTCAATTTTGTATTCTCAAATCTGGTTATGGTATTTGTCATTTTATATATTATATCAGGTTTTGAGAAAACCATTCTGAAATCGGAAAGTCTGTATTCAAAACTTCATCAGGAAATTCAGGAAAAAATCGCCAAAGAGACCTTATTACAAGAATCGCTAACACACTATAAGAGTCTGTTCTTTTTTAATCCGCTACCGATGCTTATTTACGATCCTGTTAGTTTGCGTTTGCTTCACGTTAATAAGAGTGCTATAAAATGTTACGGCTATACCCGGAAAGAGTTTTTTGGAATGAAAGTCAATTATCTGGTACAATGTGCCGAAGATACGTTTCGGAATAAGATTCGCAAGGATTATGTACATCAAAAGGATATTCATTTTAATAAAAACGGACAGCATATTTTGGTTGATATTAACGCGAGTAATATACGGCTTAACGGTTCTTGGGTACGTTTGGCCATTGTGCGGGATATTACGGCCGAGTCTGAATATATAACGGCAATCGAGAAAAAAAACGAAAAGATGCGAGAGATTGCTTATTTACAATCGCATGTTATTCGTGGTCCGCTATCCCGAATTTTAGGTATCACGAATCTATTGCGCTCTGAAGGCATCGATGAAACAGAACTGGATCAGTTTTTAAGTTATCTGACCCATTCTGCTGAAGAATTAGACTCCGTTATTGCCAATATTGTCAAACATACCGAAGAAGAAATGAAAGAATTTCCGATTATAAAGACATAAGTAATTCATGGATTGCTCCCCTTTTGAAAGATCAAATATCATTCTATTATTTGATACCGTTGCTTTTTATGTATCGTCTTTTCGTCAAGAAAAAACAGGTAATTGCACCTTGAATCAATCGCAAAAAAAGAGCAAAATTGTACTTATATATAATACGGCATTCCATCCGGATTAAAATACTGATCCAATGTATCAAAATCGCCTGATTCGTCGCATTCCGTTATATATTTTACTGCATCTTCTGCGTTTTGTTGCTTTAGATAAGCAATTGTATTAGCTACACCTCCAAACACAACCAATTGAATGTCAAACCCGCAAAAAGTATCAAAATCAACCGTTTTGGCCTTCCAGATTTCCAGGCAATCTTCGATCTGCTGATGAAGTCCTACAATATAACCGGCTAGCATTAGCGTTCCGGTACCGATATCATAACCTTTGGGATACGGTTCGTTTCTGATTTCTACGGCTCTTCTAAGCAGTTGAAGTGCCCATTCCCTATTTTTATTTTCTTTAAAATATCGTACTAATTCCTGTCCGACAAGCGCATGCTTTTCTATTTCTAAAATAGTCTCGCGACTTATCGTGTTGTTTTCCTTTAACTCTTGTATTATTTGATTTGCTGTCATGCTTTAATCTAATAAGTATTTTTCATTTGTTTTAATTCAGAAGATAGTTCTGGTGCATTAAACCTAACCCAATATAATATCTAAATTACGAGCTATCAGTAAATAAATAATCACAAATAGTATTAGCAAAACCGGTATTGAAAGTATTAGCTTTTTCTTTATCATTTTTCTAAAAACAAAGGCAATGCAAAGCGTAAAACCTAACGCTACTATAAATATTAAAATCAATAGCCTTTCAATAGCTCCCATAAGTATGTCTTAAACAAAATCTATCTGTATAAATTTACTTCGCAATCTTATTAATCAATCGGAAACGAAAAACCTAAAGCGGCTGCTCCGGTAACCTGTCGTACTTGTTCCTGATAATAATAAATCAATTTAACTTCATAATTATGCTTGCGACCTATAGCTAAACCTAATGTAAGCGGAATATGTGTAATGATTCCGGATTTTTTCAGGTTTTCCTCTTCTGTAAACGTTTCAAAAGAACCGATCGATACACCGAAACCGGTTTCGATAAAAGGTGCTACGTAAGGAATCGGTGCTGCAAGGCGAACTTTAGCGCCCAATAAAGCCGCATTTGTTTGGATTTTATAATCCGGTGCTCCGGCTCGTTTGACTTTTGCTTCTCCTGAAGTGATAACAACACCTACATAAGGTCGGACGCCAAACCAACTACGCGGACTCCAGATATATTCTCCCTGCGCATAAAATCCGTTACTGTTCATATCCGTATCTGTTTCATTATAAGGAGATGTTAAACCAAAACCCATAGAAACATTGATAAATTCACCTTTACTAGGCTGGGCATATACAATTACGGAAAGTAAAAAAGTAAAAAAGAAGAAATAAAGTTTTTGCATCTGTTTGTTTTTTAGGCCGCAAACATACTACTTTTAAAAGAATTTTTCTTCCAAATAACCTCCGATAAATCCCATTCGGACATCGCTTTTTTTAGTACTTTGCAATCGATTCTCTTTTGAGCATCCAATCATCATCATCAATCAAAAACAAGTAAAAATTATGGCGTTTCAAAAAACCGCAATCGCATTCTTATGCGTATTTTTTTCGCTGTCCTTATTTTCACAGGAATTAGAAAAGAAAGTTGACAGTATCATTAAAACCGAATTTAAAGACGAAAACGGTCCCGGCGGTGTCTTTTATATCGCTCAAAAAGGCAAGCCGATTTACAAAAAAGCATTTGGCAAAGCCAATCTGGAATTAAATGTTCCAATGACTTCCGATAATGTTTTTCAAATCGGTTCGATGACCAAACAATTTACTGCTGTCGCCATCCTCATGCTTGAACAACAGGGAAAGCTAAACGCTAATGATCCGATATCCAAATATATCCCGGATTATCCGAACGGGAATGCTATCACAATTCATCATTTACTCACGCATACTTCCGGAATAAAAGATTTTACCAAAATGAAATCGTTATCGGAAATAGCCCAAAAAGAAATGACGCCAAAAATGGTGGTTGATTTTTTTAAAAATGAAACCGTTGACTTTAAACCCGGAGAAAAATTTGAATACAACAACTCCGGTTATGTTTTATTGGGTTATCTGATTGAGCTTACATCCGGAATAACTTATGAGGAATTTATCCGACAGCATATTTTTGACCGATTGGGAATGACGCATTCCTATTATGCCAGTGACCGAAAAGTGATCCCGATGCGTGCTTACGGTTACCACAAAAAAAGCTCCGGTTATGTAAACAAAACGAGCATTAGTTTTAGTATTCCTTTTGCTTCCGGTGCGCTGATGTCGACTGTAGATGATCTTCAGAAATGGCAAAACGGACTGAATCAAAATAGTTTACTGAATGCTAAATACACAGCCAAGATGTTTCAGCCCTATAAATTGAACAACGGACAGGAGATTGAATACGGATACGGTTGGCATTTAAAACAAATTAACGGCGTTCCGTCCCGCGAACATGGCGGTAGTGTTTTCGGTTTTAAAGCAATGGGAGTTTATATTCCCGGCGAAGCTATTTATGTTTTAGGACTGAGTAATTGCGATTGTCAGTCACCGACTCAGGTAACCCGGGATATTACAACATTGGCTTTAAAAACGTTGAAAAAATAATATTTTGACAATTCTTTTCAGAACACCTCCGATTATCAAATAACGTCACTATAATCGGAAGTCTTTCTTTTTCAAATACAAGATCTGATAATTCTATGATCAATTATATTCATCTTTCTGTATTGTAAGTTTATTTTTACCGATTAAAATATATATTTGTAAAAACAATCTTAGCTACTAAAAAATCAGTCCTTATATTATATGAAGAAGATATCAGAACAAATCAAAACAGTCAACTGGTTACCTATTTTAGCCTTTTACGGTATCATTCTGATCGGAACTTATTTGGCACGGCAACTTCCTAATCTTCTAAATCTGATTTTAACTCAGCTAACCGATATTCCTTTCTCGTTTAACTATAATCACGGTTTTGTGGTTTTAATTGTTTCGTTTCTGGCCTATCGTTTTAGTGGTATAAAGCAAGAGATTACACTTTTAGGAAACAATAAAATCAAGAGTATCCTTTTTCCGGTTATTTTATTCACAGCCTATTCGATATACGGAATCAATAACAGTCATGGTGTAAACATTCATTTGTGGGCTTTACTGACCTGTTCCTTTGCTTTTATTTATAACCTGATGGAAGAATATGCCTGGAGAGGTTATTTAATTGAAAGTACGGGTACAATAAATTACGTTTTAAAAAGTCTGATTTCCGGTATATTATGGGCCATATGGCATATTCTGATTTTTAAAAACTTTGATCAATATGGTGGTTTCTGGATCTTTATGGCCTTTTGTATTGTGTTTTCTTTTATCCTGACCTTTGCTGTTTTACGTACGAAATCCATAATCGTTGCAGCAGCCATGCATGCTTTTATTATTCAGATGAACATCGTGTCATTGATCTGTTTTTCCCTGTTTATACTCTTATTGGTAACCTGGAACAAAAAAATAATGACAAAAACGAAGTATTCTTCCCGCTACAACTAATGCTCTAATTAATCGATTATTTTCTGTGAAGATTTAGGTACTACATCAATATGAACATCAATCATTTCAAATATTGTAGTGTCAATCATTTCACACATACTGGTTAACGCCAGATCATTAGCTTCTGTACCGAAAGGTTCTTCTATTTCATCGGCAATAGCTTCAAAAGCTACAAAAGTATAAGCAATAAATACAACAATAAAAGGGGTAAACCACCCCAGACTATCTACCAGAGCAAAGGGTAATAACAGACAATATAAATAGACCGTTCGATGTAATAATACACTGTAACTATACGGAATCAACGTTGATTGAATGCGTTCACATCCACCTAAAACATCGGCTAACTTATTCAGGTTTTCATCAAAACGAGCTTGTTGAATCGTATCAATTTTATTTTCTTTTTTAGCTTTTTGTACCCATTCGCCTAAAAATTTCAAAATCATTGCCGGTTTATATTGCGAATCGGTTACAATATTCAATTGCTCCTTATTCAATCGTTTTTGTAAATCCGCAATCGGATCGGTATGTCGCAATTGATGTTTTAATGCATAATTAAAGGCGCTTAACAATTGTACGAATTCATAAACCGCTGTTTTATCAATATTTTCTCCCAATGTTAATGCCTGGCGTGTTAGTGAGCGAGTAGTGTTCAGTAAAGCGCCCCAAAGTTTTCGTCCTTCCCAGAAGCGATCATAGCTGGCGTTATTCCGAAATCCGAGAAACAATGCCAATACAAAACCAAACAATGTTAACGGCGTGGTATTAAGCGGTATTTTAAACGAAAATATAACACCGTGGAAATAGACTACTGCAACCGACAAAAGAAATATTAAAATCAAACGAGGCAGTAACGCCGGTAATACCGAGCCATTCCAGATAAAAAGCATTCTGAACCAATGTTCTTTTTTTCGTATAATCATATTAATTTCGTTTTTACCATCAAGGGCATACAAATTTACGAAAAGTGCTACATCGACTAACAATCCTTTGCCCTTTTATTCTTTAACAAAACATTTGATTTCCATATACCTATTTTTCTTACATTAGTCTCCGAATTAACGTATTTGTTTATAATGAAAAAAAGCATCTTCCTTGTATTTACCGTACTGTTTTTAATAGCTTGTAAATCCCCGGAACGATCCGTAAAGATTGTAAAAGGAGATAATTACGAGCTTAAAATAACCGATCCGCAGAAAGCTGTTTTGGTCTTATTTCCTTGTTATCCGTGTGACATTGCGAATACCAAAACTGAAGCTAAATTTTTAAAAGACATCGAAAAAGCCGGTATTACAACCTTACTTTTAAATTACAACCTAAAACTGTTTTTAACAGATTCTGAAAAAACGGAATACGCAAAAACACTCAACAGCATATTGGATCAAAATAAAGTGGCTAAAGACAATGTTTATATCGGTGGTTTTTCAGGTGGCGGCAATATAGCTCTTTTACTCACTGATTATATGCTAAAGACCAAAAATCAAACACAGCCAAAAGGACTTATGGTTATAGACTCTCCTATCGACCTGGAAGCGCTATACAATGAGTCTCAAAAAGAAGTAATTAAAAATGTCGATGCGGAAGCTGTAGCTGAAGGACAATATCTAATGGAATTATTTGACAATACGTTAGGCAAACCCAATGAAAACATCGAAAAATACAAAGCCTTATCTCCTTATCTTGTTTCCTGTAATTCGACTCAAAACATTCGTTCATTAAAAGATATAAAAACCCGGTTTTACAGCGAACCGGATCTGGAATGGCAGAATACACATAAAAAGCGTACGTATCAGGATCTGAATGCTTATAAACTGGAACAAGCTATTCTGAGTTTAAAACAATTGGGAAGTACGCAAGCTGAATTTATTGCAACCAAAAATCGCGGTTACAGAGCTAACGGTGATCGTCATCCTCATTCCTGGAATATTGTCGAGCAACAGGACTTAATCAAATGGATTACAGAATAAAAAAAGATCGGATATGAATTATATCCGATCTTTTTTTGTTATATTTTTTTTAATGCCAAATCAATTACGATTCCTAAAATACTAAGGAGAATATAAAAAGAAAGAATCCCTATCAGGTAAGCCATAACAGCTTTAAAGTAGTTAATCGCTTTTGTTTTATCAAAAAATTGTCCGATTGCCCAGGCACTATAGACCACCATCAGCATACCGGCATATTGCATCAGATGCACTTGAAGCAATCCTTCGAAAATTGCCGCAATGGCACATATCAGCATACTGATTCCCATTGCAAAACAAAGCAAAATCAGAATTTCAAAAAAATTATACTGGTATTTTCTGAAAAACAGTTTTATCCAGCCGGCAATAAAAACACCCATTAAAATATTAGCATATCCATAATGGGACTGAATCCAATCCAGCATTTTAAAAATAGCCGAATCTTTCAGCGCTTCTTGCTGATACGAAACATATCCCTGCTCAATATGAAAAAAATGATTAACCAAAGAATAGATAAGAGAAGTCAGAATCACAAAAATAATCGGCTTAACCAATCGGCTTCTGTTTTCCGACAGGTATTCCCGAACACTTTCTCCCGGACGGATCAACAATTCTTTGGTTGTAAATAAGATGCCTTTATCGAAATGCAAAACGTGTTCGATTTCATGAATAATATAATGTCTGTCAATCCGCTTTAATTTTGCCGGTTGACCGCAGTTTATACAGTAATTGCCCGTTAATTCTGCTGTACAGCTTTTACAATTGTTCATCTTTTAAGTTTTAGACCAATTTTATTTCAAAAAATTATTTAAATCGTATGCTCACTAAAAAGTGGTGTGGGATTTTAAAATGAGTTCCCAGATTTTCCGGTTTTACATCTGATTGTACCACTTCACAATAAGATCCGGAACCATCTTTGTGCATTGTTGGCGTTATAATTGCAAAAACAGGAATATCTGTTCCCGTACTAATATTCATTTCCAGCGATTCTTTGGAACCGAAAAAGTCTTTTAATGCATATATTTCGGCATCATTATTCAGCTTAAAATAGCTCTTTTTACTTCCAAAACCGGGACCTTTCATATAGGTTTTTAATTTTCCGTCGGTCATACTAAAGAAAAATTTCAGCGACAGATTTTCTAAGGTGATTTTGAAATAATCCGATTCACTTCCTTCAAAAAGATTGACTTTACGAACCGGTTTACCGTTTTTAAATTCCTGTATGTTTATTTCGTAATACTTTCCTTTAAGTGCCGCTCCTACAAAATTCAATTGTTCGATATAGATATTTTGAAAATCGATCAGCTCCTGAATTTCTTTGTTCTCACTCGCATAATTATTCGTCACTTTAACAGTTTGTTGCGCCCATGTCAGATTCATCCCTAACAAAAGAAATAGCAAGATTCTTTTTAATTTCATCATGTATCGTTTTTATATTATTGCGTAATTTTGAGTAGCGCAAATAAAATAAAATTTCATCAATAAGTGAAATATTAAAATCGATTAAAATCCTTGTAATTCCTTATAGAACCTACATTCTTAAACGATTTCCCACATAAAAGTCGGAGCCTAAGTAGAATAAATATTATTTTTTTTCTTTAATACTTCTAACGATAAAGTAAACAGACATCAAAAAGGCGATTGCGTATACAATAACCAATGCCGGTTTTTCAAATCGTACATTTTTCCAATCAAATTGTTTAAGAATACTCAATCCTAAAATCAAAGCTATGATTCCCAAAGGAAACTGCTACCCTTTTTTACTACTCATAAGATTATTATTTTTATGATTTCGATTATTTCAATTATTATTCTGATCATCGTTTTTTAGCATTTAGTGTTGAATTAAGTGATCTTTTAATCCTAAAAGTTTGTACAAAGAACAGAAAGATATTTAATTTGTACTTTACACTACAGTGTAGTTTTAATCAGATGGGAAATACAAAAAAGCTATTATTTTCGGATAAAAATCGCATCGAAAACGTTACAGAAAAAGAAACTGTACGTTTGGAGAACTATCTTGAAGTAGCACAATCACTATCCCGGTTGACTTACGAAAGCTTGTATGTGATCGACTATAAAGAGATGACATTTGAATATGTGTCGGACAATCCGTTGTTTTTGTGCGGACATACGGCCGAAGAAGTGCGACAGATGGGCTATAATTTTTATCTGAAGCACGTTCCTGCAGACGATATCAATTTACTTGAAATTATTAATACGGAAGGATTTAATTTTTTCGATAAGCTACCGAACAATGACGAACGTAAGCTTTATACGATAAGCTATGATTTTCATTTGATCAATGAAAAAGGTAAACCAATGTTGATCAGTCATAAGCTTACTCCGGTTTTTCTAACCGATGACGGTAAATTATGGAAATCGTTGTGTATCGTTTCGCTCTCTGATAATCAGCAATCCGGTAACGTTATAATTAGTAAGCAAAGTTCCAATATTATCTGGAAACTGGATCTGAAACGAAAAGAATGGATCCCGGAAGAAAAGCAAAAATTGTCGGCAAAAGAAATCGAAATTTTACGACTATACAAACAAGGTTATAGTATCAATCAGATAGCCGAAAAGATATTTGTTTCTGCTGATACGGTTAAATACCATCGTCGGAAAATCTTTGAAAATTTTGGTGTAAACAATATTACAGAAGCCTTGTTTTATGCCATGAATAACAAACTGATCTGATTCATTTTCTTACTTTCAATTTCGGATAACGAACCAATACATCCGGACAATAAATAAACAACCGGTAAGCTATTGATAAGCCGGAATAAAGATTGATAATACTAAAAAACTAAATATTTTGGTGTATTTTTCGTTCAAATCAAAAGCAAATGACAGCAATTTTAATTGTAGGAATCGGCGGCGTCGGTGGCTATTTTGGCGGACTCATGGCCAAACGTTTTGAAAATGATGCTGATGTTGCCGTACAATTCCTGGTACGGGGCGAAAATCGGAAGGCGATTCAACATAACGGACTTAAAGTGATCAAAGGATCTGATACCTTTATAGCCTATCCGCAGAAAGTCAGTGATAGCCCTTCCGATCTTGATAAAGCCGATTTTATTATTCTTTGTACGAAAACTTATGATCTGGAAACCACACTTAGTCAATTGCACCCTTGTATCAAAAAAGAAACCGTGATCCTTCCTTTACTAAACGGTTTGGACAGTACTGCAAAAATCAAACAGCATTATCCTGACACGATTGTAGCTGACGGATGTGTTTATATCGTTTCCCGATTAACAGAACCGGGTGTAATTACCAATACCGGCACTATCGAAAGACTCTTTTTCGGATCTGATACCATTTCCGACGAACGGTTATCCGTTTTGGAACAACGATTGATACAAGCCGGGATTAATGCAACACTTACGCCGGATATTGCCTCGGTAATCTGGGAAAAATTTATTTTCGTTTCTTCGATTGCTACTGCTACGACCTATTATGACTTGCCAATAGGTCCTATTTTGGAGGATCCCGATAAAAAAGACATCCTTATCCGTCTTATCACGGAAGTAAGTCTTTTAGCTCAAGCTAAACAGATTTCGTTACCGGAAAACAATATTGCGCTTACGATAGCCAAACAGGAAAACCTGCCCGCTACAGCAACCTCATCCTTACATAGTGATTTTATAAACGGAAAAAAACAAACGGAAATCGAATCCCTTATCGGATATGTTGTTCACGAAGGTTTGACATATGCTATCCCGACACCGGTTTACCAAAAACTGTATAGTGCCATTAAAAAGAAAACGATCTCATAAAATTATGAGATCGCTTTCTATGGATTGAAAATTATTATGCTGTTACAGAAACAGGCAACAATGTTTTTAATAAACTTACGATGTCATTAAATTTTTTCTGCCCGTCACCATTCAGATAATCGGTAGCGGTAACAATCAGGGAATCAATATTCGATTGATCGATATTATCCATTTTCGATTGATCCTGAAGAATAGTAGGTTCCAGTCGGTAATACGTCAGTCCGGATGCCGTCATCGATGTGATTTGCTGATCGGATACCATTTGTACGGATTCGGTAATGATATTGATAATTGCACCGCGACCGTTTTCATTTCCGGATAAATCGTCCAGATTACTAACCGCCCATGGTCCGACACCCCAATTTCCGTTATCCGGATCTAAACCGCCCTGATCAGCTGTCACCAAACCGGCTCCGCAAGGATAGGTTCCGGTTCCTAATGATATAATAACAATATCGCTTAACGTTTTTGCCATTCCGGTACGAAACGCTTCAGCAACAGCCCATACTGTCGGATTATTAGACATCACACCGCCATCCAATGCCCATCGTTCGCTTGCATTTGAATTCGCATTTTGTCCGCCACCAACATTCGCTACCGGGAAATACGTCGGCGCAGCACTGGTTGCCCGGGCTGCTTCCCATACTTTATAGTCATCGGCCGCATTAGCAGCGTCTTTCCAATTAAACAAATACGGTCCGTAATCTTTTCCCATAACCGGATTCGGTATTGCATTACCGCTACTGTTAATCGTATAACTGGTTGTAAAAACATGTTTGGTTCTTCCGCCCAGCTTTTGCATATTGGCCTGCGCCTCACTCAATGTGGATGTTCCGAATTGCTGCTGTAAAAAAGGTTCAATTCCGTTTCCGGTTCCGTCATCGCCGTAATATTCCGCATAATCGTCTGCTGAAAATTGCGATACAAAAATTTTACTACCGTCATTTTGATAAATGTTGAATACTTCACTGGCTGTAAAGGGTTGGCCGTTTTGTATCGGCGACGTTAATCCGGTTGCAATAATTCCGCCGGTAGAGGTTCCGCCGATCATATCAAAGATTTCATAACAGCTTTTATTTAACTGACTTTCCAGTTCCTGAAGAAAATAGGCCGGGATAATTCCTTTTATCCCTCCGCCGTCTATTGTTAAAATAATGACTTTGTTCATCGTTATAGCATTTAGTTGTTCGATTTGGTTAACTCCTGTTTACATAACAGGCTATCAAACTTACAGCATAACTTTTGGTACCGTGAACGTACAAATACCTGTTTTAGATTTGATCAAAACGGGAAGATTCTGATACTATTCTTTTTATTTCAACATAAAAAACACGGTTTTAAAGCGCTTCAAACACCGATTACGGAAATCCGTAAGGAATCCCATAAATACCATTCTAAGTTTACAACCGATAAAGCATATTCAATATTCATCAAAACAATAGCATATGAGCAAAAAATCCATTACAGTTACCGACTTATTTCTGGCGATACTTGCCGTTTTATTAATCAGTGTCAGTTTTTACCAAACCTGGCTTGGTTTACAACAAATTTTCGGTCCGGCATCCTTTGTGATCGCCTTAGTTCTTTCACTTTTATTACTCTTTTTATGTTGGATGTTACGATCGGCGAAATCCGAAGGCAAACCCACTTCCAATTTATTATGGATCTATATTTTTATTGCATCCTTTTGTTTTATTGCCAATTTTAACGCGCTCTACACCCGTTTTATGCGAACGGATATCTACACGACCGAATTGCGCGAAATCAATGAAAAGTTTAACAATCTGGAAACCGATGTTCAATCCAAGTTAGACTATGGCAATCTATCAAAAGAAACACTCCAAAAAATTGAGATTAAAAAGAAACAATTGATGGAACAAATAAAAGATACCAAGAAAGGAATTGGTCCACGGGCACAAGTATTGATTAAAGATCTCGAAAAACTAACAGGGCAAAAAATCGACTATCTTACTCCTGTTGGTAACGATTATGACGACTTAGCCGAACGAATGGGGAAACAAATTGACAATATGTTACTTACTCTTTCCCCAGACGAAAGAGAATTAAAAGCCGATATCAATAACGCCGTATTAAAGTGGAACAAACGAATCCAGGACCTGCTTTTATTATCCAAAAAAGAAAAAGACGATCTCTCACAGGGTTTAATTGACGAATCGCTATCCGAATACAATAAACTGGGAAGCCGGGCGCATACCGTATTGGGTGAAAATAAATTTAAGTTCGAACCCGTATTTTCCAAAACACAGGATGTCGGAAAAATCGGTTATGCATTTGAACACGCGATTACCAATTTCGGCATGTATCAGTTTGTTGTACTGGCCGGATGTATTCTGCTCGACTTTGTAATCGTGATTATTATTTTACTGGTAACCAGCACCGGAAGCAAAGGAAATAATGGCGGTAACAGTGTATTTACTTCCAGACGTAGCGGAAGAACTTTAATCCCAAATAATTAATCCCATGAATAACGAAAACGAATCTTTAAAACCTTTGTCCTTTGGTGATGATACTTCACTGAAACCCATTTATAAGACCGCAAACGACACTTTTGTTCCGATAGCCAAACCTACCGGACATGAGATCAAAAATAAGGACAGTAATTTTGTTTTTTTCTTCGGAACAGCCGAATCGGGAAAATCAGTGATATTATCTTCCATGTTGTATTATCTGAGTTCACAGGCCGGTGTTTTACGTCCCAAATTAGGCACACCGAATACCCGAGAAGCACAGGTTTTATTAGCCGACTTTTTTGAAGATCTTAGACGCGGCAACCTACCGAACCGAACAACCCGTGATCAGGTTACCCGAATTGATCTGGTATTTGAACCGAATAATAAGTCTAAAAAAGTACCGCCTATTAACCTGACATTTTTAGAAACTTCCGGTGAAAATCATAATGAAATCCGTCGTGGCGGAAATTATCACAGTAGTATCGAAGCGTATTTGAATGCTAATATTCCGCTGTCTTTTATTATTGTGACCAGTTATGATACGGCGCATAAAGATGATAGATTGATCAATGAATTTTTAGATGAACTGGAACGAAAAGGTAAAAATTTAAAATCCGTCAATGTAATTCTGGTTGTTTCCAAATGGGATAAATCCGGGCGAATCGATGTCGACAATTCCGATGAACTGGATACTTTTATCAATGAACGATTAAGTATGACGAGTCAACGTATTGATACTTATGGTTTAAGTAAAACCTATTACACCATTGGGAATCTTAACAATAATAACGGAACAGAAACTATCGAATTATTAAGTCTGACCACAGCCGAAATTGTATCGAAATGGCTTTACAGCAGTATCGTAGGATACGATCTGGACTATGAAGGAACTTTTTGGGAACGTATAAAATTCAGTTTGAACAATCAATGAGCAACACTATCAACCTTATAGCCTTTGGCACTTTTGGCAATCCGAACGGTTTTAAACAAAGCTTTTTTTCCGGAAATACGGATGGAGCTCCAAACGTAAAAACATTTGATCTGAAAACGGATGCCATACAACTTTTTCCCGATAGTACGGTTTATAGCATCCGAAAGGAAAACAGAGGCGGACATACGGCCATTGCCTATACCATTTATACATATGCTAAAGAACAACATTCCGACAGAGGCGGTACTTTTATCGGATCGAGTCTTCTTTTTACGGGTAAAATTGCCGATGAAAATCTGACATTACGACTGCTAAACGAGTTCCATAAAGATCTGGCACGCAAAAATGTACAGAACAACATCATTATGGTAAATCACTCTGATAATTTTAGTGTTAGTAAACCAAAGGATTTTGACAAAATCGGTTTTCAGTTAAAAGACATCGAACCTTTAAATTTTATCGGAACTGCCGACAAAAATCTGGTTGTTTATACAGAAACCAATACACACCGATTACAGCAATTGTTTCGACAATCTATCGATTTGTTACAGGTGTACGATGCCATTTATTTTACTTCCGATGAAAAAATTGCGGAATTCGTAAACCGGAAAGCGATATTTAAGTTTATCCAAAACGTAGGTGATGTCAAACAATTTGAAGAAGAGCTTGCGCATCTCGAGGAAGAACGAAAACAGAAAATAGAAACCTATATCCGCGATCTTGAAACCGAAAAGCAAAAGCTGGAAAAGAACCGAAAAAATGTAATTGAAAACTATAAAGCTCAAATCGAGCAAAATGAAAAATTACATCAGGAAAACGGATTACGGATTAAAAATTCTAAAACCGATTTAGAGAAATTAAATCAGACCTATGCTGCATTTTTAAAAAAGACAGACGAGTTTATTCAACAGTTAAAATCCGGAAAAAAACCGGAACAAGTCAAGCAGACTTATCATGAAAATCAACGGGAATTTATAACTACTGCCGGTCAATACAGTACGAATAGTACCATTCCAACTTTATCCAGGCCAGTAACTACAGATAAAAGAACGGAACAAAGGCTGTTTGGTTATGATGATTCGTATCCACAGGAAGAAAAACCAGGTCGAAGTCATAGAAAAAAGGCTGATCCTACTTTTAAATTCCTCTTTCTGCTTACTTTACTTTTGTGGATCGGAACGCTAACGTATTTTCTTTATTTTAATAAAACCATCTTCTAAGGGAGATGGTTTTTGGTTGAATCGGTTCGGTATTCTGTAAAACGTCTTACTCTATATACGTCAATTAGAATAAAAGTGTACCGTTATGCCTTTCATTAGCCTGAAAAGCTCTAATTTCGCATTATCAAAACACAAAATGTGGGCAACGACACCCAAAATAGAATTACGTATTTTACCGATAGTACACTAAACGGCATAGCATTACCGGAACGATTTACCTTTCCGTTTTACTATGAACCGCATCCCCTGACTCAAATTGCCGCTTCCGAATTACAGGATTATCTGGAAACCCAAACGGATCTGGATCATAATTTCGGACTTATTGAAAATCAGCAGGGTTTAGTGATCGGTAAAATGTTTGGTGTTCTTATTGTTCGCGATACCAACGGAAAAATCGGTTATTTATCTGCCTTTTCCGGTAAACTGGCCGGTACAAATCAACATCCGAAATTTGTTCCGCCCGTTTTTGATATGTTACTTGAAAACAGTTTTTTCTTAAAAGAAGAAACGATCTTAAATCAGATCAATAAACAAATTGATATCCTATTATCCCGTCCTGATTATCACAAACTGAAATCGGATCTGGAACAATTTACCGTTCAATCGGAAACTGAAATATCCGCTTTTAAAAAACAGGTAAAAACCAATAAAGACAATCGGAAAAAAGACCGTGAAGTACAAAAAACGCTTTTAACCGAAGCGGAATATATACTTTTCGAATCTGACTTAATCAAACAAAGTCTACGGGATAAAAGGGAATTACAGGTTGTACTTACCCGATGGAAACAACTTTTAGCGGAAACCCGATCCGGAATTGCTCATGTTGAAGATCATGTTGAAGCGTTAAAAAAAGAACGCAAAGAAAAATCGGCTGCCTTACAACAACAACTTTTCGAACAGTATTCCTTTCTGAATAAAGGCGGTAAAACGAAAAGTCTGCAAGCGATTTTCAGCGAAACCGCATTTGGAAAACCACCTGCCGCTGCCGGAGAATGTGCAACGCCGAAATTATTGCAATATGCTTTTCTTCAAGGTTATGAACCTTTGGCTATGGCTGAATTCTGGTGGGGAACTTCTCCGAAATCGGATATCCGGAAACACAAGCAATTTTATCCGGCCTGTACGGGAAAATGCCAGCCTATTTTAAAGCATATGTTAGACGGCATTCCGATGGATGAAAATCCGCTTTTAATCAACTTAGGTGAAAATACAACACTGAAAATCGTTTATGAAGATGATAGCTTAATTGTGGTCGACAAACCGGCCGAGTTATTATCGGTACCGGGAATTCAAATACAGGATTCGGTTTATACCCGACTAAAATCGCTGTTGCTTCCTGTTGAACCGCTGATTATTCATCGTTTGGATATGGCAACATCCGGACTTTTAGTCGTCGCCAAGACTAAAGAAGCGCATAAACATATTCAACGACAATTTTTAAAACGTACGGTGATCAAACGATATACAGCTTTATTATCGAATAGTGTTGAACAGGAAGAAGGGGAAATCCGACTTCCGTTACGTGTTGATTTAGAAAACAGACCCAGACAATTGGTTTGCTATGAATTCGGTAAAAAAGCGGTGACGCGATGGAAAGTTGTACAACGTAATTCCGATACAACCCGTGTACATTTTTGGCCGCTCACCGGAAGAACACACCAACTACGGATGCATGCCGCTCATGAAGCAGGTTTAAATGCACCTATTGTGGGCGATGATTTGTATGGTACGGCCGCCAATCGATTGCATCTTCATGCTGCTTATCTTGAATTTATACATCCCAATACAAAAGAAACCTTACGTTTTGAAGTAACGGAAACCTTTTAAAATCCGCTTTTCCGCTATTTATTGTTTTCGTTTCACCGGGATATAGAGCGTTACAATAATTTTCTTTTCAGGATGCTCCTTATAATTATTTCGAATGATTTCAAACGGTAAAGCTTCCGTTGGTGTATATCCGTTTTCATTCATCATTATATATAAATACGACCAGGCTTTTTCAAAATCCTGCGGATCCATTTCAAAATCTCCGGTGATGCATTCGCCCGGTTCCAATAGCCTATAAAAAATCCCGGCTTCGGGTTTAACTTCCCGGTTTATCCGTACGCCTATTTCCATTCTGACTTTTTCCGGTGCAGTAATCTTAAAACTGTCATGATAAATACGAATGACCTCCATTTTTTGCGGATCGATCCCTTCATTTTCCACCGACCAATTGATAATGGTAGTAAAAGCAGCATCCAGATTATCCACTCCGATATGATTTACTGCCACTATATGCAACGGCTCGATCGGTTGAATTGTGATCTTAGTATTCATCATTTTGTTTTTTAAAGTTTCGATACGACAAATGTAGGATTCAAGCCCTTCAAAAGTTTGTCCATTCTTGCTTTGTTTTACTTTATCATACTGACTGGAACTTAACTTACGAAATGCAGACGGACTTATTCCATACCGCTTTTTAAACGCTTTCGTCAGTGCTGCATTATCAGAAAATCCATACCGGAAAACAAGCTCGGAAATTGTAAGCTTTTTATCCCGAATCAATAAGGCTGCGATTTTTTCCAGGCGTTTCCTGTTACTAAATTCTAATATTGTTTCGCCGGTATAGGCTTTAAACAATCTATGGAAATGATACGGCGAATAATTTCCAATGGCAGCCACTTTTTCTATTGTTATATTTTCATCCGGATTTTGCTCGATAAAATCCAGTACTTTACCCAATTGTTTTACAGTGCTACTATTCATCAAAATTAGTCAATTGTATTTTCCTTTTAAGGTATTTTTCTTGTCCGAAAATAGTCAATTTCTGTCGTAACCCGGAATGTTTACAACAATAATAAAAAAACGCCGCCGTTTTTCCCGGCAGCGTTTAAAAGATACAATTTTAGTGGCATTAGTGTAACTTATAAGCGACACCTACACCGATAGAGGCCACACTGATATTATCGGATATTCCGCGATAAAAGCCGAAAAGATCAAAATTATCTTTCGTCCAACCGATTTTACCCTGATAATACAGTCCGCCATCAGCGTTATTTAAACCAATTCCATATCCGATATCAGCCGTGTAGAAAATACTGTGGTCGAAATTTCCTCTACCGGAAGCTGCGATCGGAATGTAGCCAAAATCATCATAGGTAAAATCCACACCGTACACCGTTTCCGTTTTACCGAAGAAACGGGAATAACCGGTAGCAATACCCAGATCCAGGAAGTTTTTTACTTTATAAAAGTAAACAGCCCCGTCTATTCCTAAATTAAACGAGGAAACATCGGAAGCATCCCCTACCGGAAATCCGGCATGTACACCAACTCTGATATCCTGTGCGCTCAAACTTTGAGTGAACCCGGCTACTATAGCAACCAGGAACAAGCTTTTTAATTTTGAAATCATATTTAATGCTTTTAGGTTTATCTATTAAAAATAGCCATTAAAGCACTCTATATCAATGGTTCTATCATTATTTTATTGACAAAATAAACCATTTGTTTTTTTAATTCCAAAATCAAAAAAAGTCCGGTTTTTAAAGGCTTTTCGTTATTTTATCCAAAAAGTTATAAACCGGAAAAGCATCGCCCTGATTGGTTAAAACTATGATTGTGCTATTATTTTGTAAATCCCGCCAGAACAAACTTCTAAAACCCGCCAGTCCGCCGGTATGCATTGCAATTTTGCTGTTTTTATCCGTTTCTACAAACCAGCCGTAACCATACGGTCCTTTTTTACCATCGGATAATTCCGGAAGATGATATAGTAATTCCGCATTTTCTTTGTTGAGTAATGAACCGTTTCGCAAGGCTTTATCCAATTTATACAAATCACCTGTTGTGGCATAAATTCCTCCGTCACCTACAGTTAACCAATTGTAATCGTCATATTCTTTTTCTTCATTAAAACCAATTGCCCTATCCGGAATATTGTTTGTTGTTTTATCATATACAAATGAATGTTCTATTTTTAAAGGCTCCCATATCTTTTCAGCAACAAATGCTTTCATTGATTTTCCGGTTATCTGTTCAATGATCAAAGCCAGCATAATATATCCCGAATTACTATATTGATACTTACTACCCGGTGTAAATTGTAATTTCTGACTTTTTAACCATTGCATGACTTCCTGATTGGTAAGTCCTTTTTTCCCGGAAAAACCGTTTTCATAATCGCAAACTCCCGATGTATGCGTGAGTAACTGGTGAATTGTGACTTCCTTTAAATAAGCCGGCAAATCCTTAATATACTGACTCGCTTTATCGTTAAATGCCAATCGGTTTTCCTGTTGGAGTAATACGATTCCGAGAGCTGTAATCGGTTTTGCCAGCGAAGCAATATAAAACGGGGTTTCTTTTTGTAACGGCGTTTTTGTTTTAAAGTCCAAATAACCCAACACAGTATCACAAATAACCTGATTATTTTTCACTATCAGTACTGCGCCATTTAATTTTCCTTTGTGATAATAATCCATCACAATATCTTTTGTTGTTTTCGAACCAAAACCACCACAACCTAACAGTAAAAAGCAACTAAATCCGCAAATAATTTTTCTCATCTTATCTATACTAAACGTTAAGGTTCTTATTTATAGCCGACCTAAAATACAAAAAGGAGCCTTACGTTTTATAAAGCTCCTTTTAAATAATTTGTAACTATTGATTCTTATCGGACTATTGATTCAATGCATAAATATACTTCGCTATCCAATTCATACATTGCTAAATAATACGCTCAGTTACCATATATATCATAATTCTACTATCGGTTTTTCCAGATCGTGGTACAACAATAGCTTCCATCCTTCCGCTCTGGCTTCCTGTTCCCATATCTGACGTAATTCCATCGCTTTTTTTCCTTCAAAATCCGTTTTATATGCAATATGGTATTTCAAGTAGCTTTCCTGTGGCAGGTTATCACCCCCGAAAAAAGCAATATTTTCATCTTCCCTTATCCAAAACACCTGATGATACGGAGAATGTCCTCCTGTAACTTCGTAAGTGATATATGAGCCGATTGTTCCTTTATCTGCATTCATATATTCTAAATTCGGCAAATCTTTAATCGCGTTTAATGTTTGCTGATCAAATGAATAGCTATTTTCCTGTGACAAAGCGTATGTCATTTCACGTTGTTGTAAAAAAACAGTTGCTTTAGGAAAATAGGTTTTGTAGCCTTCTTCAGTAAAGAAACCCAATCCGTCCGTATGGTCTTTATGCAGATGACTTAGCAATACTTTTGTGATTTGTTCCGGTTGATATCCGGCGGCTTCTATTAATGAAATCAGAACCGATTTACCGTTTTCTTTCCAACCTAATCCCGTATCGATTAGTACCAGATCATCCGGAAGTTCAATCAGAAACGGGCAAACAGCCATCTTTAACGATCCGGGCTCAACCGGTTGATCAAAATTAGTGTCGATTAACGTAAATTCTTTCTTTTTACTAGCCCAAAAAGTACCTTCCTTAAGTGGTATAATCTTCATTTCTTATTTAATTAATGCTTTATAAAAACGTTTTCTTTAATCATACTATTGGTTTTCATACGCTTCCAGTATAAGTAGAATGCCAGAACCGCTATAAGTCCGATCAATCCTTGTAAAACAACTGTCAGCCGTACACCGATCGTTTCTGCTACAACACCGGCGAGTAAACTACCAACCGGGATCAATCCCTGATAGGCCATAATATAATAACTGATCGAACGGGATCGCATGCTGGGATGCGCATGGGTTTGAATATAGGTATTAATAGCCGATGTTTGTGCCATCATCCCGATTCCGCTTACGATCAATAAAACGACAGTCACCGGAATTAATTCAGAACCCGCCAGAAGCATAACACTACTACCTAACATAAAGCCCGAAACGATGATAATCTTAATAATATGGTCGTATTTTTGAAGGTTGGCCATATAAACCGCACTCATTACAGCTCCTAATCCGATGGCACTTTCAAACAGGCTAAAGGTTCCTGCCGTTCCGTGAAATATATCTTTTGCGAATATCGGCATCAGCGTATTAAACGGGATTACAATCAGACTACTTACCGCAAGTAATACTATTAAACTGATCAAATCTTTTTCATGAACCAGATAATCAAAACCTTCTTTTAATTCGGTCCAAACATAATTCTCCTGTTCTGTATTTTCGGTTATTTTTATGTCCATACGGTACAAACAGAACAGTACCGGTATGTAACTTACAAAGTTACCGATAAAACAAAAATCTTCGCCTAAAGAGCCGAGCACCAGTCCTGCTAATGCCGGACCTATAATACGGGCCAGATTTGTCATGGTCGAATTCAACGCTATGGCATTGGGTAAATCTTCTTTTTTACCGACCATATCCATCATCAGCGTTTGTCGGCAAATTACATCAAACGAATTGATAATTCCCTGTAACAGACTTAAAAACACTAATGCCGATATACTGTATATTTTGAAATAAATCAGTACTGCCAGTGTTCCGGCTTGCATCATCGAAATGATCTGACTTTTTACCAATATCTTAAAACGATCGTGTTTTTCGATATAACTTCCTGCAAATGGAGATAACACCAATGAAGGAATCAAACTCGCAAACGTAACCAGTCCTAATAAAAGAGCCGATCCGGTAAGCTTATAAACCAGCCAGCTTACCGCTGTTTTTTGCATCCAGGTTCCCAATAAAGAAATTGATTGTCCATAAAAGAAAAGCTGGAAATTTCTATACTTAAGTGACCGGAACATATTCATCTTTACAACATTTAACACTACAAAGTTCCGGATAAATTATAAATTTGTAAAACGCTATTTTTCTATAATATCAATCGATAAAACCGATTTAAGAATGGAACTTCGTCAACTTCGTTATTTTATAAAGGCCAAAGAGCTGCTTAATTTTACCGCGGCCGCCGAAGCACTCAACATTAGTCAGAGTACGCTATCCCAACAAATCAAACAATTGGAAATAGAGCTTGATACCCCTTTGTTTAACCGAATCGGGAAACGGATCACTCTTACCGAAGCCGGTGCTCTTTTTTACAGTTATGCCTTGCAAACCGTTAATAAAGCCAATAGCGGTCTTACTTTATTAAAAGATCTCGGTGATCTTAAAACCGGCGATTTGTCCATTGGGGTGACCTATGGCTTACGTCATCTGCTTACACCGGCTCTAATTGCTTTTCTTGCCGATTACCCCAATATTTCAGTTAAAGTTGTTTTCGGGACATCGGAAGAATTACACGACAAGTTGATTGGTTTACAATTGGATTTGGTATTGGCATTTGAGGAAATTGTAGCCGATGAAAACCTTACCTATAGCTTACTTTTCGAATCTCCGTTATGTTTGGTAGCCGCCAAAAACAGTCCGTTATCGACCCGAAAATCAATCGATTTAAAGGAAATCAGTGATTTACCGATTGTATTACCCGCAGCCGGATACAGTACCCGAAAATTTGTAAGCGATATTTTTGCCAAGAATAATATTCATCCTCAAATTTCGGTAGAAATCAATGACATTCCTACGCTTTTGGATTTGGTCAAATCGGGAAAGTGGTATACTATTCTGGCCAAAACAACTGTCGCATTTGATAAGGAACTGGCCATCTTATCCATTAATACTATTAAAATGACACGCCGTGCAATGATCATTACTCATCAGGATGCTTATCAGAAAAAGGCTGCCCGTTATTTTTTAGAAAAACTGACGGCACTTGTTTTTCATCCGACTACTTAAAATAAAAACCCGTCAGGCATTCATCCCGACGGGTTTTCACAATCCTTGTCCTCTTTCCTCTTTCTTCTTTCCTCTTTCTTCTCTTATTCCCTATTCATCTCCGCCGTTCATAGCTTTCATCAATAAGGTATAGGCATTTTGTGTAACTACTCTGGTCGTTGAACCAATCTTATCTGAGACAATCTGTTGTAGTCCATCCTGAACAATTCCTGCTGTAACCGGAATCATAACAAACTGACTGTCAGCCTGCGCTTTAAATACATATTTTTTACCTTTCCAGTCAACAACACCGCTCTCCGGAACGGCCAATGCTTTTTTATTACGTATTTGAACAGTACCGTTTATAAATAGTCCCGGCAATAGTTCCGACTGATACGCATCCGGTTTACAGATTACCTCAGCCGCCCGATCCTGATTAAGAGATTGATTGATATAAGCAATAGTTGCCTTGTACTTCTGATCCGGTTTATCATTTGTAAATACTTCCAGTTTTTGACCGATTTTTAAATCATGAACATCTTTTTCAAAAGCAGTAAAAGACAATACGACATCCTGCATTCCAACCAGTTCAAAAAGCATTTCCGTTGGTGCAATGTATTTTCCGATATTGATATTCACTTTCGAAACCAATCCGTTAACCGGAGAAACAATTGTTATCGCTTTACTCAATGTAGCGGTGGTAAGACGTGACGTATTGATTCCTAATAAGGCTAATTTCTGCCCTAAAGATGTCATTGCAATCCGCTGTGTTTCGCGTTCGGAACTGATTTGCTCGAATACTTTATCGCTACTCGCCTTTTTAGCGTTTAATTCCTTTTGCCGATTGAATTCCATTTCCGCCAGATTAAATTTCTCCTTTGCAGTAAGGTAATCCTGTTGTAATTGAATGTATTGCATGTCTTCGATTACAGCTAATACCTGACCTTTTTTTACATGCATACCCGGCATCACATTTGTCTTCCGGATATAACCGCCAAGCGGGAATGTTACATCTACCCGACTTTGCGGCGGTACAACTACAGAACCTTGTAACGTCAGTACTCCGCTCAATTCTTTTTCTGTTGGCTGACCAATTGCTATTCCTGCATTTTGTTGTTGTTCCGCAGTTAACTTTATACTATTCGGAATAGTTGTTAAGGTTGCTTTTTCCGTTTCCTTTTCTTTTTTACCACAAGAGATCAGTAATAAAAGTGTCAATATTACTGAGGAAATTATATTCTTTTTCATTGCTTTACAGATTGTTTAAAGATTGTACCGTTATCACAGCTTTGTTGTAATTATTGACCGTGTCCAGGTATTCATTTTTAATGGTAATGGCCTGATTAACGACCAACACCCATTGCAGATAATCGATATCTCCGTTATTTAACTGACTATTAGCAGCATCGATAATTGTTTTTGCGTTAGCCAATCCCTGCGATTCATAATATTTCAGGCTTTCTCTAAATTTTTCCAGTTCCTTAACCGCATTGTCCAATCGTGCGCTCAATTCTACTTTTACAGCAGCAGCCTGAGCAGTGTAGTGTTGCCACTCTGCTTTTGCTGCTTTACTGCGAGCTGATTGGCTCCCGAAAAAAAGCGGTACACTGATACCGGCGTTAACATAATTAAAACGGGATCCGGTATCATAATACGTTTCCTGACCGGAAGCATTCGTTTGAAAACCCGTAATACTGAGATTATTATATCCTAAAGTGATATCCGGTAACATTCGGGCCCGTTCCGTCTTCCAGCGCCAACGAGCTCCTTCCGCTTCATGTTGCCATAATTGTACTGCCGGAAGATGCTCTACAGTTTGCTTTTCGACTACTCCTTTTTCTTCCATTTTGATGTTGGTCATTTTAGGAGTATAAGCGATACTATCCTGTAAGACAGCATTAAAGGATTTCAGAGCGATTGTAATATCCTGATTAATCATATTCAATTGGTTGGTATAAAACTGGCGTGCCGACTGTGAAGCGCTTCTTTCTAGGATATTTGTTTCTCCGGTTTTAAAACGAAGCTCCGATTTCTCTTCCATCAAACGATAAATACTATCAGCATAATGCAGCAGTTCTTTTTTCTGTTGCAACCATATCCATTCGTAATACCAGTGGCGTACCTGAGCTTTCAACTCCTGCTCCGTTAATTGCGTTTGAACCTGAGCAACCCGGTATCCTTCCGTTAAGGCCTTCTTTTGTCTGATATAAACCGTTGGAAAATTAAAGGTCTGACTTACTCCAAACCGGGTATCATTAAACTTGCTGTTAAACTGTCCGTAATCCATATCAACAGCTGTTTTCGGGATATCATAAGCCGATTGACGCAACCAGTTTTTCGATTGTTCATTATATCGCGCTGATTGGATTCGTTTATTATTTTTTATCGCAACTGCTACAGATCCGTCTAACGTAACCGGAACTATTTCCTGAGCTCGTAATTCATCCGCAAACAAAAATGTCAGTAGCAAAACTGTTATTGTAGCTATATTCTTTTTTTTCATCTTTTTTCGAAATATTTTAGTGTGATAGGTCATCAAATAAATAGCCGGAAGTACAAATAAGGTCAATAATGTAGCGGTTAACAAACCACCTATCACGACTGTAGCCAACGGTCGTTGTACTTCAGCACCGGCACCGTTACTGAGCGCCATCGGCAGGAATCCCAAAGAAGCCACAGCAGCTGTCATCAATACCGGACGTAATCTGTTTTTCGTTCCGGAAATAATCAGTTCAAAAGGATCGGTAATTTCACCTGACTTCTGAATACGGTTAAACTCCGATATCAGTACGATACCATTCAGAACTGCAACACCGAACAGTGCAATAAACCCGACACCGGCCGAAATACTAAACGGCATATCCCTTAGTGTCAGCGCTAATATTCCGCCAATTGCCGAAAGCGGTATTGCAGTAAAAATGATAATTCCTTCCTTAAACGATTTAAACGCGAAATACAAGAGTCCGAAAATTAAAATCAAAGCCACCGGTACTGCTATTCCCAATCGGCTTTTAGCCTGTTGCAAGTTTTCAAAAGCGCCACCATAGGTTACATAATAGCCCGGATCGAATTTGATTTTTTCACTTACTTTTTGTTGTAGTTCGTTTACAATACTCTGTACATCGCGGCCTCTGACATTAAAGCCAACTATAATACGTCGTTTGGCATCCTCCCGTTGAATCTGATTAGGTCCTTCAATTTCCTGAACCGAAGCAACCTGATATAACGGTATCTGTGTTCCCGTTGGCGTTGCCACTAATAGATTCTTTACATCATTAATATCTTTACGGCCGGCATCATTAACCCGAACGACCAAATCAAAACGTTTTTCTCCTTCGTAAATATTACCAGCTACCGCACCTGCAAAAGCAGCATTTACCGTTCGATTGATATCTTGTACATAAAGGCCGTATTTCGCCATTTCCGCCCAGTTATAATCAATTACGATTTGCGGCATTCCGGTTACTTTTTCCACATATAAATCGGCAGTTCCGTTTACACTACGGCTTATCGTTCCCAGTTGTTCAGCATAACGTGCCAATTTATCCAGATCTTCACCGTAAATTTTACAAACCACATCCTGTTTTGCACCGGTCATCAATTCGTTAAACCGCATTTGAACCGGAAACTGAAATCCGGTGGTTACGCCCGGTGCTACATCCTGAACGGTTTCCGTCATTTTTTCGGCCAGTTCAGAAAAAGACGAAGCACTTGTCCACTCCGATTTATCTTTTAAAACGATAATCATATCTCCTCCTTCAATAGGCATAGGATCCGTTGGAATTTCAGCACTACCGATTCGGGATACAACACGGTTTACTTCAGGATACTGTTCTTTTAATGCTACAGCAATTCTCTGAATAGTCTCCGTTGTTGTTGTCAGATTTGTTCCTAAGAGTAATCGGGTTTCTACGGCAAAATCACCTTCTTCCAGTTGCGGAATAAACTCACCTCCCATTCGGGTAAACATTAGGACCGCAATAGCAAATAATCCCAATGCAACAGCTACAACACTCTTACGAAAATGTAACGCCCGGGAAAGTATTTTTTCATATCCGCTTTCCAGGCGCATCATAATTCTATCCGAAATATTCGGTTGGTGATTCACTTTTTTACTGATAAAAAGTGCGCTTATCATCGGCACATAAGTCAATGATAAAATAAAAGCGCCCAGAATAGCGAAGGCCACAGTTTGCGCCATCGGTTTAAACATTTTGCCTTCAATTCCCTGTAAAGAAAGAATCGGCAGGTATACGATCAGGATAATAATTTGTCCGAAAACAGCAGCATTCATCATACGGGAAGCCGATCCGGTCACTTCATTATCCATTTCACTCTGAACGATTTGGTCACGTCCTTTGTATTTTTTTGAGGTATGCAGATGATGTAAAATAGCTTCAACAATAATAACGGCTCCATCCACAATAAGTCCGAAATCCAAAGCCCCTAAACTCATCAGATTTCCGCTAACGCCAAAAGCATTCATCATACTGATTGCAAACAGCATTGCTAACGGAATAACAGAAGCTACAATAAGTCCCGCTCTTAAGTTCCCTAAAAAAAGAACCAATACCAATACTACGATCAAAGCCCCTTCAATTAGATTTTTTTCCACCGTACCAATAGCATTATCCACCATTTTAGTCCGATCGAGAAACGGTTCTATTTTTAAACCTTCGGGCAGTATCTTTTCAATTTCAGCGACTTTTGCTTTTACATTTTCGATAACATTATTCGCATTTTCTCCTTTTAACATCATTACGATTCCGCCTACAGCTTCCCCTCGATCATCGGTAGTCAAAGCGCCGTAACGAATGGCTGACGAAAGTTTTACTTCCGCTATATTTTTAACCAAAACCGGTGTTCCCGATTGTGTTGTTTTTATTACAATATTTTCGATATCCGTTATATTTCGGGCCAATCCTACGCTACGGATATACGAAACCGTAGGTCCTTTTTCGATATAAGCCCCACCGGTATTCTGATTACTCCGGTTAAGCGCGGTAAAAACATCACTGATTGTCAGATTATTAGCTTTAAGCTGCGACGGATTAACTGCAACTTCATACTGTTTTAATTTCCCTCCAAAAGTTGATACGTCAGCAATTCCAGGCGTACCTAGCAATTGTCTTCTAACCGTCCAATCTTGTATTGTACGTAAATCCGCCAGGGAATATTTATTTTCGTATCCTTGCTGTGGTTTAAGTACATACTGATAAATTTCACCTAATCCGGTTGTTACCGGTGCCATTTCCGGTTGGTTGGCATTCTCATCAATGCTAACCTGTTGCAAGCGTTCGGTTACTTGTTGGCGAGCCCAGTAAACATCGGCTTTTTCATCGAAAACAACCGTTACAACCGACAACCCGAAACGGGACATGCTTCGGCTTTCTTTTAATTTCGGAATATTACTGATCGCCTGTTCAATCGGAAAGGTAATCAAGCGTTCTACATCTTCGGCACCTAAGGACGGCGCTGTTGTAATAATTTGTACCTGATTATTGGTAATATCCGGTACAGCATCAATTGGCAATCGGGTAACTTCGTAGGTACCGTAGATGACCCACAGTAGCATAAAGATTCCAATTGCCAGTTTATTTTTAACTGAAAATTGAATTATTTTATTAAGCATGACTTCTTTAGAATATATAGTAAATGATCCGACAGACACAAAAAATGCATCTACGGTATTTTTTTAATCCGATAAAGAAGTTATACGATTGGAGGTCGGAATAAAGCGCCCAAATGAGGGTTAGAATGCAGCTCGTTATTGTATGTTATTTTTAACCGGGAAGTATCCGGTACAATACATACTGAGCTTGTATAGGTAATACGATTCGGGATAAAGACAAGATTAGGTACATGATGATCTACTTTTTTAAACGGTAATTGCATATCCCGATCATCATCTGAATCGTTGATATCATCTCCCCAGTAGTGCATGGCCAGGAAATCGACAAATCCTAAGCTTCCGTTATGTGCCTGATGTTCCTCAAAGTGTTGAAACAACACCGGTACCTTAAACAATTGCACTAGGAAGCAATTGTTCAGGCTAATCAGGAATACAAGTATGAATACGGATAACTTTTTCACTATACAAAAATAGAGCTTGTTTCTCAAATAAACACGCTCTATTCTAAATTTAACCTATTCTTTAAATTGTGTTATAACGGCAATGATAATAAGGGTACTTTGTTACCGGATGCCATTGCTCTGGTTTTGCTTTTATGTACCATTGAGTCCCAAAAGCCATATTTATAGGGAACCATTACCAATAAATCGGTTTGCGAAGCTTCAATTTCATCCCGTATTGCTTTAATGATTTCCGAAGATTGTACATTTTTATATGTATGATGCACATCCGAAAGTGTTTCTTCCATTGTACTATTATGCTCTTCCGATTGGGCAATTTCTTCTGATTTTTCCCGTATATGGAACACCTCAACCGTGGCTTTATAATCGGAAGCCACTTCTCTTACCCTGTCCAGAATCATTTTGTGTACACCTCTGATTATATCGCAGGCAAAAAGAATGTGTTTTATTCCTTTATATTCCGCTCCTAAAGGAATACTTAGCACCGGAAATTTAAGCATACTGATAGCTGCTGTCGTTGTATTTCCTAATAGATCCTGTTCTATCGATCTTTCAGCCATTCCCATTACGACCAGTTCAGCATCATACTTTTGTATGCTATTGATCAGCTCATCGTAAAAATTACCGGGTACCACATGTGAGAGGACCTCTACCTTATATTTTTCATTTATAACAGCAGCTTTTTCGTTTACTTTAGTTTTTTTAGCCTGAAACATTTTATCAATTTCTCCGGCCGACAATCGGGCATTCTGAGCATGAATAGATGTATTATACAGGTGATACAATACAATTCGGTAATCTTTACCGGCAACAGCAGTTGCGATATATTGCGTAGCATTTTCGGCTTCCGCAGAAAAATCAGTGGCGACTATAATTGTTTTCATATTTATTTTGGTAGATTATATTGTCAATAAGGGGTTTGATTATATCGCTTTTTCTAATCCCTTAAATTTAAGGATTCCGAGGTTACTGACCCAAAAGTTAATTAATAAAATCCTGTTAAATTCTTCTTCTTACTTATATAGAATACCCCAATATAAGTCCTGTAGTAATAAAAAAAGCCGGCTAACCACACCGGCAAAAAATGAAATAAATACATTTTTAGATTAAATATGAAAAAAAAAATAAACTATTCCTAAATGGAAAAACTAACTCAAACATTTTTTTTCATTTGAAACTTTTTTAATTTTTCAAATCAATATTTCTGGTAATTAAAAAGATTATTATTTGGCTAATTTGAAATCTGATTTCCTAAATAGTATTTTCAGAAATCCACAGCAAAGAAAAGATGAGTTTGATTGTTATCATAAAATTCAATCGTTTTGTACAGGATAATAAACTATTATTCTATAAATTCCTGATTTATTTCTTTATCACTTAAAGACAAATAAAAAAGCTGCCAATATCCCTATTTTACTTACCAAAATGATCATTTTAAAAACTTTTCAAACAAATTTATCACCATATTTGTGATTTTAAATTATTTTTTATTTATTTTTGTTACAAATAAAACAAACCCCAAGTTTGATTTTACTCCTCTAATTACAATAATACAGCTATAAAACAGGGTATTTTTTCTGTTTTTTGTCTCCCCCCACAGTATTATTAACTATGAATGCCTCAGAAAATAGTGCTGTTCGCATTGTTAGTCGAAATTCAATAAACTTATTACAAGCCAGTAGTAATAAGCAATATAATTTCTGTCAATGTGTTCCGTACCGAATCATGTTTAATTTTATATATCCTTATGATGGCGGATCGTGTATTTAATTCAAGAGAGACAGCTTGTTGTTTAACTAATGATTTAGTAAATGATATTCGGATAGTACATTTTCAATCAAAACGTTCTATTTCGAAAATAAAAATAGAGTTACAGTATAATTTGATTTTATTTCCTATAAATGGTCTCAAAAGCATTGTTACCAAGAGGAATACTATTACTTTTAATGAAAATAATTTCGTAATACTTTCAAACGGTTCCCAATTTGTTTGTGAAACCAACAGAAAAGACGGTGATTTTATAGAAGGGATATTTATCATGTTTAATAACAAAATCCTCAATGATTTTTTATTAAAATATCCCGATTTTCAAAAAATTAAGAAGGATCGTACCTCACAATATTTAAAAAACCATATAGAGTGTACAAAGAGTAGTTTTATTCAAAATTGCCTGTTACCCTCTTTAAATTATATTACCCACGGTAATGCTCCGGACAATATTTGTTCTGTAAAATTTGAAGAGTTTATGTTAGATCTATTTAGTCAGAACCCGGAAAAAATAAACTGGTTTATTAATTTAATATGTCAGCAAGAGTCAACCATCCAACAAATTGTGGAGAATAATGTATATAAAAACATCAGTATAGCTACATTAGCTTCAATGTGTAACCTTAGTTTATCCACCTTTAAGCGACATTTTATACAGATTTACGGGATGTCTCCTAAAAAATATTTCTTGATGCAAAAAATGGACAAAGCGACTGTTTTATTACAAACGAAGAGTAAAGAAAATATAAAAGTATATGATTTTCTAGGCTTCAATACGAATGAAAGTTTTATTAAGTCTTTTAAGAAGCATCATGGCATTACGCCTTCAGAATATAGAAAATCGGTTTCTTCTGTAAACTAGGTATTTCATATCTGTAATACAAAAACCCTCGAGGTTATAATTTGCTCCCTGGCTCATATTAATGGTCAGGGATTTTTTTGTGTACCCTATATACAATATAAATTAGTACTGCTCAAGATACTATTTACTTGATACACAATACAATTTTGTAGTTTTACAAAAATATATTGATGAGGGGAAGGAAAATAAAAAGAAATTCTTTTTGCTAATTATTAAATCAATGCCGACAACAAATTGTAAAATCTCAAAATACAAAATGTTAATCGTTACCATTTCTTCTAACATCCCTTCCTCATCAATACAAAAAACTTACCAAAATAATTACAAGTATGAGATTTATTAAGAACGTGGTACAATATTAATGTCTTATCTAATTCCAGCCATTATTTTGAATTATTAGTAATTAAAAACGACCTATTTATACCGGTTTTTAAAATGACAAATACATTTATAAAAAATAACAGTTTTATTAAACGTACGACTTCAAAAAAAGCCTGATAATAAATATATTAGTATTTTATTACTTATCTTTATAGTATCCTTACTACCTGAAATTCCAAAGGAATTCTAAGATTGTCTTAAAACTTGTAACCTCTAAAAATAATGATATGAAAAGAAGCAGCATTTTAACTGTAGTATTTCTAGGCTTATCCACTGTCTTTTTCCAAACGGTTCAAGCACAGGAAAAAAAAGAGAGCGTAGGTGATAAAATTGAAAAAACAGCGAAAAAGGTAGGTGATAAAACTGCTGAAGTAGCTGTAAAAGGAACCTCCAAGATCACGGATAAAGTATGGAAAGGTAAGATGGCTCCGGATGGAACTGATGTTTACATCAATAATAAAAACGAAAAGTATTATGTAAACAAAAAAGGAAAAAAGGTTCATTTAAAAGCCTCACAAATAAAAGACCGCCCTGAGGATACTAAGTAGGTAGCACCATGGCTTTAAATAAAAATCCTCTTGTATTTTTAATATAAGAGGATTTTTGATATTATAATACTACAATTATCAGGAAAACATCGGTTTGTATTTTTTCCAATTGTCAGCAATAACCAATAAGTTGATCAAGAAAAATGGTAATGCAATAATAATCCCAGATGGTTCAAAAGTAATATTATGGCACAAAATCCCCACCATAACCGGTAGGATAACAATAGCACCTAAAGCTCTTGTTTTAGGTAAAATAAATAGAAATCCTCCAATAATCTCAATTGCACCTACTAAAGGCATTAACCAGGTTATTTCTATAAAGGCCTGCATTATTTTCATTTGTTCTGTTGTCATCTCTTCCATAGGCATATAATTTAGAAATTTATTAAGCCCGGCATTGATAAACATGAGTCCGAAAATCAGGCAAATAATCAGTTTTATTACTTTCATAGTTTTATTATTTATAATTAGTCTTTTGGTTTTCCAGTACGTACAAAAAAGGCAACAATTAAAGTGGTAATTAATCCCATCATCAAAGCACCAATAACACTTTGTTTCATATAATTTTCAAGCGAAAAATAAGCTTCTGCTTCTGCTCTCGTTTTATGATAACCTGTTTTAAGGGAATATTCGATAACATTCGGAAAATATTCCGGTGTGATGATACAGGATATAATCCACTGTGTCAACGGACTAAAAAGAGCTACAATTAATGTGATTATCAATCCGGATATAACACCTTGTTTAAAACTCATTATTCCGCCATAGTCCTTTTTTTTCTTATCTTTTAACGCCAGAACATAGACCCAAATAGCCGGAATCATAAAAAGCATTGTCAAGTATTGCTGCTTATCTATATGTGTACTATGAAGTCCACATAGTTTTTCTAAAACCATCCATAATAAGGACATTATAATAAAAATAAACGCCCATTTAATCTCGATTTTATACTTTCCCATTCAACAGAATTTTAATTTAACTTAAAAAATTAACATCTAAAATACTAAAAAAACAACAAACAAATAACAATTATAACAAAACTGACAAAATATTACAAATCAGATTAATTAAAGGATTCTAATCATTTCCGTTTATCCGGTATAAAATCTTTTATAAGTACCCCTTGATAAAACTCTTTGTATTCTTTTAGCACTGCTTTATTTTTTTTGTTTATTCTATATATACGTTGAATTGAATCTTTTAAAAAAAGATTTCCGTAATTATACTTTTCCGTGCAAACTATCTTTCCATTTTTATCTGTTTTTAGTTTACCTGTGATAAAAAGACTATCATTCCTTTTTGCTACAATAATATGTCCGAACTGAAAATTTCCTTTAGAATCAAGATAGTTTTTATATACTGCAAACAACTTTTCATCTTTTAGAAAGAGTCGCTGATTAGTCACCTTAAATTTTATTCCATTAATCGTTTCGGTTTGCTGCGAAAACATAACCAATGGCAACAGCAACAAAACGATCAACATTAGAATTCTTTTTTTCATGCATTTTATTTTAACTCCCATATTTCTATTATTTTGATTCCTCCTTTCGGGTTAGCACTGGCCGATCCCAAGCACTTACCATCTGTTATTAGGTCAACATGACCCGAATAGCCGCTATACCCGGACTTGCATTTAGTATTGTATAGAGTCCTGTTTTTCCTTTTAAAAACGATACAACAGCAGTCTTATCTGAAACCTGAGAACCCGACAATCTATAAGTTGGTTCACCAAAAGTTTTATGCATCCATACATTAAAAGCAGTTGCTGATAGTATATAATTCTTAAGATCATCTCCTTTTTCTGTTTTTTGTACACCATTATGCTTTACAATACCTATATTAATTCCGGAATAATTTAATGCTCTGGAACCTCTTATAGCACATGCATTTTTATAATTCGGATTTCCTGATAAGTGACTACTTAACATTGATCCTCCAACCAATTGAAACACCTCATTATTGGGCATATTACGAATGGTATTTCCATTTTGTTTTTTAGGAAAAGCTTCAAAAAAAACCGGATAGGTTGGCAACTGTTGCTGCTGAAAAGTAAGATTCGGATTTTCCCAAAATTCACTATCATAATCTCCATCATTCCCTTCTACTTCACCCAAAAACCAATTTTCAAACTGTTCCCAGGTCACTTCCGGATGGGATTCCAAATATTGAACTGCCCAAATCGCAAACTCCGATGTTTCTGTATCTATAGTTCCGGTTTGATTATCAAAATGTTCTTTCAAGTACTGGATAATTCCTTTTCCTTCGGCACTTCGCCACCATAAATGATTCGGAACGAGCGTTTGCATACTATTTTTAAAGTTTTTGAGATACAACCCAAACTTTAAATTAAATACCGGCTTCGTTAGTATCGAATGCCCTCCTGAATTCCCATTATTATTTATTGTCGGCAACGGATTAGTAACGCCTATAGTAAAATCGGTAGTAGCCGACCCGGCAGCTCCTGAATGTCCAATCGTATTTCCTCCGGTATAACCATCATGACTTCCTCCTTGCGGCGGACCGTAAACTCCGGTATTAAAACCCGTTCCCATCCAACCGCCCCAACCGCCGTTACTAACTCCACCGGATGAACTGCCGTGGCCGCCGGATGAAGAAAAACTGTTTGATTGTCCTCCGCCGTTTGACTGATTTACACAATCCTGATCAATTACTTCAATCCATTCACTATGCGTAACCTGCCCCAGTTCGTTCCAGGCAACCGCTTTCTTTATTACAGTAACACAAGGATTCTGTCTTTTTCTGTTGGCTAACAACAGATTAAAATCAGATAACGCAACGATTCTTACCCGATGTCCCTGACCTTCCGTAGCGGCTAATTTATCCGGTGTTGCTTCATAAGTCACCAGATAGGCATTATATTGACCTTTATCATAATCCAACACCAGGTTTTCCACTTCTGAAATCGGATTATCTCTTGTAATCAAAAAAGTATAGGAATGTTGTTCTCCGTTTTCGATATAGGTAATTTCATCGGTATTAACTGTAAAACCATAATCCGATGCTGATATCGAATTACCTTTCTGATTACTTTTCTGAAAATCTGTTTTTACAATTTCCAGTTTTTCCATAACCGGATGCTGTTGTCGTAACTCCTCCAGCGTAAGTTTTTTGAAGAAGATCGAAGTATTGGGATCGGAATCCCGTTCTTTTTCTTCAAATGTTTCCGGTTCACAAGCGATACATAAAAACAGGCAACTAAATCCTGTCCAAAACCGTATATGTTTCAGATAGTTTTTCATGGCAGATAAAAATTAAATTCTTTAGGCAGATATGTTAATAGTGTAAAACAGCAAAGCTATTTCTAAAAGCTTTCGGAGTTATATTTCACTGAATGCAAGTTACCGATTTCTAAATATCATTTTTTAGAGCACATAGGACATTGAAAGTCAAAAAGAAGAAATGAAGGGAAGTCAGAAGCTAACTTTAATTACAGGGCTTCACTTAAGTGTATAAAAAAAGCGGTCTTTTTTAAGACCGCTTTTGAATTTCAGGGTGAATGATGGGTCTCGAACCCACGACCTTCGGAACCACAATCCGACGCTCTAACCAACTGAGCTACAATCACCATTTGATTACGGGTGCAAATATACGGCAATTTCCGTATCACGCAAGCATTTTTTAAAAAAATTTACATCAAATTTTCTAAACTACTGACAGCCAAATATCTTTCCGCTGTAAATCCTTCCGCATAATCCGTTCCGATTAGTCTTCCCAGGTCCTGCGAGCGATAATGCAGGCTGTCTAAAAAGTTTTTAGTAGCAATCGGTGTTGTCGGTTCGCTTGAATTCGGCTCATAAAATTGCGATCCGTAGGCCAAAATAGCTGCTACTTTTTTATCAATAAATCCGGTTACATCCACAACAAAATCCGGTGTAATGTTTTTCCATTGAATGTAATGATACACCACTTTAGGACGCCAGGCTTCCTGTAACACTCCTTCTACTTCCGTTTCAATACGTCGTAATCCGGAAAGGAAACACGCATCGGAAACCAATTTACTCCCTTTTCCATGATCAATATGTCGGTCATCAATAGCGTTACACAATACAATTTCCGGGCGGTATTTTCGGATCATTTTGATAATCTCTAACTGATGTGTCTCATCATTTACAAAAAAGCCATCACGGAACTTCAGATTTTCCCGTACCGTAACGCCTAATATCTCCGCTGCTTTACGCGCTTCTTCATCCCGGATTTCAGCAGAACCCCGCGTTCCTAATTCTCCTCGGGTCAAATCAACAATTCCGACTTTTTTTCCTAAACTTATTTCTTTTGCCAGGGTAGCACCACATCCCAACTCTACATCATCCGGGTGGGCTCCGAAAGCCAATATATCTAATTTCATTTTGTTTGTTTTTACTATACTAATATCTTTTTCATCGTCATGGATTTATTCAGTGTTTCGAAAAACTCTTTTTCCGGATCACTATCTTTCGTAACGCCACAACCAATATAAAGATGAATGTTTTCTTTTTTAATTTTCATACAACGCAGGTTTACGTATAAATCGGAATGCTCACTTCTGCCGGTTGAAAAATTCTTATTGAGTTCGCCCAGAAATCCGGAGTAAAACTCCCGGTCATAGCCTTCGTTTTCCAATATAAAATCTTTGGCCAGATTTTTAGGCAATCCGCAAACAGCCGGTGTCGGATGTAAAATTTCCAGCACCTGCTTCAGACTTTCCTTATCGTTTAACTTTGCTGCAATATCCGTTTTAATATGCAATAAATTCCCGGCTCTAGCTGTATACGGACTGGATACAATTTCTTCTGAAACCCGGTTTTTTAAATTTTCCAGAATAAATTCGGTTACAAAATGCTGCTCTTCAATCTCCTTTGCTTCCCAATGTACGTTTTCGGTTCCTTCATATAGCTGTGTTCCCGCAAGGGCAACGGTTTGCATCTGGTAATCCTTAACTTTCAGCAATTGCTCGGGTGTTGCCCCCATCCACATTCCTACTTTGGGATGATAGAAACAATACTTGAAGGCATTCGGATAATTAGCCAGTAATCTCGGAAATAAATGTTCCACATCTTTGGATGTTCCGGCTACTTTTTCTTTGCGAGACAAGACCACTTTTTTAAAATATCCTGATCGTATAGCGGCTACCCCTTTCTCGACTAATTCTTCAAAATGTTGTTTTGCCGAATCATCATATTCCCCGGAAATTTCAGTTTCTTCCGAAACAGCCGGTCTTTCAAACTTTTCTGTTATAATCTCAGCATGTTCTTCCGGAATCAACACATAGTTTTCCCCTTCAAACGGAGCCATTATAAAGCCTGTTTCCGTAAAATGCTCAGCCAGATATACATGATCATTCATCTGGAACAAACCAATAATTTCGTCAGAACCAGGTTTTGAATAAATTACAAACGGCAAATTTTGCCCCTGGTGCACTTTTACTTTCAGGAATAAATCGGTCATGATTCTCTTTTTGGTAAAACCATATTGGTGAGTTTACAAAGCGAAATAAGATTACCTTCTTCATCTGTGATTCTGATTTCCCACAAATGCAGACTTCTTCCTTTATGGATGATCCGGGCGGTTCCATAAACGATTCCTTCTCTTTTACTTTTCAGGTGATTGGCCGAAATTTCAATACCTCTAACCTCTTGTTTTTCCGGGTTTACAAACATAATCGAAGCGGCACTTCCTACACTTTCTGCAAGGGCTACCGAAGCTCCGCCATGCAATAATCCCATTGGTTGATGTACTCTCGGATTAACCGGCATTTTAGCGACTAAAAAATCTTCTCCGGCATCTATATATTCAATTTCTAAGGTTTGCATCAATGTGTTCTTCGACAAATGATTGCAAAGCTGCAGTACTTTTTCTTTATCAAATGACATATATACTATTTTGAAACGTAAAATTACAAAATCAAAACCGAAGTAAGAATAAACTTAGTCACCTAACGTTATAGATAAATTACAATTTAAGTATAATTTAACATCCAAAAATTAGTATTTTTACCAAAAATCAGAAACATGCGTCATTATTATTACGTCCTTGTCACCCTTTTACTTATTGCACTGAGTTCTTGTCGAAACGATTTTTCTTTTGAGCCTAGTACCGGAAACCTTGAATTTTCGAAAGACACGATCTATCTTGATACTGTTTTTTCAAATATCGGTTCCAGTACCTACACTTTAAAAGTATACAATCGAAGCAATAAAGACATTAAAATCCCAAGTGTACGCTTAGGACAAGGTGATGCTTCCAAATATCGTCTGATGGTTGACGGTATTCCCGGGAAAGTGTTTAATAATGTGGAATTATTAGCCAAAGACAGCATGTATATCTTTGTGGAAACAACCATAAATTACAATGATTTTTCCGCTCCTGATGCTCAGTATTTGTATACCGATAAAATTGAATTTGATTACGGAACCAATTATCAGAAAGTAGACCTGGTAACACTTGTAAAAGATGCTTATTTTATTTATCCGGGGCGAAATAACGGCGTATACGAACAGGTTGAAGTGGGCGTAGATGAAGAAGGAAATACGTTAACCACACGAGGCCGAAACCTAAATCACAATCATCCGATTAATGGCGATGAATTCTTTTGGAAAAAAGACAAACCGTATGTGATATATGGTTATGCAGCGGTTCCTTCCGGTGAAACACTGAATGTTCAGGCCGGAGCCCGTGTTCATTTTCACGCCGAATCAGGATTAATTGTACAACAAGGAGCATCACTAAAAGTAGCCGGAACAAAATCGGTAACCGAAGCATTGGAAAACGAAGTCATTTTTCAGGGCGACCGACTTGAACAGGATTTTTCCGAAGTACCCGGACAATGGGGAACGATTTGGTTACGTAACGGAAGTACGGCACACGATTTAAAAAATCTGACCATCAAAAACGCTGTTGTCGGTATTCTTACCGAGGGCAATGATGGTACGGATACAACCTTAAAAATGACTAACGTACAGATTTACAATAGCGCTAATGTTGGTTTATTGGCCCGTAATGCCCATATCAAAGGGGATAATATCGTAATCAATAAAGCCGGACAAGCCGGATTGGCGTGTACGTTTGGCGGAAAATATCATTTCAGTCAATCTACTTTTGCGAATTACTGGTCACGTCCGAATCAGGTAGCGGTTACAATTGACAATGGTTCTGACCAACAAATGATTCCGTTGGAAATGGCGCAATTCGACAATTGTATTTTATTCGGATCCAGCAACATACCACTATCAATGATCAAACATAATTCGGTAGCATTTAATTTCCGGTTCAACAACTGTCTGATTAAATTTTTTGATATCGCTCAGCAATTTACAAATAACACGTTATTCCCTTTAGCAAACACAACGGATTATAACAATTGTCGTATTGCTGTCAATTCAAATTCGTTTAAACCGGATTTTAAGAACCCGAATAAGAATCAGCTGATCATTGGAGATAATTCCGATGCTAAGGCTTTCGGTGGCATGACCAATCCGTTTTTAGAAGATATACTTGGGAATCCGCGTCCGAACGGAGGTTCTGATTTAGGCGCTTATAATCATATTGTATTTGACAATTAGGCTGTAAAAAATATAGGCTTACGAATTGTCTAATTGCCCGAATTAGATTAATTTTGCATTTTTTAAAACAACACACTAACAACACACACAATGATTCATTTCTTCGGAAACCCGACTAATACGGTTTTTGCAGTACAATCGCAAAACGAGCTTTCGGCTCAGGACATTACAAAATTAAACTGGCTGTTTGCAAGCACTTCTGAAAACCCTTGCACAGTTGTTAACGATATAAAGGCATCTTTGGATGCTTTTTTTGTTGGCCCTCGTGCAGCCATGATCACACCATGGAGTACTAATGCTGTTGAGATTACTCAGAATATGGGAATTTCCGGTATCATCCGTATCGAGGAGTTTGAAAAAGTAGCTGCGGATTTTACTGCTTTTGATCCGATGCTTTTCCAAAAGTACACTTCTCTAAATCAGGATATCTATACTATTAATATCCAACCGGAAGCAATCCTGGAAATTGAAGATATCGCTGCTTACAATCAGAAAGAAGGTTTGGCTTTAAGCGAGGAAGAAGTGGATTATCTTAATAATTTATCGGTAAAATTAGGCCGTAAATTAACCGATTCTGAAGTATTCGGTTTCTCACAGGTAAATTCAGAACACTGTCGTCACAAAATCTTTAACGGGACTTTTGTCATTGACGGTGAAGAAAAACCGACGTCCTTATTCAAATTGATCAAAAAAACATCGGAAACCAATCCGAATGACATTATATCGGCTTATAAAGATAACGTAGCTTTTATCAAAGGACCGAAAGTACAGCAGTTTGCTCCAAAAACAGCAGACAAACCGGATTTTTACGCCGTTAAAGAATTTGATTCCGTAATTTCCATTAAAGCGGAAACGCACAATTTCCCTACTACCGTAGAACCGTTTAACGGGGCTGCAACCGGTTCAGGAGGTGAAATTCGTGACCGTCTTGCCGGCGGACAAGGTTCGTTACCATTGGCCGGAACTGCGGTTTATATGACTTCTTATTCCCGATTGGAAGAGAATCGTCCGTGGGAAAAAGCAATGGACGAACGCAAATGGTTATACCAAACACCGATGGACATCCTGATCAAAGCTTCAAACGGTGCTTCTGATTTTGGAAATAAATTCGGTCAGCCGCTAATCACCGGTTCAGTACTAACTTTTGAGCATGAAGAAGAAGCTCGCAAATTAGGCTTTGACAAAGTAATCATGTTAGCCGGAGGTATCGGATACGGAAAAGAAAGTCAGGCTAAAAAATTAAAACCGTCTGTAGGTGATAAAGTGGTCATCTTAGGAGGTGAAAATTACCGTATCGGAATGGGCGGAGCTGCTGTTTCATCGGCAGATACCGGCGCATTCGGTTCCGGAATCGAATTAAACGCCATCCAACGTTCGAATCCTGAAATGCAAAAACGTGCGGCCAATGCGGTACGTGGTTTAGTCGAAAGTGACCACAACCCTATCGTATCAATTCACGATCACGGAGCGGGCGGACACTTAAACTGTTTATCCGAATTAGTAGAAGAAACCGGAGGTAAAATCGATTTAGACAAACTTCCTGTTGGCGACCCTACTCTTTCTGCAAAAGAAATTATCGGAAACGAATCTCAGGAACGTATGGGGTTGGTTATCGGAGAAAAAGATATTGAAACTTTACAACGCATCGCGGATCGTGAGCGTTCACCAATGTACACTGTTGGTGACGTAACCGGTGATCATCGTTTTACATTCGAATCGGCTACAACCGGTGTCAAACCAATGGATTTTGCTTTGGAAGACATGTTCGGTAGTTCTCCGAAAATGATCATGAGCGATAAAACCGTTGCCCGAAACTATAAAAACTCCGCTTATACTACAGCCAATATCCCAACCTATTTAAATCAGGTATTGCAATTGGAAGCAGTAGCCTGTAAAGACTGGTTAACCAATAAAGTAGACCGTTGTGTGGGCGGACGTGTTGCCAAACAGCAATGTGCCGGACCGTTACAATTACCGTTAAATAATGTCGGCGTAATGGCATTGGACTTCCAGGGTAAAGAAGGTATTGCTACAACGATCGGACACTCCCCTGTTGCTGCCTTAGTCGATCCGGTAGCCGGAAGTCGTACTGCTATTGGTGAAGCATTATCCAACATTGTTTGGGCACCGCTAAAAGATCGTTTAAACAAAGTATCTTTATCAGCTAACTGGATGTGGGCTTGTAAAAATGAAGGTGAAGATGCCCGTTTATATGAAGCTGTAAAAGGATGTTCTGATTTCGCTATTGAATTAGGTATCAATATTCCAACCGGAAAAGATTCCTTATCAATGAAACAAAAATATCCGAATGATGAAGTAATTGCACCGGGAACTGTTATTATTTCGGCAGCTGCTAACTGTACAGACATTACTAAAGTTGTAGAACCGGTATTACAACATAACGGAGGTTCTATTTATTATATTAACCTGTCGCAAGATGATTTCAAATTAGGAGGATCATCGTTTGCACAGATTTTAAATACTATCGGTGATTCGGTACCGACTATTACCGATGCTACTTATTTTAAAAATGCGTTTAACAGCATTCAGGAATTAATTGAAAAAGGGCATATTAAAGCCGGACACGATATCGGAAGCGGTGGTTTAATCACTACATTATTAGAAATGTGTTTTGCGGATGTAAACCTTGGTGCTTCATTTGACTTATCCGTTTTAGGAGAGCAAGATACCGTGAAAGCTTTATTTAATGAAAACATTGGTTTAGTATTCCAGGCCGATGCTGAAGCTGAAACTATTTTAAATACCAATGGTGTTGCTTTCTTTAAAATCGGAGAAGCAGTATCCGGTACTACCGTAACGATTACGAATAATACAGATACCTTTACGTTTAACGTATCTGAATTAAGAGATACCTGGTATAAAACTTCATTCTTATTAGACCAAAAACAGTCTAAAAACGGAATGGCGCAAGAGCGTTACAACAATTATAAAAACCAACCGCTGCAATATACCTTCCCGTCACATTTCGACGGTCAGAAACCGGTTATTGATAACTCGAAGCCAAGACCTAAAGCAGCGATTATCCGTGAGAAAGGAAGTAACTCGGAGCGTGAAATGGCCAATGCTATGTATCTGGCCGGATTTGACGTAAAAGACGTACACATGACCGACTTAATCACCGGACGTGAAACATTGGAAGACATCCAGTTTATCGGTGCTGTAGGAGGATTTTCCAATTCCGATGTTTTAGGATCCGCTAAAGGATGGGCCGGTGCTTTCTTATATAATGAAAAAGCTAACACAGCCTTGAAAAACTTCTTCCAACGTGAAGATACGCTTTCAGTAGGAATCTGTAACGGCTGTCAGTTATTTATGGAACTGGAACTAATCAATCCGGAACATGAAGTACACGGAAAAATGCACCACAATACCAGTGCAAAACACGAAAGTATCTTTACTTCCGTAACCGTACAACCGAACAATTCCGTAATGTTATCAACACTGGCAGGAAGCACATTAGGTGTATGGGTATCGCATGGTGAAGGTAAATTTAAATTACCGTATGCTGAAGATCAATATCAAATTGTCTCCAAATATGCTTACGAAGGCTATCCGGCTAACCCGAACGGTTCGGATTACAATACCGCAATGATGTGCGATACAACCGGACGTCATTTGGTAATGATGCCGCATATCGAGCGATCGACTTTCCCGTGGAACTGGGCGCATTATCCGGCCGGTCACCAGGATCAGGTTTCGCCATGGCACGAAGCGTTTGTAAATGCCCGTAAATGGATTGACAGCAAAATGACTAGTCCTAAAATAACGATACAGGATTAATACTAGTAAAAATAGCTTTTTTAGACAGAAGTAGCTTCCGAGTTACTTCTGTTTTTTGTTTTATAAGTTTTTATTTTAATACTTCTTTGTAAATGCATTTGATTAGGTGTTAGCATATAGTTTGACCAATGTGGTCTAATCTGGTTATATTTTTTAATAATCTCATCTATGAGTTTCTTCATTAAATATAGTTCAAGATGATAGGTATCAATTCTAAACTCTTGTTTTAATATTCCGTTTATTCTTTCAGCCACTGCGTTTTCATACGGATCTGAGTTTTGTGTCATACTGCATTTTAGACTGTATTTCTTTAATAAATACTGATACTCATCCGAACAATATTGTATTCCCCTGTCTGAATGATGTATCAATGATTCAGACTTAAATATCCTATTCTTACGAGCCATTTTTAAGGCTCTGATACAGCCTTGTGTACTGAGAGAATCAGATACATCATATCCCATTATCTTTTTTGAATAGGCATCAGTTATTAAACTCAGATAACAAGGCTTTTCTCGTTTTCCAATATAGGTGATATCTGATACCCACACTTGTTCCGGGCTTGTAATATCCAGCTCTTTTATCAAGTTAGGATGTTTTCTAAAACGATGGTGTGACCATGTGGTAAGATGATAACTCCTTTTGGGGTGTATCAATAAATGATTAGCTTTTAAAATAGAAAAAAACTTATCTCGGCCTACTTTTAATGCTTTAAGTTCAGTTATAAGAATATGATACAGTTTACGTGTTCCTAACCGAGGTTGAGCTATACGTTGCTCTTTTACAAGTGTTACAACCTGTTCTGCCAAGGTTCTTCTGAATTTAGCGCGCTTAATACTTCGATAATAAACCTGCCTGTTTATCCCGAACAAACCACAGGTAAAACTTATGTTTTCCTGCCTTTTTTGACTAAAGGATTGGATTGTCCGGGAGGTAAGTTTTTTCGAATATCGATATTGTATTCCTTTTCCGCAAGGTCTATCATCATATCAAAAATAATAGCTTTAGAATCAGAAATATGGTTTTGTTTTTCAAGCTGAGCTTTCTGCTTTTCCAAAAGTTTTACCTTGGCTTCAAGCTCCATAATTCGTTGTTCTGGTGTCTTTGGCATATTTGATGGTGTTTGGTTCTCCCAATCAAAGTTACCATATTTTCTGAGCCAATTCACAACTGTGGACCGTGCCTGGATACCATATTTCTTCTGGGCTGCATAAGTTGACAATTCTCCCGATTCAATTTCCTTTGTAATCTGAATCTTTAAACTTAAGGAGTAGTCTTTTTGGGTACGTTTAACATAAGTGGTTTGTTTTTCCATAATAACGCTTTTTTTTGTATCGTTATTTCAGGACGAGACAAAAAACAAATAATAAAAAATGCCCTGATGATCATCGGGGCATTTTTTTATATCTTATAGAATATTGCTAAAAATCGAAATGAAAGGTTTATGTTTGCGATCTCTTACAAATAACAAATTCATCGATAAACTTATTACAAATGAAATTCGTTTTTTTTCTATTTGGTATGCTATTCACGCTGAATACATTTTCTCAAACTCCAAATGAACAAGCCAGGGCAAAAGCCAAGGAAGCCATTAAATTAATGGACAATGGTGAAATCGACAAAAGCATTACCCTTTTAGAAGAGTGTCAAAAAATTGACCCTAAAGATTTCATCTATTCGTATGAAATTGCCTATGCTCATATGCAGAAAAAAGATTACGAGAAAGCAATCGCTATTCTAAACAAAACCAAAAAGTACCAAAACATAAACAGTCAGGTATACCAAATGTCCGGTAATTGCTACAGTTACCTTAATCAGCCGGAAAAAGCAATAAAAGAATATGATGCGGGTTTAAAAATTTTCCCTAATTCGGGTAACCTTCACTTAGAAAAAGGAAATGTTTTTCTAATACAGAAAAAATACGATGAAGCCTATTCCAATTATATAAAAGGGGTGGAAAGTGATCCGATGTATTCTTCCAATTATTATCGTCTAGCTCAATTGCTATCAGATTCAAATCAAAAGCTTTCGGGACTTATTTATGGTGAGATTTTTATGAATCTGGAGCGAACAACTAAGCGAACTTTAGAAGTAAGTAAATTATTATATAAAACCTACCAAGATGCTATTACTATAACCAATGATAGTACTAAAATTGATTTCTGTCAAATTATTATTACGACAAATGAATTAGAAAACGGTAAATTTAAAATGCCATTCTGCGGTATATTCGGAAAGAATTTTATGTTGGCTATGACCAATGAAAAGGAAATTAATCTTAAATCATTAGCTAAAATGCGATCTGCTTTTTTACAATATTATTTTAAAGAGGATTATAAAGACTATCCGAATGTGCTTTTCGATTATCATAAAAAATTACAGGACCATAACTTAATGGAATCCTATACGTATTATCTGCTACAAATGGGTAATCCGGAAGAGTTCAAAAAATGGCAGGAACAAAACCAAAAGCAATTTCAGACATTTAAAGATTGGTATACCGATCCTGAAAATTATCTTACCATTACCCAAACAAACGCTTATTTGCCTGATTAATAAAAAAGCCTGAATCAAAATTGATTCAGGCTTTTTTATTACAATCGCTTTTATTCTTCTTCTTCCATTGTATGGGACTTCGAATACGTACGCCATTTTTCGATACATTCTTTCATATCCTGTGGCAATTCTGTGTCAAATCGCATAAACTCTTTGGTTGTCGGATGTTCGAAACCAAGTGTTTTAGCATGTAACGCTTGTCTTGGCAACGTTTTAAAACAATTATCAATAAACTGTTTGTATTTGGTAAACGTTGTTCCTTTTAAAATCAGATGTCCGCCATAACGCTCATCATTAAATAAAGTATGTCCGATGGACTTCATATGTGCGCGAATCTGATGTGTACGACCGGTTTCCAGAATACAGGAAACTAATGTCACATATCCGAAACGTTCGATCACTTTATAATGTGTTACCGCATGTTTACCGAAATCTTCACTGTCATAGACCGCCATTTGCATTCGATCTTTCATGTGGCGACCGATATAGCCTTCAATCGTTCCTTCCTCCTCTTCAATATTACCCCATACCAGTGCCACATATTCTCTTTCAGAAGTTTTGTCGGCAAACTGTTTGGTCAGATACGCCATAGCCATATCCGTTTTAGCTACCACCAATAAACCGGTAGTATCCTTATCGATTCGGTGTACCAATCCCGGACGCTCACTACTGTTTAGCGGTAAGTTTTCAAAATGATACGCCAATGCATTGACCAGCGTTCCGGTATAATTTCCGTGTCCCGGATGCACAACCAATCCGGCCGGTTTATTGATAACCAAAAGTTGATCATCTTCATAAACAATATCCAGCGGAATATTTTCAGGGATTATAATGTTTTCAAAAGGCGGTTGCTCCATTAAAACCCGCACTACATCAAATGCTTTTACTTTGTAGTTGGATTTAACCGGAACATCATTTACAAAGATATTTCCGTTAGTCGCTGCCTGTTGAATTTTATTTCTTGTTGCATTTTCAACAAGGTTCATTAAAAACTTATCTACCCGCAAAGGTGCCTGACCTTTAGCAGCTTCAAAGCGATAATGTTCAAATAATTCGCCGTCTAAATCGGCGTCTTCTATATTGCTATTATTCTGCATTACTTTCTGTTGTCTGTTCTTTAGCCGGAATACTGTCGTTTGTAGTTTCTTCTACATAACCGGTTTTACCGTCTCCTAAAACCAAATCGATTTTAGATGCTTTTAATACTTTATCACCTGCTTTTAATGGTTTACCGTTTTGTTTCATTTCCAAAACGACATCTTTAGCCATATAAGGTACATATTTTATCGTTCCTTCATCTAAGCCAAGCGCTCGTAAAGTCGATAATGATTGACGGTATGTTTTCTGAATCAAGTCCGGTACGGTAACCTGCGAATAACCGCCTGAATTTACCTTAACGTAAACTTTACGGCCATCTTTTACCGTCACACCCGGTAACGGATCCTGTTCCACAATAGAATACGGCGGAAAATCGGCTCTGAAATCAACTGTGTCTAACAAATGGATTTCCAGATCAATATCATTTAATTTTTCTTCGGCTTTTTCAACGCTCATTTTGCCCAGATTCGGCACCGGAATTTCTTCCCCGTGATTGGTTGCATAGCCCAGCCATTGCATCACTAAAACCACAAAAACAATAAGGATAATTAATGCTAATGCTAAATTTTTAAAGAATGTAAAACTAGTTAAAAACTTTTTCCAGCTCATAGATATTCGAATTTTGGCAAATATATAAAATACTAGAGGTTTTACTTTCATTACCGCCTTATATTTTATACCCTAACCCAGAATGATTCAACAAATAATAATACTTTTGTAATATACTAACTCACTATTCAAACGTAGTAAAATGAAAAATGTTGCCATTATAATGGGAGGTTATTCCAGTGAATACCAAATTTCCTTAACCAGTGGAAATGTAGTCTACACTTATTTAGACAAATCCAAATACAACGCCTATCGCATCCATATTTTCAAAGACAAATGGGTTATGGTTGACGACAATAACGTTGAATTCCCTGTAAACCGTCATGATTTTACTGTTGCATACGAAGGCAATACGCTTACGTTTGATGTTGTGTTTAATGCTATTCACGGAACACCGGGTGAAGATGGCTTAATGCAGGCTTATTTTGAGTTATTAGGAATTCCGCAAACTTCCTGCGATTATTATCAGGCTGCACTGACTTTTAATAAACGGGATTTATTATCGGTTTTAAAGCCTTATGGTATCAAAACGGCAACATCCTATTATTTGAATCAGGGTGACACCATCAATCCTGAAGCTATTATTCAGACCGTTGGTTTACCTTGTTTTGTAAAACCAAACAAATCCGGTTCCAGTTTTGGTATTTCGAAAGTAAAAACGGAAGCCGAATTACTGCCGGCAATTGAAAACGCGTATAAAGAAGACAACGAGATTATTATTGAAAGTTTCCTTGACGGTACCGAAGTTTCCGTTGGCGTTATCAATTATAAAGGAGAAATTAAAGTATTACCGATAACCGAGATTGTTTCTGAAAATGATTTCTTTGACTATGAAGCGAAATATCTTGGGAAATCTCAGGAAATCACTCCGGCCCGAATTACAGCGGAATTAACTGAAAAAATAAACGCCGTTGCGAAACGCGCTTACGAAGTATTAAAGATGAAAGGATTTTCCCGTAGTGAATTTATTATTGTAAACGGAGAACCGCATATGTTGGAAATGAATACGATTCCGGGACTAACCACCGAAAGTATTCTCCCGCAACAAGCGCGCGAAGCCGGAATTTCGTTAACCGATTTATTCGATAATGCGATTACTTTAGCCTTAAAATAAAATATATGAGAAAAGCTATATTTCCCGGATCTTTTGACCCGATTACTTTGGGACACTACGATATTATTAACCGGGCTTTACCGTTGTTTGATGAAATTGTAATTGCCATCGGAGTGAATGCTGAGAAAAAGTATATGTTTTCTCTGGAAGAACGATTAAAGTTCATTACCGATGCTTTTAAAAACGAACCTAAAATCACGGTGATCACCTATACCGGATTAACGATCGACTTATGCCAGAAATTAAACGCACAGTTTATTCTTCGCGGACTTCGTAATCCGGCCGATTTCGAATTTGAAAAAGCGATTGCACATACGAACCGAAAACTATCACAAATCGAAACCGTATTTCTGTTAACCGCCGCCAGTACGTCTTACATCAGTTCCAGTATAGTGCGAGATGTAATTCGAAACGGAGGAGATTATACCGTTTTGGTTCCCGAATCTGTAGTTATAGCATAAAAAAAGTCGCCTTAAGGCGACTTTTTATTTATAAGCTAAAACAATATTATTGCTTTACAATTTTCTTTACAAGAGTACCTTCAGCAGTTTCCATGTTTAATACATAAATTCCGGTAGCAAATCCAGAGATATCAATTGTATTACCGTTGTTTACGTTTACTGCGAATTGTTTTCCTGAAATATCAACTAATTCCGCTTTATTAATTTGTAATTCGTTCGGTAATTCTACTGTAAATACACCAGAAGTCGGGTTTGGATAAACAGCAACTAATTTTGATGCAAATTCATTAACACCAAGTGTAGAACCTACCGCATTGATTACCATGTGAACATCCGGGAAATTAATTGCAGCTACATCTGTCGGGTTTGCAATAGAACAAGCCGTAGAAGAGATATAACTCGGTGCTGTTTGCGGAGCCGTATTCGATCCTAATGAAATGTTTACTCCGGTTGTAGCTGCAGCATATCCAACTTCAACTACTAATGTTTCATTTGCCGCTACCGTTCCTGTTACTGTTACCGGTACCGTTACGATAGTTCCGACATTTGCAGTTTGAACAGTATAGTCAGCTTGTCCTAACAAAGTATATCCTGTTGGGAATCCGGATGGGAAATTTGCTGTCGTTTTATACGCTTTAACCGTTACTACATAACCGTTAGGAGCCGTTAATGACGCAACACCAAACTGAATTGATGCTAAGTTAAAAGCAGAAGTTATTCCCATTGAACTCAAATTAAAAGCTCTGTAATATCTATTGTCGCTGGAAGTTGCTGTAGAGCTATTTCCACAAGCAACAGTGTTACCATTGATAGCCTGTGAACTTGAATGCGTCAATACAACTTGTGCATCAACCGCAAAAGACATTAAAGAAAGTAAAAATAAAAGTGTAATTTTTTTCATGTTTGTTTTGTTTTTTGTTATAGTACGAAATTACACATAAAAAAATATCATTCCCAAAAAAATACGTTATAAATGTAAAAAAATCACAAATAAGCGACATATTTTATAATAATCCTATATCTCGTTTCATTCTGACCATTCTATCCTATATAACTCTCTTCACTATCAATTCTTTAAAAGGAAAACCGAAGCGACAATTATTTTTTCACCTACTTTTAATTCAATAAAAATCTTACACGAATCAAACTACAGCAACTAACTTATATAACCCAAACTTATTGTTTTATAATCTTCTTAACCAATATCCCATAATTCGTTTCCAGGCTAAGGAAATAAACACCGTTTATAAAACCGGAAATATCTACTTCACCATCACTTCCCGCTTTAACCGTAAATTTTCTACCATTCACATCCATCATATCAATATTTTTAATCCGAATTCCTTCCGGCATTGTAACTTTAAAACTTCCTGAAGTAGGGTTCGGATAAATTATCACCTGATCACTTTTTTGAGAAAATGCAGGATTAGCAAGTGTTTGCACGCCTATCAGATTGAGCACAAGATTGGAATCAGGAGTACCACCTGCTTTGACCGTATTAATGTTGACAGGGGATGGAATTCCACAACTATTGGAAGAAAAATAACTAATCCCCGTCTCTCCTGATGCGTTAGATCCCAGAATCAATAATTTTCCTTTTGTTTTCGGGCCGTTATAGCCTATTTCGACCACCAAATTATTACCCGACGGTACCACAACATCTAAAGGAACATTCACTATTTTTCCGATATCATCTATTGTTACAGGATACATCTTTTTCTTTAACAAAGTATAACCGTCATTAGGATAACCTGCCGGAAAATCAGCATTTGTCCTATACACTCTTACATGTACAATAAATCCAAAGCTTTGAGCATCCATCAAAAGCGTTTGAATACCGAACTGAACCGAATGCAAGTTAAATTCTCCTGTAACTCCCATCTCATTTAATTTAAAATGCCGATAGTATTTATTACCTCTCGAAGTAGTCGTAAGTGTATCGATACAACTATGTGTATGATTTCCTATCTCCTGTGATAAAGATTGTGTAAGTGTAACCTGTGCCTCTGCAACAAGTGATGCAAAAAACAGCACGCAAATAAAAGTAATTGTTTTCATCTTTATATTTTTTTATATTATTTTACAGTTCAAAATGACCCAAAATCAGAAAGTAAAAAAAGTAAACTAATCAACTCAGAAACATATCATTACAAATAAAACAAATACCTAGATGAATACAGCATCCCGATCCCTACTCCTTCTCTTTTTGTCTTCTTGTTTTTCATTAATGGCTCAACAAAAGCAGCTGACTCCCTATGAAAAGGGAAACGGAAACCAAACGGCCACTTATGAAGAAACGATAGCTTACTATGAAGTCCTTGCTAAATCTTTTGAAAGTATTTCAATGAAAACTATGGGATTGACAGATAGCGGAGAACCTTTGCATATTGTTACTTATAACCCGGAAAAAAAATTTGATTTTAATACGTTGCAAAAGGAGAAAGCAATCATTCTGATTAATAATGGGATACACCCGGGTGAACCGGATGGTATTGACGCTACAATGCTGCTATTTCGCGATCTGGCCTCGGGAAAAATTGCTGCTCCAAAAAATACCGTTATCGTGACGATTCCTATTTATAATATCGGAGGGGCTTTAAATCGTAATGCTACATCAAGAGTCAACCAAAACGGACCGGAAGAATTCGGTTTTCGCGGAAATGCCCGAAATTATGATCTGAACCGGGATTTTATCAAATCGGATACCCGAAATGCCCGTAGTTTTGCCGAAATATTTCAATTGGTCTATCCGGATGTTTTTATCGACAATCACGTAAGTAACGGAGCCGATTACCAATACACATTAACCTATATCGCTACTCATTATCAGAAATTAGGCGGTAAAGCCGGAAGTTATTTTAACAACGAAATGTATCCTTCCATTTTAAAAGACTTGCAGTCCAAAAAAATTGAACCGGTACCTTACGTTAATATCTACAATAAAACTCCGGAAAACGGTTTTGCAAAAAATATGGAAACAGCGCGTTTTTCAACCGGTTATGCCTCTTTATTTAATTCGTTCGGAGCGATGGTCGAAACGCATATGCTAAAAAAATACAGCGATCGTGTTAAGGTGACATATGAATATATGCTCAGTACGCTTCGCTATACGGATAACAACTATCAAACCTTAAAAAAGATTCGTAAAGAAACATTGGAAGCTTATAAGCCGAATGAAAAGTATACGGTAGAATGGGTAATTGATTCCGCTAAAGTAACTCAGATTCCGTTTTTGGGATATGAAGGAAAATACAAACCCAGTGATGTTTCCGGTAAACCGCGATTGTATTACGACCGAACTAAACCTTTTCGTAAAATGATCCCGCATTATGAAATCTATAAACCCAAAAAACAAGTTAGCATCCCGGAATATTATGTTATCCCGAAACAATGGTGGAATGTAATTGATTTGCTAAAGCTTAACAATATTGAGATGAAACGCTTGCAACAAGATAGTCTTATCACAGTTGAAAGTTACCGAATAGCGGATTATAAAACCGGGAATTCGGCTTTTGAAGGCCATTATTCGCATTATAATACCAATGTAACAACTACAACGGTAGCGCAAAAATTTAAAAAAGGAGATTACCTGATTCCAACGCAACAGAAAAATGTAAAATTCCTTTTGGAAACGCTGGAACCGGAGGCTGTAGATTCTTATTTTAACTGGAATTTCTTTGATGCGATCCTGCAACAAAAAGAGTATTATTCGCCTTATGTATTCGAAGATGTCGCCAAACAATTGTTAATTGACAATCCGGAATTAAAAAAAGCGCTGGATGAAAAAAGAAAAAATGATCCTAAATTTGAAAGCAGTGGCGATGCCCAACTGGATTGGGTGTACCGCAATTCCAAATATTATGAAAAATCACATATGCAATACCCTGTATATCGCATTATCAAATAAAAAAAGCCGGCAAAAATTAAAATTGCCGGCTTTTTTATTCTGTTACTTTTTCAGGTTCAAATAAGAGTTTAATGTTTTCGTAGGAGTTTTTCAATGCCTCCTTCACTTCATCTGGCTTTAACCAGGCTACTTTTTCGATTCCTTCTTCTATCTGACCTTGTGTTATGCCTTCAAAGTTGGTTTTCATTTCAAACCAATGCGTTACTTTTAATTTATAACGCCCGTTTCTTTTAAAAACATGATAGGTTTTTTGCAGTTTTTGCACAATTTTCAATCCCGTTACTCCGGTTTCTTCTTCTACTTCCCGAATAGCCGTTTCCTCGATTTCTTCGCGTTTTTCAATACCGCCTTTGGGTAAATCCCATTTCCCGTTTCTAAAAATAAAAAGCACCTCTCCTTTCTTATTATAAACTAATCCGCCGCCGGCTTTTACCACCGGGATTTTGGCCTTTAGTTTCTTCATAATCTCCTTTTCGTCAGGATAATACAAAAAAGCTTTTGAGATCTTGTTTTGAAACATTTTTACAATAACTTGCTTTATATCAACACTCTCCAAAAGAAAAAGCTGAAAATCGGTTTCTTTAACAATCTTATTTGTCAAGAAAAGTGGTTTGTCGTTCACAAAAACTTTATACATTTGTACTATGATTTTTAATACAGACACAGCTAAAAAAACTGCCGAATTGCTTTTACAAATAAACGCAATTAAATTAAATCCAAAAAATCCTTTTACATGGGCTTCTGGATGGAAATCGCCAATTTACTGCGATAACCGTATAACACTTTCATTTCCACCGATCCGGAATTATATCCGTGACGAATTTGCGAAACACATCGAAAAAGAGTTCGGGAAACCGGATGTTATTGCCGGTGTAGCTACCGGAGCTATCGGAATCGGAATACTGGTAGCTGAATATCTGGGACTTCCGTTTGTATATGTACGTCCGGAACCTAAAAAACACGGTCGACAAAATCAGGTGGAAGGCTTTTTACAAAAAGGACAAAACGTAGTGGTTATCGAAGACCTTATCAGTACCGGAAAAAGTAGTTTAATGGCCGTTGAAGCCTTAAAAGAAGCCGGAGCGAATGTAAAAGGAATGGTTGCCATCTTTACCTACGGTTTTGATCTGGCGCAGGATAATTTTAAAGCGGCCAATGTCGACTTATATACTCTTGGGAATTACGATACCCTTTTGGAAGAAGCTGTAGCCAAACAATACATCACAGAAGCCGAGCACGAAACCCTGAAAGAGTGGCGTAAAAATCCGTCAACCTGGGGAATTGAAGTTTAACACTATTATTTTAGCAAATAACCTTTACGCAATATGAATTTAGAAAGCCCGAAAGTTAACGTAGAAAAATCCGCACAATATTTATTTGATGCGCTAACCGATGTAAAAAACTTTGAGAAGTTAATGCCTGAGAATATCGCTAAATTCGAAGTATTGGACGAAAATGCTTTTATCTTCGGTTTAAAAGGAATGCCGGAAATCAAATTAAAAATGAAAGATAAAGTAGCTCCGAACAAAGTGGTTTTAGGTGCTGCAAGCGATAAATTACCTTTTTCATTAACCGCTAACATTAACGCTTTAACAGCGAATACTTCTGAAGTTCAGTTGTTATTTGAAGGTGAGTTTAATGCCATGATGGCGATGATGGTTAAAGGACCTATCGGTAAATTTATCGAAACTTTAGCCGGTAACATGAATAAATTGTAATTCATACGACATATCGTATTATTATACGGCCTTTTAGTTTCGACTAAAAGGCTTTTTTTTATCTATTAAAATAGTCGGATTTATTGTATATTTAGTTGTTATTTTCAATTCTATGAAAAAAGAAATTCAAACTCTAATCGATCGCATAAATCATCGTTTTGATAAAGTGCATTATGTAGTAAAAAAAGAAAGAAGTCTTCAATCATTAAATAAAACACTGCTTTCAAATGCAAAAAAATATAAAGAAAATATCAATGATATTCAAAAATTATATTCAACTAATAAAAACAAAATTTTCATAGACCATCAATCTTTTGAATTAGTTGCATGTAGCATTGGTGCTAAAGGAATTAAATATTCAAGCTTTGGTTCATCACATCGAATATTACCTGCTCATAAATACTTAAAACCAATTAAAACCCTTTTACTGAATAAACTTGGTCAAATAGGGCATGAATCAAATCGAACACGTACACCAAATATAATCGGGAAATGTGCTGAAGTCAAAGCTTTTAATAACCTTTTAAAACGTGAATCAAAACTTAGCGAAAATAATGTTATTTTCACTAAAGCTATTAGACCTAGAACATTAGAAAAAATTTTAAGGTGTGAAAATTGTGAAAAAATTTTTGGATATGAAAATTAATAACTCATCAGATTTTGATTTAGATCTCTTCTTTAGTTGTAAATGTTTTCCATTTATTTGCCATTTTGCAACTGGGGGATTAAAAATTAGTGATGAAAATTTTTTCACACAATATCACAATAATTTAAGAAACAAGACATTAAACAACAATCCATTTAAATTTGAATACAGATTAAATCCAAATTTAGAGAAAATTATTGCTAATAAAAGAGAAATTGACCCTGAGTTTGATTTCGAAAATTATACTAGAGATTTTATAAAATATGCTCAATTTGGTTTTTTTTCTTTTGATAGAACATATTTAGATGCTCCAGATTCAAATCTTTTTCATTTAGTTGCATACCCAATTATTGACAACCATAACAGATTTGAAATGTTCCAGTATTTCAAAGAAGATTATTTTCATTTTCTTTATAATTACAAATCTGATTTTAATTTTGATATGAATAGAAGTTACACAGACATTCATGATTTTATAAATGAAAATTTTAAAAATAGTATTAAAATAAAGATGTAAAATTATGTACAACAGAAGTTCGCCCAATGGAAGGATTCAAGGCAGTTTTTAAAGCTTTGTTTTTTTAATTCCTCAAAAGCAATTATATTGACTTTTGCTTACATTGTCACAAAATTGAAATTTTTCGCTTTAATTTTAGTCTTGTGTATAGATCCTCGAAACGTTAATATAAATACTATTCAAACATGAAATTCTTTAAAATTTTACCCGTTATACTCGCTCTCTTCTTCGGAGCCAATTTATTAGCGCAAACCCACCGATTAAAAACACAATTACGGGAAATCATTAAAGACAAAAAAGCAACAGTCGGTATTGCCGTATATAATTTTACGACTAAAGATACACTAACGATCAATAACACTCCTGACTTTCCAACGATGAGTGTTTATAAATTTCATGTTGCTCTGGCTATTCTCCATCAGGTTGATAAAGGCAAACTACAACTCGATCAGGATATTTTTGTAAAGAAATCGGAATTACTCGAAAACACGCATAGTCCGTTACGGGAGAATTATCCGTATGGAAATATCAACATCAAACTAAGCGAACTGATCCATTATATGGTATCCTTGAGCGACAATAATGCCTGTGATATTCTGTTTCGTCTGGCCGGAGGCACGAAACAAGTAGACCGGTATATTCGGAACCTGAAAATAAAAAATACGAAGATTGCAGCAACAGAAGAACAAATGCATCAGAATTGGGAAAACCAGTATCTGAATACCACTTCCCCTTTTGCCGCGGTACAATTGCTACAACAGTTTTATCAGATGAAGATTCTTTCTGCTTCGTCTTACGATTATTTATTAAATGTAATGTTGAGTACACAAACCGGTCCGGATAAAATAAAAGGTCTTTTACCAAAAGATATACTTGTAGCGCATAAAACCGGTAGCTCTTTTCGTAGTAAAGAAGGCTTAAAAGCGGCTGAAAACGATATCGGAATTGTTTTTTTACCGGGCGGACAAACCTATGCTATTGCTGTATTTGTCAAAAATTCAATGGAAGACGACATCACAAACAACGCTATTATTGCGCGTGTATCCAAAGCTGTATTTGATCATTATTCAATTAAAAAATAGTATTAATAGAACTTTCCGTCTACATAAAACCAGTTTCCGTTTTGTAGTTTAAATGTTGATTTTTCATGGTGAATCTGTGACTGTAAAGTGGCATCCAGAAAATAGGCTTTAAATTCAACTGTCGATTCGGTTGCTTTGATCACTTCCAGTTTAAGCCATTGATTGGTCACCGCCCATTGTTCAATATCTTTTTTCGAATGGTATTTACGTTGTGAAATATGCGTAGTTTTGAGTAGGTAGTCAATCGCATGAACCGCATAAGCCGAATATCGGGAACGCATCAACGCTTCAGCTGTAGGAGCTGCTTTATCTCCTTTTATATAAATTTCACAACAATCCGAAAACGGAAGCGAATTACCGCAATAACAATTATTGTTCATTTTCTTCTGTATTAAATTTTTGCAGGATCATTTTCAATTTTGCTTTTCGCTCTACTTCCGAACGTTGTTCCCGCTGTTTTTTTTGATTGATTTTTTTACTGTGCTTTTTTCTGTTTTCTTCGTTTTGCCGACTCATCCCAAAAATTGTTGTTTGATTTGCTGTATTGTTTTGTTGGTTGTAATCAAATCGGTAATCACGATTTTACGCATTGCTTCAAAATCATCATACTCCAGATATTTTGCCCAGCTATCCTCTTCAAACAATTTTTTAAGCTGTTGCATCCTTTTCGTCGTTTCGGCTGCATTGCGTAATATTGCTTTATTATCATATTCCGGATTTGACTTATGCTGAAAATTCACTGTATTGGTTTCCGGATTCCATTCGATATAAAACAAATGATCGGTCTCATTATTCGGATAAAAATCCGTCCATTTGGCATAACCCGTTTTAGCAACCGTATTATTCGTCTTTCCTTCCTTTAAAGGTAACAAACGCCAACGACAATTAGCCGCTCTCCCCCAGTGATCGGAAGTTCGATAAACGCCTTCTTCCGTAAAATGATAAGCGCTTCCCGATTTACTGTTATAATGAAAGTTTATTCCGCTTACTTCATCTGCGCCGACTTCCTTAAAAATACAAAAGGTATGTTTAAAAAAATTCGTTTTATTGTACACTTTCCCATTCATCCGGCAAAGATAGTAAATGCACATTTAAGAATTTTAATTGGTATTTAATCCTGTCCCCCTTATATTTGTAATACAATAACTACTTTCCACCAAACAGAATTTTATGAAAGAAACGATACTTACCATCGGAGCATGCTATGGCGGGTTAGCTGTGATTTTCGGAGCATTCGGAGCTCATATATTGCAAAAAAAACTGAGCACTAAATCGCTCAGTAGTTTTGAAACCGGAGTCAAATACCAGATGTATCATGCATTGGCGCTCGTTTTTATTAGTAACCAGTTTACTTTTACAAAAACCAGCGAAATTTTAGCTGCCAGTTTTTTTATAATCGGCACCTTTTTATTTTCATTTAGTATCTATGGTCTATGCTTAAGTAGCATTGGCGGTAAGAAATTAAAGTTTCTCGGTCCGATTACACCTATAGGCGGTGTTCTTTTATTTTTAGGATGGTTCTTTATGGCACTTAGCCACCTTATGAAATAAAAAAAGGGACTATATAGTCCCTTCTCCTTTTTATAGTCTACCCGATTAAGGGAAAATACCTCTTTGTTTGTAAGCCATTTCAATACGGGCTAATGCCTGAATATAAGCAGCTGTTCTCCAGTCTGTTTTATATTGACTTCCGGTTAAAACTACTTTACTGAATGCATCTTCCAGTTTTTTTCTTAACTTGATGATTACGTCATCCATAGTCCAGATTTCTCCGTTACGGTTTTGTAACCATTCGAAATAACTTCCGATTACACCACCTGAGTTACATAAGATATCCGGAATGATTTCAATACCTTTAGCTAATAAGATATCTTCACCGTCAGTATCAATCGGTCCGTTAGCACCTTCAGCGATAACCTGAGCTTTGATAGAATTTGCATTTTCAGCAGTGATCTGGTTACCTAAAGCAGCCGGGATTACGATATCACAGTCAATTCCGAAGAATTCATCTGCTTTATAATCCTGTGTTCCTTTATAACCTGAAATCGTATTGTTATCCGCCTGGAAACGCAATAAAGCTTCCGGATCAATTCCTTCCGGATTGTAGATTGTTCCGGTTGCATCCTGAACTCCAACAAGGATAGCCCCGTTTTTGTTCATAAAATGTGCAGCCCAGTATCCTACGTTACCGAAACCTTGAACGATATATTTTTTACCTTCTAAAGAAGTTCCTCTTAGTTTAGCCCAAGATTCCAATGTTACTACTACACCAAATCCTGTTGCACGGTCTCTACCTTCTAAACCTCCTGATCCTACCGGTTTTCCAGTAACAACGTGTTGGTTTTTAGAACGCTCAGCCGGCGCTTTTGTCGACATATAAGTATCGGCAATCCAAGCCATCATTTGTGCGTTAGTATTCACATCCGGAGCCGGGATATCGTGTTCCGGTCCGATATTATCACCTAAAGCATAGGCAAAACGACGCGTGATACGCTCTAATTCACTTTGAGAATATTTTTTAGGATCCAACTGGATACCACCTTTACCACCTCCGTAAGGAAGTCCTGCTAAAGATGTTTTCCATGTCATCCAGGTAGCCAATGCTCTTGCAGCATCAATATCTACAGTTGCGTGGTAACGCAAACCTCCTTTGTAAGGCCCTAAAACATTATTGTGTTGTACTCTGTAACCGGTGAACATTTCAACTGTTCCGTTATCCATTTTCACAGGGAAATGAACAACAATTTCGTTATTTGTAACAGAAAGGATTTTTTTAACAGTCTCATCCAGTCCCATCACAGAAGCAGCTTTTTCAAACTGATTCTTAACATTTTCATACATGCTAGCCTTCGGCTTTTGTGCTGTTGCCATACTATTTAATAATTTACAACTTACTTTTGTTTGTTTGTTAGATTGCTCTATAAAAAAGCATACAAATATATAGTTTTAAAATTGAAGCAAAAACGAATTATATAATAAATTAACATAATTTAAACGGCTCTGTAGCGCACATTATTGCCGTTCTGACAACGACTTTTGCAATTCGGTTTTAAAATGGCATTCTGCTTGTTATATCCAGTCCGTCACCATCCCCTTTCTTTTGAAACAAATGTTACATCAAGTTTCGTTTCAAAAAGATACCTTTACAAAAAATACTATATGAAATCACTCTTATTCGAATCATATGACTTCATCTTTGAAGAAGCACTGCTGGAAGAAATTAATGCTGTTTCCAGTTATAAGAAATTTAAAGCCGATGACTACCTTATTGAAATAGGAGAAAACATTGAATGGATGCCGCTCCTGTTACAAGGCGCCATCAAAATTATGAGGGAAGATCCGAACGGCGACGAGCTTCTCCTTTATTTTCTGGAACGCGGCGATACCTGTGCCATGACACTAAGTTGCTGTATGGGTAAAAACAAAAGTAAGATTCGTGCCATAGCCGAAACAGACGGTGAAATGGTTTTAATCCCGATTGCCAAAATGGAAGAATGGGTTGTCAAATATCCGACCTGGCGCAATTTTGTATTCGAAAGCTATAATGTCCGATTAATGGAAATGCTGGAAGCCATCGATACACTCGCTTTTATGAACCTTGATGAACGTCTTTATAAATTCATCACTGATAAAGCCAAAGTTTTAGGCACAACCGAAATCACAACAACCCATCAGGAAATTGCTTCCGAAATGAATACCTCCCGCGTTGTTATTTCCCGCCTGCTAAAACACCTTCAGGACGAACAAAAGATCAAACTACATCGCAATAAGATCGAAATTCTTGTTTTTTAAAATGGAATCATTTTTTGGTTATATCGGTGCTCTTTGCATCGGACTTATATTAGGGCTTACCGGCGGCGGCGGCTCTATCCTTACCGTTCCTGTGTTAGTCTATTTATTAGGAATCCCTCCGGTTACCGCTACAGCTTATTCGCTTTTTATTGTTGGCACAACATCCGGATTTGGCGCCATTCGAAATTACTTTAAAGGACTTGTTGTTGTAAAAACGGCCTTTTTATTTGCCATACCTTCTTTTATAGCTGTATTTCTGACCCGTCGTTTTATTGTTCCGGCCATTCCGGACACTATTATTAAAACCTCATTTCTGACAGTATCAAAAGACACATTCTTAATGGGCTTTTTTGCCGTTATTATGTTTTTGGCGGCTTTGGCCATGCTCCGAAAAAAAGTAGATTGTGACGTAACTGTATCAGAACCCGGAAAAAACAACTTCTTGATTCTGATTCCTCAGGTTTTCCTGATCGGAATGGTAATCGGAATGGTTGGTGCCGGCGGTGGTTTTCTGATTATTCCTTCGTTAGTCTTCTTTGCTAAACTACCGATGAAAAAAGCGGTCGGCACATCGTTATTGATCATTGCCATCAACTCTTTAATAGGTTTTACCGGCGATTTAAAAAATCTGGATGCCGACTGGACTTTTCTTTTAACTTTTTCTTTAGTATCCGTTTTTGGTATCTTTGCAGGAATCTATCTGAATAAATTTATCAACGAAACACAATTAAAAAAAGGTTTTGGTTGGTTTGTCTTATTAATGGCAATCTATATTCTGCTTAAAGAAAGTTTCCGATTGTGACAAAAGTCACTTTTCGAAAAAACACAACCCATTATCTTTACAAAAAATAAAAAATGCAATTATGAAAATAGAACAGATTTATACCGGATGTATTGCTCATGCTGCCTACTATTTGGAAAACAATGGTGAAGCGGCAATTTTTGACCCGCTACGCGAAGTACAGCCCTATATCGATAAAGCAACGAAAGATAATGCTACGATCAAATATATTTTTGAAACGCATTTTCACGCTGATTTTGTTTCCGGTCATTTGGATCTTGCTAAAAAAACCGGTGCGCAAATCGTATACGGTCCGACAGCTCAACCCAATTTTGATGCGATAATCGCTACAGACGGACAGGAATTTAAAATCGGAAATTATACCGTCAGAGCCATTCATACTCCGGGACATACATTAGAAAGTACTTGTTATTTACTATTGGATGAAAATGAGAACATGCATGGCATTATTACGGGAGACACGTTATTTATAGGAGATGTGGGACGTCCGGATCTGGCTCAAAAATTAGTATCCGATTTAACGCAGGAAAAACTGGCTTCTATGTTATATGATTCACTTCGAAATAAAATCATGCCTTTACCGGATGATTTAATCGTATATCCGAATCACGGTGCCGGAAGTGCTTGCGGTAAAAACATGAGTAAAGAAACCACCGATACTTTAGGTAATCAGAAGAAAGTGAACTATGCATTGCGTGCTGATATGACTAAAGAAGAATTTATTACCGAGCTATTGGACGGATTAGGAGCGCCTCCGGCATACTTTCCGCAGAATGTACTGATGAACATTCAGGGATATGACAGTCTGGATACCGTAATGGCCAAAGCTAATTCTCCTTTGTCACCGGATGAATTCAAAACACTGGCTAATCAATCCGAAGCTTTACTATTGGATGTACGTCATGAAAGTGAGTTTGTAAAAGAGCATATCCCGGGATCCATTTTTATCGGATTACAGGGAAACTTTGCTCCGTGGGTCGGTGCTTTAATTATGGATGTACAACAACCGATATTACTGATCGCTCCGGAAGGAAAAGAAAAAGAAACCATCACCCGATTATCGAGAGTCGGATTTGACAATTGTCTTGGTTATCTTGAAGGCGGACTTACCTCCTGGAAAGCAGCCGGTTTTGAAACTGATTCTGTAGTTTCAATAACGGCGGAGCAATTTGCAGCCGAAAAAGATCAGACCAGATTAACGATAGTAGATGCCCGTAAACCCGGAGAATTCAGTGCTGAACATGTAGATGGCGCCATCAATATTCCGTTGGATTTTGTCAACAGTCAATTAGCTGAAGTTCCTACAGAAAACGATTTCTACCTTCATTGTGCCGGTGGTTATCGTTCTGTAATTATGGCTTCCATTTTAAAAGCCAGAGGGTATCACAACATTATAAATGTAGAGAAAGGTATGTCCGGGATTCGGAATACCAATACCGTACTGACAAATTTCGTTTGTCCGTCCACTCAAAACTAACAACAAAAGCCCCAAAATCTGAGTAATACGATTTTGGGGCTTCTACTATAAGACTGTTAAAAATAATCTATTTAGATACTGCTTTTAATCAGTTTTTAAATACATTTGTAACATAACAAATTAAAAATAACAATGAAGAAACTTTTTTTAGTACTGTCAATTGCTGCAGTTTTTGCTTCTTGTAAAAAAGACGACGGTTATACAATTACCGGTGAAGCAAAAGGAATCGACAACGACAAAATGGTAATTATTGCCATGCAAAGCGATTTAGGCCCTATTTCTAAGGACACTGTAAAAATCAAAGACGGGAAATTCGTATTTAAAGGTAAAGCTGAAACACCTGAATTTTGTTTTATCAGAATCCAGGATGTAGGTGATGTAGTACCTTTTATCCTTGAAAACGGAGATATTAAAGTAGAATTTGTAAAAGATTCTATCCGTAACTCAAAAGTTACCGGAAGTGTGACTAACGATCAGTTCCAGAAATTCAACGATGAATCGAAACCGATTTATGCTAAAATGCAGGCTTTCCAAATAGCAAACAACAGTAAGTTAGCAGCAGCACAACAAGCAAAAGATACCGCTACTGTAAACAGTCTGATCAAACAAAATATGGAATTCCAGAATCAGCTGAATAAAAAATCAGAAGATTTTATCCAAAATCACCCGGATTCTTTCTTATCTGTGATGTTATTAGAGAACTTTATGTTATATCAGACAATGCCTGCTGATAAAATCGAAAGCTACTACAAAAAATTGACACCGGCAGCCAAAGAAAACAAGCACGGAAACGCTATTAAAGAGTTTTTAGCGAAACAAACTGCTGTACAAGTAGGTAAACCGGCTCCTGATTTCTCTGCTCCGAATCCGGAAGGAAAAACAGTATCATTAAAAGAATCGTTAGGAAAAGCAACAATCATCGATTTCTGGGCTTCCTGGTGTGGTCCTTGTCGTGCTGAAAATCCTAATGTAGTAGCCTTATACAATGAATTACATTCAAAAGGTTTAAACATTATTGGTGTTTCTTTAGATCAGGATGCTGCTAAATGGAAAGAAGCCATTACAAAAGATCAACTAACATGGACACAAATCTCCAATTTAAAATCATGGCAGGATCCGATTGCTGCACAATATAATGTAAAATCGATTCCGCAGACATTTCTTTTAGATGCTTCAGGAAAAATTGTAGCAAAAGACCTTAAAGGTGCTGAATTAAAAACGAAAGTTTTAGAGCTTTTAGCCGCAAAATAAGACTTAAATAAAAAAATCTCCTAACGGAGATTTTTTTATTTACCTCAACAGCAACACCTTAAAAAAAAGTCAGAAATTATATTTAAAATAAGTTTGCATACTCGGAAAACAGTCCTATATTTGCACTCGAAATAATCAAGGAAAACACTTGATTAGCCAATGGGGAGATACTCAAGCGGCCAACGAGGGCAGACTGTAAATCTGCTGACTAAGTCTTCGCAGGTTCGAATCCTGCTCTCCCCACAAAACCTGAACCAACGTTCAGGTTTTTTTATTTTAACTCCTTTTTATTTAATTCGGCACATAAAAAAACTCCGGCTTTTACCAGAGTCCTTAGTTCCTATTCAGCTACTTATTCAGTAATCGTAATATGATCGTTTAAGATCGGTCTACAGAATTGCTGACACTTATAAAAAAGACAATATGCGCGACCACCAAAGGCCATATCAATCCGGTATGGATAAAAATCGATCCGTTGACCAATCCTAACACCAAAGCTCCGATCATCGGATAAATAGCCGCTCTAGCATTAGGTACATTAAATATCTGATATCCGGCAAAAATAACCGTTGATACCAACAAAGCGATCACCTTTCCAAAAGGCAACAAAGCCGAAATATAAACCGGTCTGTAGATAATTTCTTCCACTCCGACATAACCCGCCACTAATATTCTGGCCTGCCATTTCGGAAGAAGCGCTTCAGCTCTTGAAAACAGGCGCATCCATCCCGAATTTAATAAGATAAACCAATAATGATTACTTGTGGGTGCCGATGGTTTTAAAAGAATCATAAGTCGCATTACAACCAAAACAAATCCGCTTGCTAATGCCATTTCTGAAAACCCGAGCAAAATACCTAAAAACAAAGGCAAAAGAAGAAACGTATCCGGAAAAAGAGAATGAAAATCAAAATCGAGTACTATCCCAAGAATAATAAATAATCCAAACTGAAGCAATATACTTACCATCAGTGTTACTACATTTTCAACATCAAAAAGTTTCCAGTTTGTTTTCCCCTTATAAAAGTCCCCTACTTTTTTAGCGATCCGGGCCACCCAAAAATCCCGAACCCAATTCAAGAATTTATAATAATAAGTAACCAGTATTATAATACTGATTAATAACCGGATTAAGCGTTCTCCTTCAGTCGCAAAAAAATTACTCATGATTTTCAGGATAGATAAATAAATGATACAGCATCGAATGAAGGTTTTGTTTGGCGTTAAGCGCATCAGAATCTATTGTAAATTCTGCCAGCTTTTCGGTTATTCTTTTTTGTTGTGCCCTGTTTTGAAACAGCACACTGAATGGTTGATCATAAATTAAATAATCGCTTATGTCTGCTTTATCCAAAAGATTTTCTACTTCATCAATTGTATATGCCGATTCTATTTGCTCTTCAACAAGACTTTTAAAATCACTGGTCTTTTTTAAGGCTTCCGATTGTATCTGAGAAGAAATATCTTTTCTTAAATCGGCTATATAAGCCAATCCGTTAGCGCTTAAATGTTTTTGTATTTCTTTTAAACACAAAACCGGATTATCCCATAAACGAAAAGATGAAAAACTGAATATAAAATCAAATTCCCCTATTTCGTAAGGAAATTTTTGGCTACTGCCTTCTAAAAATTCAATATTAGAATCTTCATATAACCTTTTAGCCACATCCAGCATCTCCGGCTCAATATCGACTCCTGTAATCTTTGCTTCCGGAAATAATTCCCGTAGCATCGGAACAGCGGCACCGGTACCACATCCGAGATCCAAAATCCGTAACGGTGAAGTTCCTATTTTCCGACCGGCCAATTGCAAACAAAGGAATCGGCTCGGTCCCATATAGCTCTTTTGAAACTCCTGGTATCCTTCAGCCTGCTCTTTTGTTTTATACCAATCTTGCGGATGATTCATCTTGACTTATTTTTTGTAGACGGTAAAATAATAACTTAAGGTTCCCGGTTCCGATTTCAACCATATTCTCCAGTTAAAAATAACATGAATCAATATCGCACCTACCAGGTTTTCAAAAACGATAAGACTTACTAAACAACATAGCGCTAAAGGCAACTTAGCCAGAATATGAATACTTCCGAAAAAGATATGGGCACTACAAAATGAAACCAGACTTAGTATTACAATCACAAATAATAAATAATACGTCTGACTAAAAGCATAGCTAATTAATATACCCCGAAAAATAATCTCTTCCAAAACAGCGGTAGCTACCAGTGTAAACAATAATATCCATTCTTCATTTTTAGGTTTTGTAACTGCATTCCCTATCGTATTTTCCTTTTTTCGGTTGGCATTACTGATCATTATCTGCTGAAGTCCTACCCGATTCTTTCGTCCCTGATCTCTCTTTTTATTCAAATATTTACCTACTATACGGTTATTCAAATAAAAAGAAACATAGGCAAGCGGAATGGCCGTAATAACCGCCAACATTATTCTTATTCCATTACCGGAATTGAATCGGGATAACCCTATCGTTAACAATCCGGTTAGAATTATAATGATCATCGTTAGCAACTGCATGTATATATACGGTACAAAACGAAAATACCCTCTTTGTAAGTGCGTTGCAATACCAAACACACCCAGACCGGCCACAACTACAACCATTTCTAATATATAATAACTGGCCGGATCGATATTAAGCATAAGGATGTGGATTAAAATGAGTACAACCTCCGTATTTCGCAAATCGTATATGATGTCCCTGCGGACGGGTTGGCAAACAAAGCGCCAGCGTATTCGGCGACCAGGCTCTGACCGTCTTGATTCCAAGCTCATCAATTTCCGGAGTTGTCATATCAATGCCGAACAAATCAAAATTGTTACGTTTAAATGCATCAATTAAATGTTGCAGCTCTTCTTCATAAGACATCGTCGAATCAGCCGGTAAATCTTGCGCCGGAATACCTTTTGAAATAAATTTATCGTCTAATGTTTTAGCATGTACCGGAAAGGCGTAGCGCGCAACATTTGAATCAAAATTCAGATATTCAATTTCCCCGCCGTGCGTCAGAATACTTTTTTGTTCTTTCGGCAAATACAATAAATTCAGTTTTACCAATTGCACGACAGCAACAGCTTCCAACAAAGCTTTATACATCGCCGATTCAAGCGTCATATCACAACCCAGACCAACACTTGCTGCCGGGAGATTTTGATCATCTCTTACAATACAAGCCACCGAAATACCGGGTAAATCAGCTGACTTTAAATAATAGAATGTCGGTATCAGGCTTGTCGTATTAAACTGCTTTTTTATAATCTTTTCGATTCCTTTCGTTCGATTATCGAAAATTATTCTCGGAGCCAGGCCATCGGAATACCAATGTCCCATAGCCGCATCAATCTGTATCAATTCCAGAATTCCGGAACGCAATGCACGGGTATGCGATACATGAGCAGCCGAACCGGTCGAAACAGCCGAAAAAAGCCATTGTTCCCCTTTCGATATCCTCGGTACATAGCCAACAAGGGAAAATTGTGCCGGAACATAGCTGAAATCCTCATGAGTAAGCGATTGCATTTTTATCCACCCCATCGGAACCTCTTCAGAAAATTTCGTAAACGGAAATCCTTCTTCTTCATATTGATCAGCTCCGAATAAAGTAAAAGCACTTTTTGAAATCTGCTTTAATCCCATAGCAGCACCTTCCTGAAAAGAGTGAAACTTAATTTTAGATTGCATATAAAGTGCCGAGGTAAGTTGCGCATAACGCTCGGCCGATTCAGCCAACACCCGGATTAACGGTTCATCCTGTAAAAAACCACCGCCGCCGATATGATAAGCATTAGGACCGGGATTTTTCTGATTACGCAGGATATGTACACCTGTTAACTCTCCTCCGGCCGTCATAAACGTTGCATCATTAGTACTGCGATTCATATAACTGACACGTTGTACCAATCCGCATAAAGGGCTCACCATTTTTTGCTGTAGCTTATGGGTAACAGCTGAAAAATGATCATTCTGAAATTTTATAGTAGATGAGATATTCATATCAGCTTTCATTAAATATGTTTCTGACATCAAAATACAATTCCGTATCCTCCAGCTCGGTTAGCGATCCGCAGGCATGACATCCCGGTAAACGTAAAACTTCATTATACGAGAACTCCATCGTCGGAATATAAATGCAAAGTGCTTTACCAAAAGTAAAAGACTGTCCTGTATTCAAAAAGTTTAATGCTTCAAGAGCAGCATGGGATGCCGCAAGATTCGCGAGAATTCCATCGATAGGCACCACTCCGTTTTTAATCCTTTTTTCTGTCAGGGCATTTTTATAGTCGACATAAGAAGCGTGATTTCGTAAGTTTAACGATACCCGTTTTTCAAAACATTCATAGCAAGGTCCTTTAGACGGCGTAAATAACGGTCCTACAATGATCATTGGTCCGTCAACTGCCAAATGAAGCCACGGAAATCCATATTCAATTGAAGCCCGGTTAACCGCTTCGAAAGCCAGTGTATCGATAGATGAAAACGCACCGATTAGAAATGAATCGGAAAAGGACTTGAATTGTTCCAGCATTAACGTATTTTTTAAGCCGTCAAATCGCCATTCTCCTCCATTTTCGTATACCTGAGCCGGAAGTTCGGTTATCTCAGAAATCTTGATATTACTCTCGCTTGATTCCAAAAGTTTACGTAATTCCTGCGTTAATACACTTGATCCGAGTAAAATTACTTTCTTTTCCGATTGTGTTTCACTTCCCATCAAGGTAGGTACAATAGTATCCAGATAATAATCGAGAGCAGAACCCGGACCATCTTCCAGTATACCGAGCTGATCCAGATAATCGATTACATCTTCAACTTCTTTACGTTTACAGTTGAGATTCTTCGCGATTTCCAATGCTGAAAAATTGCCGTCCAATGATCTGACAATTTCAGCCAAAATTCCTTTTTGATGGTCGTCTTTTAATGAAAATGACGTTGTATTCCAGACGCCATTTCTAATTTCGACCTCATCAGGGCTATGCATAATTAAGGTGAAAAATCTTTTTATTGCGAGGTTTCCCATAAGTGATTAAAATTTATTAGAGTAAAATTATTCCGGACAGCCAATCAGGATAGAATGTACTACCGTTGAAAACACACCATCCAGCTTGATTGCTTTGTTTAATTCATCATCATACATTCCCGAACAATCCACACTACCAAACCCTAAAGCTTGAGTCGAAAGGTGTATATTCTGAGAAATATAGCCTGATTCCATAAATACAAGCCGCATTCCCCTTGTTCCATACTTACGCATGCTTCTCCAGGGACGGGCAATTAAAAGAATTATAGCAGACGATCGCTGCGCTGAAATCACTTCTTCCGGGAAGGCCATTGTTCTGAGTACCGCATCGGCATCATCGGCGCCTAACCACGGTGCCAGTATATGCTGATCACCATCGTATTTGTAAATTCCTTTAGCAAGGCCGCGTACATTGTTAACCATTACGGCCAGGTCAATCGGATAGAGTCCGCCACCGCTGGGAGGTGATCTGAACTTTAACTCCACTTCTTCCCCGGTAGCCAGAGTTGTTGTTGCTTTGTGCGTAACACCTCCGGCAGCAAATAGAATTGTAGCTAAAAAGTCAAGCGGGATATCGTCACCGGTATATTGTCGTACCGATTTTCTGTTTACTATGGCATCTCCCAAAAAAACATTCAGATCCAACCGTTTGGGTAAAAATATTTTTTTCTGAGAAGTCTGTGCATTACCTCTCGGCAATGAAAGCATCTTAGTAACCGGTTCCTCAAAATAATGTAACATTGAAGCTGTCGATTCCAGCTCGTTTCTCAATAATCTTGAATTGACTAAAAAAGTTTCAGCCAGTCGATCATCAGCATTGATACATCGGTATTTTAATTCACTTGTTCTAAGACCAGTAGACGTAAAGCTCAGGCTCATTGTTCGGGTCGAATTCATCTCGATCGCCTGCCCAAGCATTTCAAATCCCGCTTGTTCTTCCAGTAATTCTTTTTCTTCTAGTAGCTCTTCTTCATTGTTCATACTGTTCAAAAGTCTTAAGTCTAAAATAAGGCGTTACTTAATCGCATTGCATTACCATGTATAAGCCCTTGTACAATTAAATTCAGGTGTCCGTCTTGAAAAGCTTTTTCGGCCCAGTCCTCTAATTCCACCAGATATAAAATATTACCGAAGGGATCCATAATACAAGCCGATTTCCCCATTGATTTTCCCGGTGCGGCATTATAAATTGCTTTCCAGTTTTGTGTCAAGGCCGTTCTGAAATGTTCCTGTATATCCAAAGACAAGTCACGCTCAAGGACTCTTCCTCCGTGCTTACTAATACTTTTAAGCGAATCTTCTAAATTTTGTACGGCTAGTGTTGCCGCTATCGGTTGACCATCCACATGTGGTCTTGAAATATCCACTTTTACACCGGCAGAAACCGGAGCATGGTAACTTTCCTCTTCATGTAACGAACGTGCAAAAGGAGTTCCGAAAAGAGCATTGTAAAAATCACGTCCTTCTCCCACGTTAGGCGCAGGAATATTAACCATTATTAGTTTTGCCAGCGGTTTATCCATCACCCCTGTGATCTTAAATTCACTATTATTTCCCATTTTTTCTTAAATTTTTAATTTGTACGATTTGGTTATAACTTAAAGATATTAGCAGCAACATGAAGTACAAGTACAGCCCATACATGTTGTAGTTCCTCCCGGAGCAATCATTTGCTCAGATGACATCATAAAATTTTGCTGAAATAGAAACCTTTGGTTTCCCAGACTTTTAGACTCCATAAAGATTTTAGAGCCTGTTAGCTTCAGATCTCTCGAATTGTTTCCGATGTTTTTCATAAATGTTAATTTATTAGGTTAGAATTGATTGAATTCAGAACAACAAAAAGACAGCGCGATCATGTTTACACATCCAACAATGATCACATCAATCTGATTATAGTTTTTAATATCATATATATCAAATTACCAATATGACATAATTATAATATTAGTATAAAAAACTATTTCACTAAATTACAGTATTTTAAAAAAAGTAGGTATCGTATAAATACTACATTTTGATAGGTAAAAAGACTATAGTTATAATCATTTTTTTACCAAACAGAAAAAAGAGGCAATACAGGTGAGTTACAAATCCCGTATCGTCAGGTAGTGATGCTTTAATGCCTTTAGGATTACATTAGTGAAGTTTTTAGCACCTGCTTTTTCCATTATCCGTTTTCTATGTGCTTCAACCGTTCGCACATTGATAAACATTTTATCAGCAATTAAAGTATTCGGGTGCCCTTTAGCCGCCAGCTTAATAACTTCCATTTCCCGTTCCGAAAGTTTCCCCAAAGGATCCGATAACTTATTGGAATTCTTACCGATTAACAGAATATCATGTAGCACTTCGGCAATATCAGCATCAAAATAGAATCCTTTTTTATGAATACTCACTATAGCTTTTTGAAATTGCTCCGGGTCCGAATTTTTAGAAAGATAGCCATGCGCACCGCATTCTACAATTTTACGAATGCTGTATTTATCGTCATACTGAGAGAGAATCAATATTTTGGAATTCGGATAAAGCTCATGAAGTCGGATACAAGCTTCATAACTCTGCACATGAGGCACTTGTATATGTAACAATATTATATCAACCTTTTTGTCATTTATTTTTTGCAATAAAAAGGGATCATTTACCGATTCAAAAACCACTTCCATATTAGAGAAAGAGCTTATCATCAGCTTCAGGCTGTCTCGTATCAGCTTATGATCATCTATTATGGCAACTTTTAACATTTAAAATCTAATTAACATATTAAAAAAGCAGTAAGTAAACAACACCAATTCTATTCGTTCATCCTAAATTAAAACCAAATTAAATTGATCGAATAAAATTAAATAGTATCGTTGATTTAACCATGAGTACAAACCCCTGATTTGACATTTTTTACACAAAAATAACTACATATAAAATGTTTTATGGTACAAATTGTACCAAAACTAAATTACAAAAAAAAACAATTGAACCATCTTTTTATTTAAAAAAACCTATTTTACCTTCTGTTAATTAATAAGATAGCATAGATAACCCTTTTAAAACCATTCGAAATTCTATTTTGTATCTGCCCTATTTTAAAAGAAAAACTCCGGCTTTTACCGGAGTTCATTGTAGTCTAAATTGTAATTTAAGCTTTATTTCGCGTACATTTTTTTATCAATGATTCGCTCATAGTAATCCTGTAAAAAGGCTTTACAGGCAATCTCTAAATCATCCATTTCCTTGTTTCGATTGGCAATCAGATTTTTTTCCAGTCCCTTATCGCTAATGGCGTAGAAACCGGTTGCTTTTTTACCGTCAAATAAACAGATATAATTTCCTCTTTGGAACTGGTATTGCGTACCGTTATAATTAATCACAAAAGGTTTTATCGATTTTTCACCCACTAAGCTTCTTCCCCAGCTTCTAAATGGTTTATCATAACCGATCATATCCAATAAAGTTGGATAAATATCTATTTGCTGTGCCAGTTCTTTATTTTCACCTTTCAGACTTCCGTCCGGTTTATAGATTAGAATAGGCACCGCCGAACGATTTATCACTTTCTCATATTCGCCATACGCCACCTGATTACAATGGTCGGCCGTAATCACAAAAATCGTATTTTGAAACCACGGTTCTTTACGAGCCGCTTCAAAGAATTTTTTAAACGCATAATCCGTATAACCCACTACCTGATGCATCGGTATGGTCCCCATCGGGAATTTTCCTTTGTATTTTTCAGGAATCACGAACGGTTCATGAGACGATACCGTAAAGATAGTCCCCATAAAAGGTTGTTTTTTCTTATCGAACGTTTGCTTCATATATTGAAAGAACGGCTCATCCCAAATTCCCCAGGAACCGTCAAAATCCGCATCATTATTGTATTCCGTTTTACCATAATAGTGATCAAAACCAAGTATGTTTCCAAATCCCAGGAAGCCCATTGATCCGTTTGGCGCACCGTGGAAGAAAGAAGTATCATAACCCTCCTCTTTTAAAGTAGACACCAACGACTGGATTTTTTGTTTCGGATAAGGTGACGAGGTAAACGCATCCTGAAAAGATGGAATACCCGCTAAAACGGAAGACATTCCGTGAATTGACTTACTTCCGTTTGCAAACGCATTCGTAAAAATAAGACTGTGTTGCGCCAACGAATCGATAAACGGTGTATAACTTACAAATTCCGGTATTTTAGAATCCTTATTAAACGCACCGATATATTCCCGTCCGTAACTTTCCGTAATAAAGATCACAATATTCGGTTTCGTCTTAGGATTGTTTTTATACAACTTAATCGGTTCCAGTTCGCGATTCACTACTTCCGGCGTCACAAAATTCACCTTTTTAAAGCTAGTGGTTCGCATTGTTCGTATGATGGCAAAAGGAGTATTCAAAACAATATCCGCATGTTCCGGTTTTGTTACATAACGGTTCGCATCAACAATATTAATAGGACGTGTACTCTTTTTGAAGTCGCCTCTAATTCCGCCTACAGCCATAACCGCAATTACAACAAGTCCTAAAACAGAAGACAGGAAATATTTCATTTTATTGTCGGCCACCACCTCTTTTATCTTCACTTTTTTATACAAATAAATCCAAAGGAAAGCACATAAAAAGAACAACAGATAAACATGCCAGTAGCTCACAATAAAACGCGAAAACATATTCCCTTTATTCGATTCGTTTTTTATGATATCCATAAAAGCAATCGTAGTCCGGGCATAAGTAAAACGATAGTAGATAAAGTCTATAAAATTCGTCGCATATCCGATAAGATTAAAAACAAAATAGAGATAAAACAAAAATGTCTGATATCCCTTTTTAGTTGTAATCCATAAAGGCAGGATCGAGAATACAATAAACAAGGCATTCAGATACAATATAGCAGCCGTATCGAAAACCATTCCGTGATAAGCCAAAGCCAGGAAATCGGTAACCGAATCTACTTTAAGTATCTTATAATTATAAGTAAAGAACAATAAACGAGCTACAAAATAAAATAAATACGCTAAAAATAACCGATAGAATAAGGCCTTATATTCCTGAATACGATAATTGGAGTTCATATAAAATTTACAAAATCAAAATTATAAAGGAATCAAAATTACAAAATTACCGATACCGCTTCCATAAATTATGAATTTTAAATTTTTTGATTTCAGTTTTTTTTATAATTTGCAGTAACTAAATGAGCAAAACATGACCGACGTTACACGTTTATTCGATTTTCCCTACTATCAGCTGGAAAAATACAACCTACCCGATGCATTGGTAACAAAATATCATGGAGAATGGATTAAAACTTCTACCAAAGAATATCTTGACAAAGCCAATACACTTTCCAGAGCACTTTTGCGGATGGGAATTCAGAAAAACGATAAAATTGCTATCATATCGTCCAATAACAGAACCGAGTGGAATATTACCGATATCGGGGTTTTACAAACCGGTGCCCAAACCGTTCCGGTATATCCTACCATTTCAGAAGAAGATTACCAATATATCTTAAATCATTCGGAAGCCAAATATTGTTTTATTTCCGACATTGAAGTATTCAATAAAATCAATGCCGTTCGCAATAACATACCTTCTTTAAAAGAAATCTACTCCTATAATACCATTGAAGGTTGTAAAAACTGGACGGAAGTTTTGGAATTAGGAAAAGATGAAAGCAATCAACAGGACGTCGAGAATATTAAAAACAGTATCGTAACAACTGATTTAGCTACCTTAATATATACATCAGGAACAACCGGACGACCAAAAGGCGTTATGCTAAGTCACGAAAACATTGTTTCCAATGTACTGGCCAGTTCCGTAAGAGTACCGTTAAGAGCCGGAAGCACACGCGGATTAAGCTTCCTTCCGGTTTGCCATATTTTTGAACGAATGATCCTTTATCTATACCAATATTACGGGATCTCTATTTATTTCGCTGAAAGCATCGACAAAATGAGTGACAACCTGAAAGAGGTTAAACCACATGTTATGACAGCTGTTCCGCGTTTATTGGAAAAAGTATACGATAAGATTTATGCCAAAGGTGCTGACCTGAGCGGAATCAAGAAAAAGTTGTTTTTCTGGGCTATCGATTTGGGACTACATTACAAACCTTATGGCGAAAACGGATGGTGGTATGAGAAAAAACTATCCATCGCCCGTAAACTGATTTTCAGCAAATGGCAGGAAGGATTAGGCGGTCAGCTGGAACTGATGGTTTCCGGTAGTGCTGCTCTGCAACCTCGATTAACACGCGTGTTTGCCGCAGCCGGAATTCCAATCATGGAAGGATACGGTCTGACGGAAACATCGCCGGTAATTGCCGTAAATGACCAACGCAACCGGGGCTTTAAAATCGGTACCGTCGGAAAAGTATTAGACAACCTGGAAGTAAAGATCGCTGAAGACGGTGAAATTCTTTGTAAAGGACCTAGCATTATGATGGGCTATTATAAAGATGACGAAAAAACAGCTGAGGCTTTACAAGATGGTTATTTCCATACCGGTGATATCGGAGAAATTGACAGTGAAGGTTTCCTTAAAATAACCGACCGGAAAAAAGAGATGTTCAAAACATCCGGCGGAAAATACATCGCTCCTCAGATTATCGAAAATACGATGAAACAATCCCGTTTTATCGAACAGATCATGGTAATCGGAGATGGCGAAAAAATGCCGGCTGCGTTTATACAACCCAGCTTTGAATTCCTGAAAGACTGGGCCGAAAGAAAACACCTCGCTATCGGTACAACCAACGAAGAAATTGTAGCCAACCAACAGGTTATCGACCGTATCAAAGAAGAAGTGGATCATATCAACAAAAAGTTCGGACATTGGGAACAAATCAAAAAATTTGAACTTACTGCCAATGTATGGTCTATCGACGGTGGTGAATTAACGCCGACACTAAAACTTAAGCGGAAGATTATCAAAGAGAAATACCAGAATCTATACGATAAAATTTATCAGAACTCTTAAAAAAATAAAGATACTCCTCATAGCCGAGGAGTTTTTTTTTATTTAACTTAAAATTAATTTGACAATATTATGCATGCATAGTATTTTTTTTGTATATTTGAAATCATTGAAGAAAAAATGAAAGATAAAACAATTGATTATGTTTTACGGGCAACCTGGCAAGCCGTTGCAAGAATGTATAACGAGGAAGCGACCAAATACGGAGCTACTATGGCCACAGGATTTGCATTATTGAGCATCGACAGAGATAATGGTACGCCATCTACAGCATTAGGTCCGAAAATGGGTATGGAAGCGACCAGTCTGACACGAACCTTAAAATCAATGGAAGAAAAAGGATTGATCATTAGAAAGAAAAATCCGGTTGACGGTCGTGGCGTTCTGATACATCTTACAAAACTCGGAAAAGAAAAACGGGAACTTTCCAAAGCTACCGTTTTAAAGTTTAATGAGACTGTAAAACAATATGTAAGTGACGAAAAGCTAAACCACTTTATGGAAGTTGCTGAGATCATAAACGAACTGATCTTAGACAAAAACATATTCAATCCGGAAGAGGACGCTAAATAATCATATTATAGTAATTAATTTTCCAATACGATTTAAGTATTGAAAATCAACAAACAAAGAAAACAGTAATTACAAATGAAACGACTAATCAAAAAAGTTGCGGTTATTGGTTCGGGAATTATGGGTTCGGGTATTGCCTGCCATTTTGCCAATATCGGTGTGGAAGTATTGCTTCTGGATATTGTTCCGAGAGAATTAACCGATGCTGAACAAAAGAAAGGATTGACTTTAGAAAGCAAAATTGTTCGTAACAGAATCGTAAATGAACATTTTACAAATGCTTTAAAATCGAAGCCCTCTCCTATTTACGACCAAAAGTTTGCCGGCCGGATTACAACCGGTAATACGGAAGACGATTTAGCCAAGATTAAAGATGTCGACTGGATCATTGAAGTAGTGGTAGAACGTTTGGATATCAAACAAAAAGTGTTTGAACAAATCGAACAATTCCGTAAACCGGGAACCCTTATAACTTCTAATACTTCCGGTATTCCGATTAAGTTTATGAGCGAAGGTCGCAGTGAAGACTTTCAAAAACACTTCTGCGGAACGCACTTCTTTAATCCAGCCCGTTACTTAAAATTATTCGAAATCATTCCGGGACCGAAAACAGCTCCGGAAGTGCTGGATTTCTTAAACAATTACGGTGAAAAATTCCTTGGAAAAACTTCAGTAGTCGCTAAAGACACACCTGCATTTATCGGTAACCGAATCGGTATTTTCGGAATCATGAGTCTCTTCCACCTTGTAAAAGATATGGGATTAACCATTGAAGAAGTGGATAAATTAACCGGACCGGTTATCGGACGTCCGAAATCGGCAACATTCCGTACCGTAGATGTGGTAGGATTGGACACTTTGGTTCACGTAGCCAACGGTTTATATGAAAATTGTCCGCAGGACGAAGCGCACGAATTGTTCAAATTACCGGATTTCATCAATACCATGATGACCAACAATTGGTTGGGAAGCAAAACCGGACAAGGTTTTTATAAAAAAGTCGATAAAGACATTTTATCATTAGATTTAGATACATTGGAATACCGTTCCGCTAAAAAAGCATCTTTTGCTACATTGGAACTGACCAAAACTATAGACAAACCTGTTGACCGTTTTAAAGTTCTGGTAAAAGGAACTGATAAAGCCGGTGAATTCTACAGAAAAAATTTCTCGGCCATGTTTGCTTATGTAGCAAACAGAATCCCTGAAATTTCAGATGACCTTTATAAAATTGATGATGCGATGAAAGCCGGCTTCGGATGGGAAAACGGTCCGTTTGAAATCTGGGATGCCATTGGTGTTGAAAAAGGTATCGAATTAATGAAAGCAGAAGGACTTGCTCCTGCTTCATGGGTTACCGATATGCTGGCATCCGGAAACAACAGCTTTTATACAGTTAAAGAAGGAATCACGCACTACTACAATATTGCATCCAAATCACAGGTTAAAGTTCCGGGACAAGATGCATTTATCATTCTGAACAACATCCGCGAAAGCAAAAAAATATGGAGTAACAGCGAATCTGTAATCCAGGATTTGGGTGATGGTATCATCAATATTGAATTCCAATCCAAAATGAACTCTATTGGTGGTGGTGTTATTCAGGGAATCAACAAAGCCATTGACCTTGCGGAAAAAGAATATTCCGGACTTGTAATTGGAAATCAGGCCGCTAATTTTTCTGTCGGTGCCAATTTAGCCATGATCTTTATGATGGCTGTAGAACAGGAATACGACGAATTAAATATGGCAATTAAAGCCTTTCAGGATACCATGATGCGTGTACGATATTCCGGTATTCCGGTAATTGCAGCCCCACACGGTATGACATTAGGTGGCGGATGTGAAATGAGTATGCATGCCGATAAAGTGGTTGCAGCTGCCGAAACGTATATCGGTTTGGTTGAATTTGGTGTCGGTGTAATTCCGGGTGGCGGCGGATCCAAAGAAATGGCATTACGTGCTGCTGATACTTTCCATAAAAATGATGTAGAATTAAACGTACTACAGGAATATTTCCTTACAATCGGTATGGCTAAAGTGGCGACCTCAGCTTATGAAGCGTATGACTTAGGCATTCTGCAAAAAGGGAAAGACGTTGTTGTTGTAAACAAAGACCGTCAGATTGCCGAGGCTAAAAAACACGCCTTATTAATGGCCGAAGCGGGATACACACAACCTGTAAAACGCAAAGACATTAAAGTGTTAGGAAAACAGGCATTGGGTATGTTCTTAGTCGGAACCGACAGTATGGAAGCCGGAAAATACATCTCCGAACACGATCGTAAAATTGCCAACAAACTGGCTTATGTTATGGCCGGTGGTGATCTGTCTGAACCAACATTGGTAAACGAACAGTATTTACTGGATTTAGAACGAGAAGCTTTCCTTTCCCTTTGTACAGAACGAAAAACATTGGAAAGAATCCAGTTTATGTTAACCAAAGGAAAACCGCTTCGTAATTAATTTAAGGTATCAATATGAATTATAAATCCGTATTTAATAATTCATCATTCAAAGTAAATTTATGAAAACAGCCTATATAGTAAAAGCATACCGAACAGCCGTTGGTAAAGCACCAAAAGGAGTGTTCCGTTTTAAAAGACCCGATGAACTGGCCGCCGAAACCATCGAATATATGATGAATGAGCTACCCAACTTCGACAAAACCCGTATCGACGACGTGATGGTAGGTAATGCCATGCCGGAAGCCGAACAGGGATTGAATGTCGGGCGACTAATCTCATTAATGGGATTAAAAATTGAAGATGTTCCCGGTGTAACTGTAAACCGTTACTGTGCTTCGGGTATCGAAACAATAGGAATGGCAACCGCTAAAATACAAGCCGGTATGGCCGACTGTATTATTGCCGGTGGTGCTGAAAGTATGAGTTATATTCCAATGGGAGGTTATAAACCAACTCCGGATTATAAAGCGGCAGCAGCCGGACACGAAGATTATTACTGGGGAATGGGATTAACTGCTGAAGCTGTTGCTAAACAATTCAACGTTTCCCGTGAAGATCAGGATGAATTCTCTTATCAATCTCATCAAAAAGCGTTAAAAGCGCAGGCAGAAGGGAAATTTGACAAACAGATTGTCCCGATTACCGTAGAGCAGGTTTATATCGATGAAAAAGGGAAAAAAGCCAATAAATCGTATATCGTAAATAAAGATGAAGGACCTAGAGCCGATACGTCTAAAGAAGCTTTAGCGAAATTAAAACCGGTTTTTGCTGCCGATGGAAGTGTTACAGCCGGTAATTCATCACAAATGAGTGACGGAGCTGCTTTTGTATTGGTGATGTCGGAAGAAATGGTAAAAGAGCTTAATCTGGAGCCAATTGCCCGACTGGTTAATTATGCAGCTGCCGGTGTAGAACCTAGAATTATGGGAATCGGACCGGTAAAAGCGATTCCAAAAGCATTAAAACAAGCCGGATTAAAACAATCGGATATTGAATTAATCGAGTTAAACGAAGCATTCGCAGCACAGAGTTTAGCTGTAATTCGCGAGTTGGATCTGAATCCGGACATTATCAACGTAAACGGAGGAGCCATCGCTTTAGGTCACCCGCTGGGTTGTACCGGAGCTAAATTATCCGTTCAGCTTTTTGACGAAATGAAACGCCGCGGTAATAAATACGGAATGGTCACAATGTGTGTCGGTACCGGACAAGGTGCTGCCGGGATATATGAGTTGTTGTAAAAAATTTTGAATGATGAATTTTAAATTTTAAATGCCGTGAAAACCGATAATCTGATTGCTAATAGAACTTTTGAATTTGCGATATCTATTATCAGTCTTTATAAAAATTTACAGCATGAAAAAGAATTTATCATTTCAAAACAATTAATGCGATGCGGAACAAGCATTGGTGCTAATGTTGAGGAAGCCATTGCAGCACAATCAAAAAAAGATTTTATTCATAAAATGTCGATCGCTTCCAAAGAAGCGCGTGAAACGAAATATTGGTTACGTCTATTAGACAAATCAAATATCACTAATATTCCCGTACACAGCTATCTGACAGCAATTGAACATTTAATTAATATTATCACCAAAATTGTAAAAACATCACAGGAAAACATTCCTAAATAATTTAAAACTTAAAATTCAACATTTAAAATAACCACACCATGAGCGATATAACCCGAGGAGGTCAATTCCTTGTAAAAGAAACAAAAAGTGAAGACATCTTCACACCTGAGGATTTCTCAGAAGAGCAGTTAATGATGCGTGACTCTGTAAAAGAGTTTGTAGATAAAGAATTATGGCCGAATAAAGACCGTTTTGAAAAGAAAGATTATGCTTTCACGGAAGAATGTATGCGTAAAGCAGGAGAATTAGGTCTTTTAGGAGTAGCTGTTCCGGAAGCTTACGGTGGCTTAGAGATGGGATTTGTATCGACTATGCTCGTGTGTGACTATATTTCAGGAGCAACCGGATCCTTCTCAACTGCATTCGGAGCCCATACCGGAATCGGAACTATGCCGATTACCTTATACGGAACAGAAGAACAAAAGAAAAAATACGTACCGAAATTAGCTACCGGTGAATGGTTCGGTGCCTACTGTTTGACAGAGCCCGGAGCCGGATCGGATGCCAATTCCGGTAAAACCAAAGCCGTTTTATCAGAAGACGGTAAATCCTATAAAATCACCGGACAGAAAATGTGGATTTCCAATGCCGGTTTCTGTAGCGTTTTTATTGTATTCGCCCGTATTGAAGACGATAAAAACATCACCGGATTTATTGTAGAAAACGTACCGAATAACGGTATTACTTTAGGCGAGGAAGAACACAAACTAGGTATTCGCTCCTCTTCTACCCGTCAGGTATTCTTTAATGATACTGTAGTACCGGTGGAAAACATGTTGGCAGGACGTGGCGAAGGATTTAAAATCGCTATGAATGCACTGAATGTTGGTCGTATTAAACTAGCTGCGGCGTGTTTAGATGCTCAGAGAAGAACGATCTCCGGCGCGGTAAAATATGCCAATGAAAGAGTCCAGTTTAACACTCCAATTGCAAATTTTGGCGCTATCCGTTCCAAATTAGCCGAAATGGCGGCATCTTGTTATGCCGGAGAAAGCGCATCTTATCGTGCTGCTAAAAGTATTGAGGATCGTATTAATGCCCGAATCGCTGATGGTGTTTCACATCAGGAAGCCGAATTAAAAGGGGTAGAAGAATTTGCAATCGAATGTTCAATCCTTAAAGTAGCCGTATCTGAAGACATGCAAAACTGTTCCGATGAAGGTATCCAAATCTTCGGAGGTATGGGATTCTCAGAAGATACACCAATGGAAAGTGCATGGCGTGATGCTCGTATTGCCCGTATTTATGAAGGGACAAACGAGATCAACCGTATGTTATCCGTAGGTATGTTAATCAAAAAAGCAATGAAAGGACACGTAGATCTGTTAGGCCCGGCTATGAAAGTAGCAGAAGAGCTAATGGGTATCCCTTCTTTCGATACGCCGGATTATTCCGAATTGTTTGCTGAAGAAAAAGAAATCATCGGAAAACTGAAAAAAGCATTCCTGATGGTAGCCGGAAGTGCCGTTCAAAAATACGGACCGGATCTTGATAAGCACCAACAGTTATTAATGGCTGCCGCTGATATGCTGATTGAAATCTATATGGCCGAAAGTGCTATTTTAAGAACAGAAAAATCAGCAAAAGCGAATGGTGCTGAAAATGTAAAAGAACAGATTGCTATGGCGCAATTGTATTTATATCATGCCGTTGACATTATCACCTTAAAAGGAAAAGAAGGTATTGCCTCTTTTGCTGAAGGTGACGAACAACGTATGATGCTAATGGGATTACGTCGCTTTACAAAATATACGAATGTGCCGAATGTAGTGACATTGCGAGAAGTTATTGCTGACAAATTAATAAAAGAGAATCACTACTGTTATTAATAGCAATAAATATTTTTGGTTTAGTTTGTTTAAAAAAGACCGCTTGGCAATTTTTGCTGGGCGGTTTTTTTATTTTACGATTTAACACCCTACCCGCTTAAAAATTTTCTAAATTTGATAAAAATAGCAATCATGAAAAAAATATTTCTAGTATCCATAGGGTTAAGCGCACTATTAATAGGATGCAAAACCAAAACAGAACCTAAAACAAACGAGCTGAAAATCGCTTTAGAACCCAAAAGCAATACGCAAACCAAAGGAAATGTAACCTTTTCAGAAAAAGACGGACAAGTAACGTTTACCGCAACAATTTCCGGACTTACTCCTGGTGTACACGCTATCCATATCCATGAAAAAGCAGATTGCTCTTCTGCTGATGCAACTTCAGCCGGCGGACATTGGAATCCGACTTTCAAAAAACACGGTAAATGGGGAGAAGGTGAATATCATAAAGGTGATATCGGTAATTTTACAGCCGATAAAAACGGAAACGGAAAAATTACATTAACTACAAACGAATGGTGTATCGGTTGTGGTGATGCCACTAAAGATGTACTGGGCAAAGCCATTATTGTACATCAGGGTGCTGATGATTTTGTAACTCAGCCAACCGGAAATGCCGGAGGAAGAGTTGCCTGTACTGCAATAATCCGCTAAAAAACAATCGGGAAGTCATTTCAATTTTAAAAAAGACTTCCCGATAATATTTTTTCAAAACTTATCGACATTCTTTTATCAGACAGATAAAAAAATTTAGCTTTGTGGAATAATTTTCGATAATGATTAACCCTTCAATTAACGGTTGGATAGATAAATTTTTTATTAAGCAAAGTCCTTTGCCGTTACCGGTTGTCGTATATCCGAAAGAATTTTATACTAACATCCGGAATACCGGATTTATTTACGGTCATGTTGTCGATTTTGTAACCGATAAACCCATTGAAACCAAAGGATGGACTTCGGAAGAACTTACAAAAGTAGCACTATTAAACAGTCTTTATGGCGTTTATGGTTTAATCACACATGATTCCGAACCCAAAAAATTTATCCTAAAAGCCATCTCATTTTACAATCAGATGAACCCGGAAGGTTTTAATCTGCTTAAAAAAATGCTACCGAGTTCTTCTCCGAGTAACGAACTGGAAAAAATGATCAGTGAACGGGTTCGAACCAATGATAATATCATCAGTAAAAACTTCTCTCATATATTGACCAATGCATTACTGTTTATGGATGTATTAGCATTTCGTCAATATTTATTACATGGAGAAATCCCCAATAATTACCTGAAAAAATTAGAAGAAACAATTGTAAGTCTGGTAGCATTAGCCTTAAATACAAAGACTAATAAATCGACTTATGATGATTTACTGATAAAACTTTTTGAGTCTTCCGTTCGGTTTACAAAATTTAATTCCATCAGTATTCAGGATATCCAAATGCTCGAATTCGATTATTTTAATTCGGATTTAGAAAAAAATTACCTGTTGGATATTACCGGAATGGCTTTATGGAGTGATAATTTGCTTGAAGAATCCGAAACGCAATTTATGTACAATCTTGCGGAACAATTGCAAATAGATAAAGAATATGCGTCAGAGAGCATTTGCGCTATCGATGAGTTTATCATGAAATACCAGAAAGAAATTCCGTATTTCCGTTATTCTAATCCCGTAAAGCATTTTTACGATCAGGCAACACAGAATGTAATCGTATTGATCACACGCAATAAAAACAGGCTTTTAAAAGAGATTAGCGAAAGCGGAGAATTGATGCTGCTACTCGCCAAGTCAACTCATAAAGATCTGGATCAGAAAGAAAAGAAAAAAGTCAAAAAACAATTATTGGATATTTGTAAAACGATACCGTCACTTACGATTTTCCTTTTACCGGGCGGAAGTTTACTCCTTCCGATTTTGATCAAATTTATTCCGAAGCTATTGCCTTCCGCTTTTAACGAAAATCTTGATATCGAATAAAAATATTAAAACCTGTCAGTGTCAATAGACCTGTCAGGTTAATAAAATAAAAAAGGCTGTCAAATGACAGCCTTTTTCTATAAATCTAATTGGTATATTTCATCTAAGTCCTTATTTGAACTTAAATTGACTTTTAAATCGGTTATATAACCGGATTTTAATCCGTAAACCCATCCATGCACATGCAATTCCTGGTCCTCTTTCCAGGCAGCTTGTACAATAGATGTTTTCGCCAGATCATAAACCTGTTCGGTTACATTAATTTCGACAAAACGGTTAAATCTGTCTGTTTCATCCTGTATCGCATCGAGTTCTGCCTTATGAAAGCGATACACATCTTTAATATGTCGGATCCAGTTATCGATAATCCCGATTGAACTGTTGGTCATCGCTGCTTTAATACCGCCGCAACCATAATGTCCGCATACAATAATGTGTTTGACTTTTAATGCATTCACCGCATAATCGAGTACGCTCAGCATGTTCATATCCGAATGCACGACCATATTGGCAATGTTTCGGTGTACAAATACTTCACCTGGTTGTGCTCCTATAATTTCATTAGCCGGAACCCGACTGTCGGAACAACCGATCCATAATAACGGTGGTTTCTGACTTTTAGATAACCGAATAAAATACTCAGGATCGTCACTTAGTTTCGATTCGACCCATTTCTCATTATTCTCGATTAATTTTCTATAAAACTCACTCATTACAATGGCTATTCCGGATGATGATTTATTTTTTAGTCGTGTAAAATTTCTTTCATGAATTGTACTTCTCCGGTTTCGATATCATAATATCCTCCGGCAATTCCAATTTGTCCAGACTCAAAAAGTTCACGAAGCACTTCACTTCTATCCAGGATTTCATCCATTGTATGAATCACATTGTGTTGTGCAACTGCGCTTACTAAAGCCGGATCGGTATTTTCAACACCCGGCATTTCAGCCTTAACTTCATCTACAGAAACCTTAACTTTACTTAATAAATTTGTCAGGTGTCCTAATTCAGCTCCTTGACAAGCCCCTTTAATGGCTCCACATTTACTGTGTCCTAAAACCACAATTAATTTTGTTCCGGCTAATTTACAGGCAAATTCCATACTTCCCAGGATATCATCATTTAAAATATTTCCTGCGATTCTGGCACTGAAAATATCACCCAATCCCTGATCAAAAATTAATTCGGCTGAAGTACGGCTATCGATACAACTTAAAACAATTGCAAAAGGAAACTGACCGTCTTTTGTGTCGTTTACCTGTTCCAATAGGTTTCGGTTCATTTTTAAGTTGTTTACAAATCGTGCATTACCTTCTTTTAAGAACTCAAGTGCTTTAGCCGGTGTTACTGTTGCTTGTGTTTCTGCTGTATGTGCTTTCATTTTTTATAATTTTTTGGAAGCTTTCATTAGGCCATACTAAAAAGTAAGCTTTGAAATTGGTTTAAAATTACTCATTAATCCAGAAATGACTCTAATTTTTAGCTTATTTATTACTAGTTTATTTTTTAATTTACTTATTTTGAATGTTCTACAAAAACATTTTTCTTTTCAGAAGCTGTATTTTCCAGTTCATATTCGTCTTTAAATCCGATTAAATGAACTTCAATATTATCTTCTACCGCTCGGATTGCTTTAAATTCTTTAATCAAATCCTGTACGTCATGTGCAATATAAACGGTATCGGAAGCATTAATGATCACTTTTGAATTCTCCGGAATCTCGTTCAGTGTATTTTTAATTGCCGCTTTATTCAGGAACGATACTTCCTGTGCCAGATCGATATGAATAATATCGCCATCGTGGTATTCCTCTTTACGGAAGTTATAGGCTCTTTTGTGATTTCCGCGTAATACAGCGAAAACACTGATGATAATTCCTAATAGTACTCCTTTTAAAAGATCGGTGAATACAACTCCTAATAATGTTGCGATAAACGGTACGAACTGGTATTTTCCTTTATGCCAGAAATGCATAATTACCGATGGTTTCGCTAATTTATATCCTACTAATAACAATACCGCTGCTAACGTAGCCAATGGGATTTTATTCAATAAGAAAGGAATACTAACCACACTGATCAATAACAACACTCCGTGGATAATAGCCGACATTTTTGATTGTGCTCCGGCATTGGCATTCGCAGACGAACGAACCACAACCGAAGTCATCGGAAGACCTCCTAATAAAGAACTTACCATATTACCGACACCTTGTGCCTTTAACTCAACATTCGTATTGGTAAATCTTTTATGAACGTCCATACGATCAGCTGCTTCAATACACAATAAGGTTTCAATAGAAGCTACAATTGCAATGGTAAAAGCGACCATCCACACTTTAGGATTTGTGATAGATGCAAAATCAGGTAAGACAATAATTGCCTTTACATCTTCAAAAGAAGTCATTACCGGTAAAGCTACCAAATGCTCTTTTGCTATTGCCAATGAACTTCCCGTCTGAATAAACAGTTCATTCAACACAATTCCGATGATCACCGCAACCAAAGCTCCCGGAATCAGTTTCATTCTTTTCAGAAAACCGATTTTATCCCAGGAAATCAAGATAGCCATTGAGATTAAAGTAATAATAACAGAACCTAAATTGATATAATCCAATGCGCCTAAAAGCGTTGATAACGTATTACCGCCTTCCGCCTGAATAAAAGCCTGATCGCCTTCAAAATCACGGTCGTAACCAATGGCATGCGGAATTTGTTTTAGAATAATGATCACACCAATACCCGCCAACATTCCTTCAATTACATTAGTCGGAAAATAGTTGGAGATACTACCGGCTCTGATAAAGCCCAGTGTGATTTGGATTAATCCGGCGATGAATACCGCCAATAAGAATACATCAAATGCATTCAGATCTGTAATGGCTGTTAATACAATTGCTGTTAATCCAGCAGCAGGACCTGAAACACTGATATGAGACTGGCTTAAATAGCCTACTATGATACCACCGACAACTCCGGCGATAATTCCTGAAAATAAAGGTGCTCCCGATGCCATGGCAATTCCAAGGCATAACGGCAAAGCAACCAAAAATACTACTAATCCTGAAGCAAAGTCAGCCTTCAGGTTAGCAAAAAGATTGATTTTTTTTGTCATAACCGATAAAGTATAATACAATTAGATTGTAAGCGTGTAGAATACGCTTAAATGGTGAACACAAGGGTTCCTGTAATTGAATTATACCAACTCGGGAGGTGGAGAGAAGATTTCTCTGAAACGATTGTCGTGTTTCAAAGTATTTTCGAAGGTAATAACAGTAGCGTTCCGTTTTGTAGTAAACAGAACCGGAACCTGAAGCTCAAATTTTAACTGGGCTTTGGTTTCCTTGATTTCTTTTACCGTTTCTTCTTCTGAAAGACTGTATACCATAGAAGTATCCGCATCACTCTTCAGGATACTCACAATCGTTGGAGTAGCCAGAAAAGTAATAAACAGAAATAAGACTATTTTTACCAATACTTTCATGCCGCGAACTTACAAAAAAAATGATGTAAAAAAAGTTAAGTGAAAAACAATTAATATTTCTTTAATACTTTTTCACTCAACTTTAGGTTTTTTAAGGTTTCCCCCTTTTTTAAATCTCTTCTTCCAACCACGCTTTCATCATCCACATGGTTTTTTCCTGTTCTTTAATAAAGTCACTCATCATTGAATTGGTTCCTTCATCATCGATTTCTCCTGATTGTCCCAAAATGACTCTTTCAATTTTTAGCAGGTCGGTTAAAGAAGCGATAATCAAATGAACTGCTTCTTCATCATTCGAAATATTTTTACCTACCGGAAGTTTATTGTTTTTAATGTAGTCATCAAATGAATGCAACGGAACACCGCCTAATGTAAGAACACGTTCTGCAATCAAATCCACTTTTAACTGAGCATCGTTGTATAATTCTTCAAACTTAACATGTAAATCAAAAAAGCGCTTTCCTCTGATGTTCCAATGTAAACCTCTCAGATTTTGATAATACACCTGAAAATTGGCTAATAAAATGTTTAATTCGGCTACTAAAACTTTCGTTTCTTTTACGGGTAATCCAAGGCTATTTGTTTTCATATTTATTCTACGTTTAAATATTATACTACAAATTTAACCAAAATTAACCCGGCAAACTATAATTATTATTGATACTTTTTATATTTTTATCAAAAATTTCTATAAAAATGACGATCACTCAATTATATTACGTATTAGCCGTAGCCGAACATAAAAACTTTACCCTCGCAGCTGAAAAATGCTTTGTAACCCAGCCTACGCTGAGTATGCAGATCCAAAAGCTGGAAGATGAGCTTGATATATTGATATTTGACCGAAGTAAAAAACCGATTCAATTAACCGAAATCGGGCAAAAAATCGTATCGCAAGCTAAGAATATTGTAAACGAATCCGACCGGATAAAAGACATAGTTGACCAACAAAAGGGATTTATTGGCGGTGAGTTTAAAGTAGGTATCATTCCGACTGTAATGCCGACATTATTACCTATGTTTCTGACGAATTTTGTAAATCGTTATCCGAAAGTCAATCTGATTATCGAAGAACACAATACGGAAGAAATCATCAAACGTTTAAAAAACGGACATCTCGATGTGGCCATTGCCGCAACACCGTTAGAAGAAGAGAATTTAAAAGAGATTGTTTTGTATTACGAACCGTTTGTCGCTTATATCCCGGAAAACAATAAAAATTTTGACAAAACCGAGATCGACATCAGCGATTTGGATATTGATACCATTTTACTGCTTCAGGATGGTCATTGTTTTCGCGACGGTATTCTAAACTTATGTAAAAACAAAGGTAATTTTTCAGAAAACAGGTTCCATATTGAAAGTGGCAGTTTTGAAACTCTGATAAAATTGGCCGATGAAGGATTAGGCACTACCCTGCTACCTTATTTGCATACATTAGATTTAAAAGAAAAAGACAAATTAAAATTGCGCCATTTTAAAGAACCGCGTCCGGCACGTGAAGTCAGTCTTATCTTCCCGAAAAGCGAATTAAAAAGCCATATTATAGAAGCACTCCGCAGTACTATTGCCGGTGTTATAAAAGGCGCTATTGCTTTTCATAACGTCGAAATTATAAGTCCGCTTAAAAACAAAAAAGGAGTCTGAAATCAGACTCCTTTTTTTCATTGATTAACGTATATAAGACATTGTTTTAACTCGGGCTTGCCTACGGTATAATGTAATAACCAATCTCTTAATTGGTCGACTTCATAAGGTAATAAGTTCTTTAAGGCTTTTTCTAATTCTTTACAAAATAACTTTGGGTCAAAGCTTACTCTTTCTAAAATAGATTTGGTGTAAGTAAACATAGCTCTTGGCATAATCTACGGGCATTAATGGTTAATTCAAGGGTAAGAACGTAACTACTTTCGTAAATCTACAAAACGAAAGCCATTTATTAGGCAAACGTAATAATTGTTATTTTAGTATAACAAATTTAAAAATTTAACATTTTGTAGCTCTCAACATCTCTCGTTTTCCCGGTGGACCTGGCAATTTTTCAGTCGTAAAACCTACTTCATGCAGCGCTTTGATTACAGAACTTCTACAGGCGTAGGTTACCAGAGTTCCTTTCTCCTGAAGCGCATCATACATAATTTGAAAAATCTCCGCAGTCCAGAGTTCCGGTTGTACGCGAAATCCGAATGCATCAAAGTAAATCAAATTAAATCGGTTTTTGTAATCTATTTCGTTAAAGTATTGTTGCTTTTTTGTTAAAGCGAAATACGGTGACAGTACTGTTTTTGCCTCCCAGGGACAATTATGCATCGTTTCGAAGGCATTTCGATGTATCTCCGCATTCAGTTCCGAAACATAATTCAGATGTGCTAATTCTTCTTTTGCCACCGGAAAAGCCTCAATACCAACATAATCGATTATTTGCTGTTTTTTTTCAGCTTCCAGAAAAGTAATAAAAGCGTTTAATCCGGTACCGAAACCGATTTCCAAAACAGCAAGAGACTGTTCCTCAAAAAGGGACAGTCCGTTACCTATAAATACATGCCGGGCTTCCTGAATCGCTCCGAATTTGGAGTGATAGGTTTCATCCCAATCCTCTATATAAATAGTGGTTGACCCATCTTCTGTTTGTATTATTTTTCGGTTCAAATTAATTGATATACAGTTTTTTTATTCTCGGAATAGGGCCGCCGCATTTTACCTCATGGCAACGTATACACGCATCTACTCCGTTATTAAAATGAGTTTTGGCATTTTTCGGATCTTCATAGATCAATTTTTGCGCCTCAATAAATTTTTGCGCCTGCTCTTTAAAAAAAGCATCATTTTCACTTTCATCGGTCATAACCGCCTTATGTATTTTAAGGAAATGATCCGGAAAATTCCCAACCACTTCCCCGTTTTTAATACGGTCCTTTAAACGTTGATTGTCCACATACATCTGCTCCATTAAAGCCGCCATTTCGGACATTTCATACATTTTGAAATCTTTTTTTTCCGTTTTTTCAGCGGGTTTTTTTTGCTCTTCCGTTTTTTTAGAATTACAGGAACCGAACAGTAAAACACCGGAAAGCGATGCCAAAAACACTATTTTTTTCATTATTTACTAATTAGAACGCCATCTGCCATAAATGCATACGTCACTTTCGGCTCTTTAATACTATCAATTTCTGCTTGTGATTTTCCACCGTCTTTTGCATAATGCTTTAATTGATCTACCGTTTCAATATTTACAAAAGCTTTTCCGTTCACAACCGCTTCCTGATTGCTTGCATTCATCGGAACAAAAAAGGCATAATCTTTAAATTTTACAAAAGCCTCTTTACCGTCAGCAAGGTCTAATGTCATCCAACATCCTTTTTTCTGACATACATCTTTAATATTTGATTTAAATTTCAGGTTTACGGTATCCCCTTGTTTTAAATCTTTAAATTTTGCCAACATTGCTTCTTTGGTTATCACACCGTCAGCATTGATACTATCACCAAAAACAGCATATTCCGTTTTATTTTCGGCCACTTTAGGTTCTTCTCCTTTTTTTTGATTACAACTCGCCAGAGCAATGATAACACCGGCTAAAAAAATACTTTTTTTCATATCTCGTTTGGATTGGTTATTTTGATTATCAATGTATTAAAAAAGAACGGCTACACTTTATAACTCGCCCGATTTTAAGACTTCCAAAGAAACAAATTTATATTGAATGCGCATAATTCTAATTTATTTTTTCGCTATTTCCGATTAATTCGGATTATTTCGTTTTAAATTTTAACAATTCAAAAAAAAATTAGTAATTCCTTGTTTAATTACATTATTTTTAATCGGGCACTATTAAAAGTGCTTTTTTTAATTAAATTTGCAACGACACAACAAGTTTTTTATCAATTTAAAAATTATGCTTAATTATTGGTAACCAGTAATTTAGTTTATTTTTAAAATTAACAATTAAATGGAATTAAAAACAACCACTGACATTACTATTATCAAAGCAGATAAATCAAAAATCAACAGTGTTGATTTTGAAAACCTGACATTCGGAAACATTTTTACCGACCATATGCTTATTTGTGACTACAAAGACGGGAAATGGGAAAAACCGGTAATTATGCCTTACGAACCGTTTACATTGGATCCATCGGCTAAAGTTTTTCATTACGGACAAGCGATTTTCGAAGGAATGAAAGCTTATAAAGATGAGCAAGATGACATTTGGTTATTCCGTCCGGATCAGAACTTTGATCGTTTTAACAAATCGGCGGTACGTCTTGCTATGCCGGAAGTTCCGGAAGATGTTTTTCTTGGCGGATTACACAAATTAATTGAGATTGAAAAAGACTGGGTTAAAAAAGGAAACGGAAATGCTTTATATATTCGTCCTTTTATGATTGCAACCGGATCCGGCGTTGTAGCAGCTCCGTCTACACAATATCGTTTTACGATTATTCTTTCACCGGCTAAATCGTATTATTCAGGAGAAGTAAAAGTAGTTATTGCCGAGCATTTCAGTCGTGCTGCAAACGGAGGAATCGGTGCTGCTAAAGCCGCCGGAAATTATTCCGGTCAATTCTATCCGACAAAACTGGCTAATGAACAAGGTTTCCAACAAATCATCTGGACGGATGACGCGACGCATACCAAACTGGAAGAAGCCGGAACGATGAATGTGTTTTTCAGAATTAACGATACCTTATATACTGCTCCGACCAGCGAACGAATCCTGGATGGTGTTACCCGTAAAAGTATTATCGAATTGGCAACTAAAGAAGGAATCGATGTTCAGGTACGTCCTGTTTTAGTGGATGAAATAGTTGAAGCTGCCAAAAACGGAACATTGAAAGAAATTTTCGGTGCCGGAACAGCTGCTGTGGTTAATCCGATTGTAGGTTTCTCTTATAAAGACACTTATTATGAACTTACAAAACCGGAAAAATCGTTTGCTACTTATATCAAACAACAATTAACCGGAATTCAATACAAACAAATTGAAGATACTTTCGGTTGGACAGTAAAAATCTAATCCAAAGTTATACCTATAAAAAAACCGGGTTTTAGCCCGGTTTTTTTATTTTAATATTGCTTCAAAATTCGGTTTAAAATAGTTCGGTCCTTTCATCACCTTCCCGTCTTCACGGTAAATCGGTTTTCCGTCTTCTCCCAACTTACTCATATTACTGCGTTGAATTTCATCAAAAACTTCTTCGATCTTATGTTGTAATCCGTGCTCCAGTATTGTTCCGCATAAAATATAAAGCATATCGCCCAATGCATCGGCTATTTCAACCAGATCTTTATTTTGTACCGCTTCCAGATATTCTTCATTCTCTTCTTTCATCAGATTAAAACGCAATAGATTTACCTGTTCGCCCAAATCCGCTTTTGGAAGTTCGCTCACGCCTAACCCGAAGGATTCATGAAACTCCCGAACCGCCTGTAATTGTTTTTTCATACCATTTAATTTTACCGTCTAAAATAGAAAATCTCCCCGCAAAACGCTAATTTTGCGTAAAAATAAAATTCATGTTTACATCAGGTCAACTTTATTTCGCTTTATTCTTTGTTATTGTTTTTGTAACCGCAATGATCTACGTGTATCGAAAGGACCTGTCACTGCACAAATTACACTATAAAGGATCACTTTGGATACTATTAGCCTTTTTTGCTTTTATAGGAATTTTATTTATAATTAAACTCTTTTTGAAAGAATAATTGTTATAACTTTGGACAACTAAATGAAATTTTTTTTAATTCTATGCGCGTAGTTAAATACATATTTCTTTTATTAATTCTAGCGGCTATTGCCCTGACGGTTTACATTGCTACTCAGAGCGGTAAGTTTGATGTACAACGAACAAAAGTCATCAATGCTTCTCCGACTGCTTTATTCAATTATATTAACGACTACAAAAACTGGGACGATTGGGGACCTTGGAAAGAAGACGATCCGACTATCCGAAACAGTTATACTGATAGAACACAAGGAACCGGTGCTTCATTTTCGTGGACCGGAAAAGACGGTAACGGAAAAATGGAAACCATCAAAACAATAGGAAACGATACTATTGAACAAAAGATTTATTTTGATCATGGTGATCCTTCTGATGTTTACTGGACTTTTACACCGGTTAAAGGCGGTACTAAAGTTACCTGGGGAATGAAAGGAGAAATGGGCTTTATGATGAAAGCTTTCGCAATACTAAGCGGTGGTTCTGACAGAATGTTAGGTCCGATGTTCCAAAAAGGACTGGAAAATATCGACAATGTATTGGTGAAAGAATTAAAAGAATACAATATCAAAATTAACGGACTGGTTAAAAAAGCCGGAACGTATTATATCAAACAATCGGCAACCTGTAAAATTCCGGAGCTTACCGGTTTAATGGCACCGATGTTTACCAATCTTAAGAAATTTGCACAGGACAACAACATTTCACTAAACGGAAGTGCTTTTGTTATCTACAACAAATATGATAAAGCGGCCAACCAGGTTGATTTTTCCGTTTGTCTTCCGGTAAAAGAAGAGATTTTTACCGCTCAGGGAAGCGACATTGCAACCGGAGAATTAATTCCGTATTTAGCATTAAAAACGACTTTAAGCGGTGACTATTCGCATAGCAAAGAAGCATGGGACAAAACGTATGCCGAGATCACCAAAAACAAATGGATGGAAGATCCTAACGGTAAATACCTTGAAGTTTATAAAGTCGGCCCGTTACAAAGTCGTAAACCTTCGGAATGGATAACGGAGATTTTTATCCCGATTACCGCAAAACCAAAACCGGCACCAACGGTAACACCAAATCCAAAACCGGTACCACCTCCACCGGCAACAGCAAAAGAAACAGCAGAATAGCTATAAAAAAAGTCCTTCAATTGAAGGACTTTTTTCATTTTCTTATCTTTTTTAAAAAGGTTTCTCTTATTTGTCTTTTAAAAGATAACGTACCACTGTCTCAGCAGAATGTAACCCAAATAAAGCCGGCATCCAGCTATTCGTTCCGTAAAATGATTTTTTAAAGTTCAATCCATCGGTCATTTTTAAACTTGTTTCATCCGGTGTTTCAGTCGAAAAAACAGCTTTAACTCCTGTAGAAATTCCTTCTTTCTTCAAGCGCTTACGGATTGTTTTAGCTAACGGACATACATCTGTTTTACTGATATCTTTCACCACAATTTTGCTAGCCATAAATTTTCCTCCGGCTCCCATATTACTGATGATTTTTACTTTCTTACGTTTTGCCGCTACTATCAGATTCAATTTAGGCGTAATACTGTCAATACAATCCAACACATAATCAAATTCCGGTGTAATCAGTTCAAAAGCTCTTTCCGGCGATAAAAATTCCTGTATTCTTGTAAGCGCTAATTCCGGGTTAATATCCATTAAACGATCGCCAACAATCGTTACTTTCGGTTTTCCGACTGTAGAATGCAAAGCCGGTAACTGACGGTTAATATTAGTAATATCCACAACATCACCGTCAACAATTGTCATCTTTCCTACTCCCGCTCTGGCAATAAATTCCGCAGCAAATGATCCGACACCACCCATACCGACAACCAGTACATTCGCATTTTTTAATTTTTCAAGTCCTTCTTTCTTAAACAGCAATTCTGCCCGTTCTGTCCATTCAGCCATTTATTTTTTATTTATTGTTATTAAATACATTCTTAAAATTTTGTTCCACTATAGCCTCAACAGTACCGCCTTTAATAGAAGCCGCTTTTTCATATACCTGAAAAATAGTCTCTTCTACCATATCCGTTTCCAGAAAAAACCGGTCATCCGGCACCGCTTTAAACACACTTTCCAACTCCGGATTACGCAACAGGTATTTTCCGAAAGACAAATAAAATCCATTATCCAGAAGCGATCGCGCGACCTGATAATTTTTCGAAAATCCATGAATGATCATCGGAACTTCCAGCTTCATTTGTTTTTTTACCGCTATTGCCTCCTGATAAGCCGCAACACAATGTAAAATAACCGGTTTCGGCTGTTTTTGAATTAACTCCAATTGCTTTTCAAAAACCGAAAGTTGTTTGTTAAAATCGGTTTCAATACGTTTATCCAATCCGCATTCGCCCAATGCCAGACAATTTTCATCCAAAAGTCGTTTTTCGATTGTCTCCAAATCCTCTTGTAATCGATCGTCATTTATATACCACGGATGAATCCCGATTGAATAAAATGTAGCATTGGAATCAAATTCATTCGGATATTGATTTACAATTTCCAAAACTCCGGATGCTCCGGATGCTTTATGTGTATGCAGATTATACAACATTATTTATGAAAAGCTTTAACGCCTGCTTTGATTTCGGTTTTCAAATCGTTTTCCTGTGGCGGAATCGGGCAAGAATATCCTTCATTATACGCGCAATACGGATTATAGGCTTTATTAAAATCGATTGTCATCGTATCGCCCTCCGGGATTTCCAAATCAATATAACGACCGCCTCCGTAGCTTTCCACGCCACTCGTCAAATCGGTAAACGGTAAAAACAAATGCTTTTTAAACTCGTCCCTTTTTGCTAATTCCAGATTGCGATATATAGCCAGTTTAAACTCTTTTCCGTCAAGTGTAAAAAACAACTCACCGTATTTTACATATAACGGTGTTCTTTTTCCGGTCGTAGGCATTGCAAACGGCTTTTCTTTTGTTGTTTTTACCAATCGGGCCGTTACACAATATTTCATATCAACCGGAAAGAAATCCAGCGATTGAAACACTTTTATATCCTTCTCTTTTAACGGTGAATGTTCCGGGTCGGCAAACTCAGCATTCATCTTTTTTTGGAATTCCGATACCGATGCCGGATCACATTGTGAAAAAGCCGTCATTGGCAGTACAATTCCCAATATTATAAATACTATTTTTTTCATGCTATTAAGTATCTGATTGCTTAAGAAACAGATGCTGCAAAAATAATCAAAAATCCGAAGTCCGAAACCGCCCTTATTATTTCATTATTAAATTACAACTGTAACCCTTTATGCACCGAAATAGTTTGTAAATTTGACCTTTAGCTCCCCTTATATGTTACAAAAAGTTTTCTCCGGTTATATCAATAATTTCAGAGGATTTTCACGCGAGATATGGATTCTGACTCTAATTACCTTTATTAACCGAGCCGGAACGATGGTCCTTCCGTTTCTTTCCAAATACCTGAAAGAAGATCTTCATTTCGATTATCATCAGGTCGGTTGGGTTATGGTGAGCTTTGGTTGCGGATCGATGATCGGTTCGTGGTTGGGCGGAAAATTATCCGACAAAATCGGATTTTACCGGATTATGATTTTCAGTTTATTTACAAGCGGACTCTTATTTATAAGCTTACAATTTGTAACCAGCTTTAAAGGACTCTGTCTGGCTATGTTTGCTATAATGATCATTGCTGATATGTTTCGACCGGCCATGTTTGTTTCATTAAATACATACGCCCGACCGGAAAACCGTACCCGGGCCTTAACCCTTGTTCGTCTAGCCGTTAATCTGGGATTTGCCGCCGGACCGGCTTTAGGTGGTCTTATTATTATGGGGATCGGATACAAAGGTCTTTTCTGGATTGACGGTATTTCCTGTATCACCGCCATTTTATTATTCCGTTTATTGGTAAAAGAGAAAAAAAGAGAGAAAGTCATTCATCATGCCGATGAAAATCAGGTTGTAAAATCGGTATTCAGTGATAAACCATTTTGGCTATTTCTATTTATCAGCTTTGCTTCAGCTATGGTATTCTTTCAGTTTTTCAGTACGCTACCGTTATATCATAACGAACAATACGGGCTAACTGAATTCCAAACCGGCTTACTGATGTCGATTAACGGTCTGCTTATTTTTCTTTTTGAAATGCCGCTTGTCGGTTATTTTGAGCGCAAAAAAGTAGAAAAAATTAAGATCATATTTTTCGGGTCGCTTTTTATCGCTTTTGGTTTTTACGCCTTACTATTAAAAGGTTGGGTTGGTATACTGGTGATCAATTTAGTTTTGATCACATTTGGCGAAATGTTTGCTTTTCCATTTTCCAATTCCTTCGCAATGAGTCGCGCCCCAAAAGGACACGAAGGTCGTTATATGGCTTTATACACGATGAGTTTTAGTATGGCACATATTATGAGTTCCAAAACCGGAATGGAAATAATATCCCGTTACAACTACACCACCAACTGGATTTTTATGGGAACTTTTGCCGCAATAGCAGCGTTAGTCGGTATCTGGCTTTTAAAAATTGTAAAATCAGAAAACAACTAAAACACTATAAAACAATACATTACATTTAAAAAACTGATTTTTTAGTTATTTAACTATTTTTATAGTTGCAAAACTAAAAATATAGTTATACATTTGTTTTATCCAAATCGGAAATCAAAATCCGGTTTTATTAGAAATTGATTATCATGCAGAAATTAACAAACAAAGAAGAAGAAGTAATGCAAATTTTATGGACACTTGAAAAAGCGTTCGTAAAAGAGGTATTAGCTGAAATCAAAGACGATCAGCCACATTACAACACCTTATCCACCATTATCCGAAATCTGGAAGAAAAGGGATATGTGTCACATAAGGCATTTGGAAACACCCATCAATATTATCCGATAGTAAAAAAAGAAGATTACCGGAAGAGTTTTATGAATAATGCCATTGAAAACTATTTCAACAATTCCTACAAGAGTATGGTTTCTTTTTTTGCTAAAGAAGAGAAAATCAGTGCGGACGAACTTCGCGAAATTTTAGATATGATCGAAAAAAAATAGGCCTATATGGAAGCATTTGGTATTTATATTTTAAAAGTAACAGTATTAACAACCGTATTTTTTCTGGCGTATCACTTCTTTTTACGAAAAGAAACGTTTTTTAATGCCAATCGCGGTTATTTATTATCAGGACTGTTAACTTCTGTTTTACTTCCGCTGATCTCATTTACAAAAATTGTTTGGGTAAAACGCGATCCACTTGCTTCAGTTGCCTATGAATATTGCACGGAAGACAACCTTTTAGCAACCACGACAAACTCCGGTTTTGAAATCAATTATCACTATTTGTTTGTCGCTTTATACTGCATCGGTATTCTAATATTTTGTATTCGGGCGTTATTTGAGTATCGTTCCCTTAAAAAAATACTCGAAAAACCCAAAGCTATAACCCGTAATAATTTTCATTTTATTGACACCGAAAAAGTACAATCCCCTTTTTCATTTTTCAACTATATCGTATACAATTCCAAGCTGTTACAAGAAAACGAATTAACCGATATTATTGAGCACGAAAAAATCCACAGTCGTCAGAAACATTCATTAGACATGATGATTGCACAGTTTTTCTGTATCCTTTTCTGGTTTAATCCGGTAATCTGGCTTTACAAAAAAGCGATTGCCCAAAATCTGGAATTCATTGCCGATGCCGAAGCAACCAAAGTGGTAAACGACATCAAAGCCTATCAAAAGACATTAGTAAAAGTAACAATGCAAACCCAATGCATTGCCATCACCAATCATTTTTATCAATCATTAATCAAAAAACGAATCGTTATGTTAAACACCAACCAGTCCCGAAAAAGGAATCTGTGGAAGTACCTAATCATCCTTCCGCTACTGGCCTTTTTTATCCTACAGTTCCAGGTAAAAGTCCTGGCGCAGGAAAAGCAAACCACCGCAACATTACAAGCCAACAACACACCTTCCGAACCGGGTGACAATGTTACTGTAATCGTTGACAAAAACACAACAGATGATCAACTAAAAAACAATGTAGCATTACTTAAAAAAGAATACAACATTAATTTAAAGTATTCCAAAGTAAAACGCAACAAACAAGGTGAAATCATCCGTATTAAGATCGAATACAAAGACAAAGACGGCAACAACGGTATTACACAAATTGACAGTAATGATCCGATAAATCCGATTCGTTTTGTCAAAAAAACCGATGACAACGGTAAAACTAAAATCGGTTTTAGTTCCGATGCCAAAGAACGACATGCATCAGGCAGAACAGCTGTTAAAACGCAAATCAATGATGCAGCCGACTTATCAGAAGATGAATCATTAGGTGATTATTTAAGCAATTTATTAAGCCCGCCTTCACCTCCTAGTCCGCCAAGCCCACCATCACCGCCGAATGCAATAAGCCCGGTAAGTCCACCGGCAGCTCCTGCCGCTCCGACAGCGCCAGCTACTAAAAGTTCTTCTTCAGTGATCATTAAAAACGGAAAAGTAACCACTACATCCACATCTTCATCGTCTAGCCGGGGATCTGTAGTGTACGTTAACGGCGATAAAGTATGGAGTGATGAAGATTTGAATATCGATACAAAAGAAATCGCCAGAAAAGCTTTAGAAGACGCTCGTATCGCTATAGAAAAAGCCAAACCGGAAATTGACCGTGCTCGAGTTGAAGCCATGAAAGCACACGAAGAAGCCATGAAAGGTCACGAAATTGCAATGAAAGCTCAGGTCGAAGCCATGAAAGAACAAAAAATCGCCATGAAGGCCCACAGAGAAGCCATGAAAGAACGTGATAAAGCTTTAAAAGAAAGAGACAAAATTTTAGAAGCAGCCCGAAAAGATCGCGAACGCGCACTACGCAATAATGACTAAAAAAAACGACCAAATTATTGGTCGTTTTTTTTTATCTTTATCAAAACCAAAGCATTATGTTTAAAACACTAGCCCGAATCAATAAAATCATTTTGCCAAGCTATAGCAAACAAAATCTTGATTTGTCGAAAGCAACCGCTTTCCAGAAACTTATTATTGCCTGGCGTTATTATGTCACAACACGAGCTTTAAACTAATACTCCATAACCGCGAATCGGTCATAAGCTTTAATTTTATCCCCTCCGTTCAGGAATAACAATTCCATCAGGAAGCTTACCTGAACAATTTCGCCTCCTAAAGCTTCTACAAGCTCACAAACGGCTTTAATTGTACCGCCGGTAGCCAATACATCATCATGTACTAGCACCTTATCTCCTTTTTGAATGGCATCGGCATGGATTTCCAACGTATCAGTACCGTATTCCAGCTCATAGGAAGCCGATACAGTCGTGAACGGCAACTTTCCGGCCTTTCGTACCGGAACAAATCCAGCTTGCAGCTCATGCGCTAATAATGTTCCGAAGAAAAAACCGCGGCTTTCCACTCCGACCACCTTGTCAATTTTTACATTTTTGAGCTTTTCTGTTAATTTTTGAAGACACACATTCGTTGCTTCCGGACTCGCTAATAGCGGAGTGATATCTTTGAACAAAATTCCTTTTTTAGGAAAATCCTGAATATCACGTACATACTCTTTTAACATCATTTTTTTTTTAATTTTATTGCGATTTTATTTGCAAGTTACATATTTGTCCCTATATTTGCACCCGTAAAAACAAAAGGCCTCGTGGCGCAACTGAATAGCGCATCTGATTACGGCTCAGAAGGTTACAGGTTTGAATCCTGTCGAGGTCACAACATCAGCTCATCTTTATGATGAGCTTTTTTTTTATTCAAATCAAACTTTTGTTGTGAAATAATGAGTATTTTGCACTTTTTATAATTCATTTATTTGCATTTTTTATAAATTTATAAAGTTTTAACACCCACCCCCAAAGGCAGCTCCAATGAATCTGGATAAAAAAATTACAATTCTCATCAGTTGGTTTTTATCAAGACCAAAAACGACTGGGATATTGGTCTTTACACTCCTGTTTTTAATTTCGAATTTAATTCTTTTTTTACGGTATCAGATTATCAAAGAAAGCGAGCAACGCGAAATGAGCAGCATTCTGAATGTTGTTCATCAAAACATTGAACAATCGCTTAAAAACAGTCATATTAGCACACTAACACTGGCTATGACAATTGACGACAACGGAAACCCCAGCAATTTTGACGAAATCGGCAGACAATTAGTCGACTCCAATCCCAATATCGATGCAATAGAGCTCGTTCCAAACGGTATTATAAAATACGTTTATCCGTTAAAAGGCAACGAATCGGTTATCGATTACAACATCCTGAATTCTTCTAAAGCAAATAAATGGGCATTAAAAGCCATCAAAAATAAAAAAATATATTATGCCGGTCCACTGGAATTAAAACAAGGAGGAAAAGGAATTGTAGGCTGGTATCCGGTATTCAAATCAAATAAATTCTGGGGATTTTGTTCTGTCGTTATCAAATTCAACACCTTTCTGGAAACATCCGGAATTAAAACATTTTCTACCGATAAATATTATTTTCAGTTTTCTAAAACGGATCCGGTAACCGGAAAAGAAGAATTTTTCCTTCCGAACAAAAAGAGTTTTGCTAATAAAACACATCTAACAGTGGCCTTTCCTGACGGCGACTGGAAATTATATCTTATCACTACAAACAATTATTACCTGATCAAACAATTAATACCTATCGCTATTTTGGCGATTGTATTGTCACTGATCTGCGGATTGTTTACTACCAGCTTACTGAAACGTCCATCCGAACTACAGCGACTTGTACATTCACAGGCGCTTCGTTTAATGAAAAGTGAAATTAAGTTCAAATCCATTTTCGAACAAGCGGCAATCGGGATTGCCCATATCGACTCTAACTCCGGAACTTTTATTGAAGCCAACGAACGTTTTTGTCAGATGCTCGGCTATGAAACGAACGAAATCAGTAAAATGGATTATATGATGATCACTCATCCGAATGATCTCGAAAATGATTTTAAAAAAATGCGTCTTTTAAAAAGAGGTGTTATCCGGGAATTCGGACTTGAAAAACGTTTCTTCCATAAAGACGGCAATATTGTATGGGCCAGCGTAACCATTACACCGTTATGGTCAGTAGGTGAAAAACCAACTTCACATATCGGAATTATCGAAGACATTACCGATAAAAAAGAAGCGCAGGATCGTATTAAACGAAGTGAAAAACGTTTCAAAAGCTTATTCAACAACTCTCCTATTCCGCTTTGGGAAGAAGACTTCTCCGAAGTAAAACACTACCTTACCGAGTTAGGACTGATGGACATGAGTCGTGATGAAGTGGAGCAGTATTTAAAAAACAATATCGATGTCATTCGCAAATGCTTATCATTAGTTAAAGTTATCGATGTTAACAATATGTGCCTAGCCTTACATTCGGTAAAAGATAAAAATATCCTAAAAGGAAAACTGAGCACTATTTTTGACGATGAATCCATTCCGATTTTCTCCAAACAGTTAATCGCTATTACTCAGCGACAAAACCACATTACAGGTGATTCTCAGGTAAAATTCATGGACAACCAGCACAAACACATCCACTTCCGCTGGAGTGTTGTTCCGGAATATGAAAAAACACTGGAGCGCGTTTTGGTTTCTACTGAAGACATCACAGAACGTAAAAATTCGGAAGAGGTAATTTTAAAATCCCAACAAAAAATAGAATCGTTGATCAATACAATTGACGGAATTGTGTGGGAAGGCGATCCGAATACTTTCGACTTTACTTTTATCAGTCGCAAAGTAGAAGACATACTGGGTTATACACCGGAAGAATGGTTGGGCGTACCGTCATTCTGGATCAATCATGTTCATCCGGACGACAAAGAATGGGTTATTGCCTTTATGTCACGTTACACCTACGAAAAGAGACAACACGACTTCGAATATCGTATGATTCGCAAAGACGGAGAAATCGTATGGCTTCGCGACATCGTAAGCGTTGTGGTTGAAAACGATATTGCCGTTACCCTACGCGGTATCATGATTGATATCACAAAAGCCAAAATGGCCGAAATCGAATTAAACAATACCCTTCATCTGGTTACGGAACAAAACAAACGATTACTGAACTTCTCTTATATCGTTTCACACAATCTTCGCTCTCACACCAGCAACATTCAATCGATTTCCAATCTGATTGAGACTGCTGATTCCGACGAAGAAAGAGACGAAATGATTCAGTTATTAAAATCGGTTTCATCCGTACTAAACGAAACGATGAACAATCTGAACGAAGTTGTTACGATTCAGACAAACATCAACCTGATCATTGAACCCCTTAATTTAAAGAAATATATAAACAAAACACTGGATGTACTTCGGGAACAACTACTCAAAAATGATGTAATCATTCACAACGAAGTAAACAAAGACATTGAAGTTAAATACAATCCTGCTTATTTAGAGAGTATATTACTTAACTTTATATCGAATGCCATTCGCTACGGACACCCTGACAGACAAACTGTGATCGATATGAAATCGTATCAGGAAGAAGGGAAAACCGTATTGGAAATTACCGATAACGGAATCGGAATTGATCTGGAGAAAAACGGAGAAAAACTATTCGGAATGTACAAAACATTCACCAATCACGCTGATGCAAGAGGAATAGGTTTATTCATTTCGAAAAACCAGATTGATGCTATGGGAGGAAAAATAGTCGTTAAAAGTACATTAGACGAAGGAACAACTTTTAAAATATATTTCAGATGAACGCCCCAAAAAGTATCTGTATAATTGATGATGACCCCATTTATCAATTAATTACAAAGAAAATAATTGAGAAAAGTCAATTATTTAGTCAGATTCTGAGTTACAAAAATGGAAAAGTTGCTATCGACTCATTAAAAGCAATTCAAAGTGCCGAGGAATTTCCCGATGTTATCCTACTAGACATCGACATGCCGGAAATGGATGCCTGGGCCTTTATGAATGAGTTGCGACGGATTGATTTCAAGTTCGAAAAAAAATCCGCCATTTACATAGCCAGTTCCTCCATTGCTAACGAAGATCGCGAAAAAGCTAACAGTTTCTCAGAAATCGTAGGCTACTTATGCAAACCAATTGACCGAGACATTCTGGAACGGATTCACTTAGAAAACCAAAAAGAATAGCCCGTGAAAAAAACCTACTTAAACAACCCTATTTTGAATGACAAATAACGATTTTATATTTAATACCGACTTTAACAACCTACATTATTCCGAAAACGAGATTAAGTATAAAGAATTTGAAGAATGCACTTTTACGGATTGCAATTTTACTGACTGTAATTTTTCAGGAGTCGTTTTTACCGATTGTATTTTTAACAACTGCAATTTCAGAGAAGCTCAGATCAATTATGTTGGCTTACGAAATGCCGTATTTAATCACTGTGATTTTACGGATGTGAATTTTGCCATGACAGATCAGTTGTTATTTGAATTTCATTTTAAAGACTGCCAGTTGGATTATGCCAAATTTTACGCACTAAAGCTAAAAAAAATGTCATTTACCAATTGCAGTATGATTGCCGTTGATTTTATGGCAACAGATTTAACCGAAGTTTTGTTTGACAATTGCAACTTACACAAAGCAATTTTTACTGATTCGATTGCTGAAAAAGCTGACTTTCTGACCAGTTATAATTTCACGATCGATCCGGAAAAAACCAAACTGCGTAAAGCTCAGTTTTCAAAAGAAGGTTTAAAAGGATTATTACAGAAATACGAAATCATTGTCCGGTAAAATCAATACAGCAATTTTACCTCTTTAATATCAAATGTCTTAACAGAATTATCTTCAAGGAGTACTTCAAGCTTACCGTTTGGAGTCACTCCCTGGATAATTCCCATAAAATGAGAACTATCACCGGCTTCAAAAGGCATAGGAATCCCTTTTTTAAACAGTCGGCTGTCATACGATTGCCACAGTAATTCGTATTCTTTAGCCTGCAAAAGCGACAGGTTTCGTTTAAGGTTATTCAAAATAGCCAGCATTACCGCTTCTTTATCAAACAATCGTCCGGTAACACTCAAAAGAGAAGCTGCTTTCGGGAGGTTTTCAAAACGTTCCTGATTCACATTTAGCCCTATTCCTACAATCGAAAAGATCTCCCCGTTACGTTTGATGCTATTTTCAATCAGTATGCCACCGATTTTTTTACTCTCTGCCAAAATGTCGTTAGGCCATTTAATCGCTAATCCGCCAATATTGAATGTTTCCAATCCTTCAATTATACTAACAGCAACAGCGACATTCAAATGAAAAATCCCTTGAATATCCAACAGTAAATCCCTAACCAAAACACTAAAAGTCAAGTTTTTACCTAATTCAACTGTCCATTCCGACCCCATTTGCCCTTTCCCTTTGGTCTGATGTTCCGCAACAATAACCGTAAAGTTTTCTACAAATTGTTTTGTCAGTAAATCTTTTAAAAAATCATTTGTAGAAGATGTGGCATCGAGTTTGATAATATTCATAAAAATAAATAACTTTATATCGCTAATCTTGTGTTAAGGTTCAAAAATAAAGACAAAAATTGATAACTTTGCGAAAATATATAAAATAATAAATGGCAAAAAAAGATATTAACAATGATGATCTGTTAGCTAACATCATTAAAGGAGTAGAAGAAGTAAAAGGTAATGATATAGATATTCTGGATCTGAGAGCGATCGAAAATACCGTATGTGATTATTTTGTAATCTGTAACGGTAATTCCAATACACAGGTTAACGCAATTGCCAACTCGATACAAAAAATTGTTTCCAAGGAACTAAAAGATAAACCTTGGCATGTTGAAGGTACTGAAAACGGAGAATGGATTTTAATGGACTACGTAAGCATTGTAGTACATGTTTTCCAAAAACACATCCGCGAGTACTACAACATTGAAAGCCTGTGGGGTGACGCTAGGATCACTTCCATTGAAAACAAATACTAACATCCACATTTCACATGTCAAAAGATAAAAAACCAAATCCTTCAAAGATCAGAATAAGCCCATGGGTTATTTATGGTGCTGTGCTTTTGATTCTAATTGCGATACAACTTGTTTCAAGCGGGACTAATTTTCAGGAAGTAAAACCTACTTCATTATCCCGATTTTATCAATATCTGGACTCCGGTCAGGTTGAAAAAGTAGTTTTTAACAAAAATACCGCGCAGGTGTATTTGAAAAAAGAAGCACTTAACAGCAAGACTCATGAAAAAATAGAAAAGAAAAACCTGTTAGGAAAAGATAACACCGGTCCGCATTATACATTGGACATCGGTACTAACAGTGAACTTTTCCAGAAGAAACTGGAAGAAGCCCGTTTGGAAGGAAAACTAAACGATTACTCTTCCGAACCGGAAAGCAACTGGGGTGATATATTGATCAATTTCTTGCCTATCATTTTGATCATTGCCTTTTGGTTATTTATGTTCCGAAGAATGTCAGGTGGTGGCGCCGGTGGCGGTGGCGGACAGATTTTCTCAATCGGAAAATCCAAAGCCCGTCTGTTTGACGAAAAGAACGATATTAAGGTAACATTTAAGGATGTTGCCGGATTAGAAGGTGCAAAAGAAGAAATTCAGGAAATTGTTGAGTTTCTTAAAAACCCTGAAAAATATACCAGTATCGGTGGTAAAATCCCGAAAGGAGCCTTATTAGTAGGACCTCCGGGAACCGGTAAAACTTTATTAGCTAAAGCTGTTGCAGGTGAAGCACAAGTACCGTTTTTCTCTTTATCCGGTTCGGATTTCGTAGAAATGTTTGTGGGTGTCGGAGCTTCCCGTGTAAGAGACTTATTCAAGCAAGCCAAAGAAAAATCACCTTCGATTATCTTTATTGACGAGATTGATGCGGTTGGTAGAGCCCGTGGAAAAAACAATTTCTCCGGATCTAATGATGAACGTGAAAACACCTTAAACCAGTTATTAACTGAGATGGACGGTTTCGGAACCAATACACACGTAATCGTATTGGCTGCAACTAACCGTGCTGATGTTTTGGACAAAGCTTTAATGCGTGCCGGACGTTTTGACAGACAGATTTATGTTGATCTTCCGGATATCCGTGAGCGTAGAGAAATATTTGAAGTTCATTTAAAACCGTTAAAGAAATCGGAAGAACTGGATACCGAATTCCTGGCAAAACAAACTCCGGGATTCTCTGGTGCTGATATTGCTAACGTTTGTAATGAGTCGGCTCTTATTGCTGCCCGAAAAGGTAAAAAAGCAGTGGACAAACAAGACTTCCTGGATGCGGTAGACCGTATCGTAGGCGGATTGGAAAAGAAAAACAAAATCGTTACACCGGAAGAAAAACGTGCGATTGCCATTCACGAAGCCGGTCATGCTACTGTAAGCTGGATGTTAGAACACGCAGCTCCGTTAGTAAAAGTAACCATTGTACCGCGCGGACAAAGTCTTGGCGCTGCCTGGTATTTACCGGAAGAACGACTTATCGTAAGACCGGAACAAATGCTAGACGAAATGTGTGCTACTATGGGAGGTCGTGCCGCTGAAAAAGTTATTTTCAACAAAATTTCGACCGGTGCTTTAAGTGACCTTGAAAAAGTAACCAAACAAGCTCGTGCTATGGTAACGGTATACGGTTTAAATGATAAATTAGGAAACATCACTTACTACGATTCATCGGGTCAAAGTGAATATAATTTCTCAAAACCATATTCTGAAGAAACGGCTAAAATCATTGATAAAGAGATCTCCGATTTAATCGAATCACAATACAACAGAGCTATCCAGATCCTTAATGATAATAAGGAAAAATTGAATCAGCTAGCCGATATTCTGATTGAAAAAGAAGTGATTTTCAAAGATGACCTGGAAGCCATATTCGGACAGCGTCCACATGAAAAAACAGAAAATGAAGTAGTTACTGAATCATAAGAAAAATAATTATAACATTTTATATAAAAATCTTAATTCGATTGTAAAATTGAATTAAGATTTTTTTATCTTTGATTGATTTCAAGTGCAAAAAACAAAGATCTGACCTATTTTTATGAGTCTTTTTAAAAAACTTTTCGGCAGTGCGAATGATGCTTCAAAGGAGGAGAAAGAGCCCGAATTGAGCCAATATCATCCCGAGATTGAGATGCCAATAGATGAGCAATTTACTTTCAATTTCAAAAAAAATGGAGGTAAGTTTTTGTATTGTGAAAATTTAACGGAAGTACACGAACAGTTTGAAAATATTTTAGTTGAAAACGATTGGTTTGAAAGCGAAGTAATTTGTCTGGAGCCTAAACTTTTCAGTCTTCTTGACGAAAATAAACTGATTCACGACCATCCTAAAAATCCTAAATTTTTATTTGCCAGCTGCGAAAACCTTATTGCTGACGAAGGTTCTATCCTGTTTTCTTCCAATCAATTACGCCAAAACAAACCGAACGACCTACCAAGCAATATCGTCATCCTGGCAACAACAAGCCAGATCCTAGCCAACAAAAGCGATGGATTACGGGAAATTAAACGAAAATACGACAAAGAATACCCAACCAATATCACCACTTTTAAATATTTCGAAAAAGCAAAAGAAGAGGATTTTCTGCAATACGGAAGTTGTCCTAAAAACTTATACTTATTGCTTTTAGAAGATTTGTAACATGCGGGAAAGTATTATCAGGGCCCTTTCAGGGTTTGTTTATATAGCCTTATTACTATCAGCTACACTGTTTTCTGAAGTAAGTTTTACTTTACTTTTCGGTATATTCCTACTCATTGCCGTAGTGGAATTCTGCAAATTAATTCATCTCAAAAGCGCCTTACCGGTTATATTAGGATTGGGAGCATATGTATTGTTTGTTGTTTTCCGTATCAATTCTTTTTATACCGATACAGCGCTGTGCCTTGCCACTTTATTTGTATCCGTAAATCTGATGATGGATCTGTTCGGATCTTCCCGTCCGGTTCGCGGTGACAAATCGTCTAAATATGTAAAATTATTCGGTTATATCATATTACCTTTTGTGTTGTTGATGAAACTACCTTTTATCAACAATACGTTTAATCCGCAAATCATCATCGGAATTTTTATCCTGATATGGACTAACGATACCTTTGCCTATATAGTCGGAAAATCTTTCGGAAAGACGAAACTTTTCGAACGTATATCCCCTAAAAAGACAATTGAAGGTTTTATCGGCGGATTAGTATTTACTATGGTCGGAAGTTATATTCTAAGCCTTTATTTCACCTTCTTCTCCCCTGTTACCTGGATCATGACAGGACTTATTGTAGGCTTTTTCGGAACGATTGGCGACTTAATTGAGTCAAAATTCAAAAGAACAGCCGGTGTAAAAGACAGTGGAAAGATTATGCCCGGACACGGCGGTATCTTAGATCGCTTAGATAGTGTTATATTTGCAATACCATTTCTTTATTTGTTTTATCAAATTTTAAATTATGTTTCATAAAGAAGGCGCTAAAATTATTCTAATTACAACCTTTTTGGTTGCTGCCACAGCTATTTTGGCCGGTGAATTTATCAGTATCCTGTGGTTACAAAAAGCCATTCAGGTACTCGCATTAATCATGCTGGTTCTTGTTTTACAATTTTTCAGAAATCCGAAAAGAGATGTAGTAATCGATGACAATCACATTATCGCTCCGGTAGACGGAAAAGTTGTTGTTATCGAAGAAGTATACGAACCTGAATATTTCAAAGACAAACGGTTGATGGTTTCCATTTTTATGTCACCTATTAACGTGCACGTAACGCGTTATGCCGTAAACGGAATTGTAAAATACAGCAAATATCATCCCGGTAAATATCTGGTTGCATGGCATCCGAAAGCCAGTGAGGAAAACGAAAGAACTACAGTTGTTGTAGAAAATCGTATCTACGGAGAAATTCTTTACCGTCAGATTGCCGGCGCATTGGCACGAAGAATCGTAAACTATGCACAAGAAGGTATGCAGGTAGTTCAGGGAACTGATGCCGGTTTTATTAAATTTGGTTCAAGAGTAGATTTATACTTACCTTTAGGTACGGAAGTTAATGTCAAATTAAATGAGAAGGCCGTTGGCGGCAAAACGATCATTGCAAAAAAACAATAATGACCGATCAAAGTTTAGATACGCAATTTCAGGAAGCTTTTGAAAAAGCATCCAATATGACCGAAGGCTTACCTCAAGATGTCATGTTGCGTCTCTATGCCTATTACAAACAGGCCATATCAGGCACAAACAGACCAAAACAACATCAGGAGCCACAAGACCTGAGAGATGCTTTTAAAATGAACGCCTGGATGCAGGTCCGCCATTTATCACCTGATGAAGCCAAAAAACTATATATCGAAACCGTTAATTCAATAATCAATAAGCCATGAAAAATTCAAGAATACTTATTGCCGGTTTCCTTTTTTCAACTCTGCTTTTTTCCTGTAAAGACAAAAACAAGCTTGAAGAAGTAGTTGAAATTCCGGATCCGGTAGAACAAACGAAAAGCGCAACTCCTGTTGGCAATCCAGCGGACGTAAAAGCAGATCCCGGTACTTTCCAGATGAAAGGATTACCGTATGCTTATGATGCATTAGCTCCTTATATCGATGCCAAAACCGTTGAAATACATTATTCCAAGCATCATGTCGGTTATGCTAACAATTTAAATAAAGCCATTACCGGTACACCACTGGAAAAACTGACAATTGAAGATATCCTGACAAAACTGGATATGGAAAATAAAGCCGTTCGTAACAATGCCGGAGGTTATTACAATCACAATTTATATTGGGAAATAATGGCTCCGAAAGCAGGTGGCGAACCTAAAGGAGCATTAGCTGACGCTATTACTAAAACATTCGGTTCCTTTGAAAATTTAAAAACACAATTTTCTGATGCCGGTGCAAAACAATTCGGTTCCGGATGGGCTTGGTTAGTGGTTGATAAAGCCGGTAACCTAGTAGTAGGAAGCACTCCGAATCAGGACAACCCGCTAATGCCAAATGTTGGTATTTCCGGAACACCGGTTTTAGGTATGGATGTATGGGAACATGCTTACTACCTCAATTACCAGAACAAAAGAGCCGATTATATAACCGCTTTCTTTAATCTGATTAACTGGGACGCTGTTTCTAAAAAATATGACGAAGCACAAGCTAAGATCAAAAAATAAATTAAAATCCGCTTTATGCGGATTTTTTTAATTTAATACTATCTGAGCAATTTAAACTTTAACAATGACAAAATTACCGTTAAAATACAGTAGCCGAAAAGAAGAAATCACACTTGAGTTTATTGATCAGGTTAATCGTCATATTGACAGCATACTGGAAGGCCATAGCGATACGATGTATGAAATAAAACACATAGCTGCCATTATGTGCATTCATCCGGTACACCTCAGCACTACCATCAAAATGGAAACGGGAAAATCACCCTGCTATTTCTTTGAAAAAAGAATCATGGACGAATCCAAGCGCTTGTTATCGGATTCTAAAATGTCAATTGCACAAATTGCCGCCCTGCTAACATTTGATCCGTCAAATTTTACTAAATTTTTTAAACGATTTGAAAATAAGACACCTTCGGAATATCGCAATCAATTTACCGCTGCCAAAACAGGCAATAGCATTCAAATAAATTAAAAAATAGTTGTAGTCTTCTTTGGTTTAAAACAAAATATAACACACTGTTATTAAAGTATTTCACTTCTTTTATTTCACTAACACTACAATATAAACAGAACTTGTTTTATTTTTTTATAAAAAAAAGTTACAAATCAAAGCAACCTTTACGGAAAAACGGAGTCTATTAATTTTATCATACTTTTACACTGTTATAATTTTAAAAAAATCTGCTCTAAAAAGGCAGATTTTTTTTGTCTGTCTCAAATTACAACTGTTAATTTTAATAAATAATTGCCTTTTTCAAAAAAATAATAGATTTTTGAAGATTAATTCACACCAAATGAAATCAACTTATACCCTGCTTTTACTTTCATTTTTATTATTCTCCTGTAAAAAAGATGAAAAGAACGACGAACAACAAGCCGAAATCGTAAACAACTGGAAAGACTTTAAACTCACTGACAATGTAAAGTCGGTAACCGAAAAATCCTATAATCTGGAAAACGGTAAAAAAGGAAAAGCCGCTACAGAAAGCCCAAGCCGATATGATATAAACCTGGCATTTAATACTACCGGAAGCCTTATAGAGGAAAAGAAAATATTACCTGACGGTGTTATACTGGAAGAAACTACCTTTCTTAATAAAGACAAGAAACTGCTGATTTCACAATATGTAAAACCCGGAAGTGCTTTTACAACCAAATATTCATGGGATGACAACGGAAATAACACCATTATAACCCGAAGAAATCCACAAGGGGAACAAATTGAAAAAACCCTGAATACTTTTATCAAAAACCAACGTGTAGAAGTACGCCGATTTGACGGAAAAGACAACCTGACTGAAAGAACAACCTATACTTTCGGGTCAAATGACAAAGTTCGCGAAGAAAAAGGGTTCCAAAAAGAAACCACAGTACAGTATATTACCACTTATACGTATGATAACAATAATAATATACTAACAGAACAGCGTTTAAGTCCGGATTACAAGAGATTATACACGATTAACAACAAATACACGGCTAAAAATCTTTTACTGGAAACAGAAACGTTAAACAAAGACGACAAACAGGAATACTCGGAAATACGTACATACGATGCTAAAGGTAACATGACCAGTAATCGTGTTTATGATGGTTTTATTGACAGTAAATCGATTGAAGAATTCAAATACGATACGAACAACAATATGACAGAGCGTAAAGAAATTGTCAATCAGGAAATAATTACGCATCAACTACTGACCTATGACAACCATAACAATGTAATCGTTGAAAAAACAATCGGAAGAGACGGTAAATTAATAGTCGATCGAAAAACACATTTCGAATATGACAAAAAAGGAAACTGGATTAAAAAGACCGTTTCCATTAACGGAGAAGCTAAATTTTTAGTAGAACGTACTATCACCTATTTCTAATAACAAAAAAGAGCGCTTAAAAGCGCTCTTTTTTATATAAAATAAAAAGGGAACGAAAACGTTCCCTTTTATATCTTGAATAAAATTAATTATTCTGCTTTCTTTTTATTTCTCTTTTCTTTGATCATTTCTATGATAGCTCCTCCAAGCCAATATTGAACGAAACCTACCAAGAATATCATTAACCAAAAACCGATGGTTAAGATACATAAGAAAAGTAAAAAGCCTAAATACTGTTGAAATTCAAACATGTTTTCCGGAATTTTGAATACCTGCCAAAGATAAGCCGAATAATCGTCTTAACCAATATTTATAAGAAATTTATTTTAATTCATTTTTTTAAGCTGTCGATATTGCCTATTTTTGAAAGGATTTTACAGCCGGATATTCCCTTCAGAAATTAACCGGTTTTTCCGCGCTTTAAATCGACAGTAACAACTTATACACAACAATAAAATGGAATACAGAATAGAAAAAGACACCATGGGTGAAGTGAAAGTTCCGGCAGAAAAATACTGGGGAGCTCAAACAGAACGTTCAAGAAACAACTTCAAAATCGGTCCTTCCGGATCGATGCCAAAAGAAATCGTGGAAGGTTTTGCTTATCTTAAAAAAGCAGCAGCTTATGCAAATCACGATTTAGGTGTATTACCGGTAGAAAAAAGAGATGCTATCGCAGCAGTTTGTGATGAAATATTAGCCGGAAAATTAGAGGATGAATTCCCGTTGGTAATCTGGCAAACCGGTTCAGGTACGCAAAGTAACATGAACGTAAATGAAGTAATCGCGAACCGTGCTCAGGTTTTAGCCGGTTTCAAAATCGGAGAAGGGGAACAGATTATCAAAGCGAATGATGATGTAAACAAATCACAGTCTTCTAACGATACGTATCCTACAGGAATGCACATCGCTGCTTATAAAGCAGTAGTAGAAGTTACTATTCCGGGTGTAGAAAAATTAAGAGACACACTACATGCAAAAGCAGTAGAGTTTAAAAATGTGGTTAAGATCGGGCGTACACACTTAATGGATGCTACTCCGCTAACTCTTGGACAGGAAATCTCAGGATATGTTGCCCAGTTAAACCACGGATTAAAAGCCGTTAAAAACACGCTTTCTCATTTATCAGAAATCGCGTTAGGCGGAACTGCTGTCGGAACCGGATTAAATACTCCGGACGGTTATGATGTAAAAGTAGCGGAATATATCGCTAAATTCACAGGTCATCCGTTTGTAACGGCTGAAAATAAATTTGAAGCATTAGCCGCTCACGATGCTATTGTGGAAACACACGGTGCTTTAAAACAATTAGCTGTTTCTTTAAATAAAATCGCAAATGATATCCGTATGCTGGCATCTGGTCCGCGTTCCGGAATCGGAGAGATTTTTATTCCTGAAAACGAGCCGGGATCTTCGATTATGCCAGGAAAAGTAAACCCTACACAATGTGAGGCTTTAACAATGGTATGTGCTCAGGTAATGGGTAACGACGTAGCTATCACGATCGGTGGTACTCAGGGACATTACGAATTAAACGTTTTCAAACCGTTAATGGCGGCTAACTTCCTACAATCGGCTCGATTATTAGGAGACGCCTGTATTTCGTTTGACGAACATTGTGCACAGGGAATCGAACCGAATCACAAACGTATCAAAGAACTGGTTGACAATTCTCTAATGTTAGTTACGGCTTTAAATACGAAAATCGGATATTATAAAGCAGCAGAAATTGCACAAACGGCACACAAAAACGGTACTACTTTAAAAGAAGAAGCCGTTCGTTTGGGTTATGTTTCTCCTGAAGATTTCGATGCCTGGGTGAAACCGGAAGACATGGTTGGAAGTTTAAAATAATTATTTCTCAATATTTGGTAAAACCTGCATTGTGAAAACAATTGCAGGTTTTATATTTTAAACCGAAACAATATGATATTTGAAGATCAGGTTTTTGAAAAAATAACTACTCTAGAAAAAGGAGAATACGACCATTGTCAATTTATCAATTGTCAGTTCGGAAATGCCTTTCTTAACGGTTATTCTTTTTTAGAATGTGAATTCACCGACTGTGACCTTAGTATGGCCAATATAAGCGGTAGCGCTTTTAAAGATGTTACGTTTACCGACTGTAAGTTGCTTGGCTTACATTTTAATAATTGTAACCCGTTTCTATTTCAACTAACGTTAAATCACTGCAATTTAAAACTCGCCTCTTTTTATAGTTTAAAGCTAAAAAGCTCCCGGTTTTCCAATTGCATTTTAGAGGATGTCGACTTTACAGATGCTGATTTATCAGGCATTTCATTTCAGAATTGCGATTTTAAAAAAGCCATTTTCGACAATACTTTACTTGAGAAAGCCGATTTCAGAACGGCAACAAATTATACTATCGACCCGAATAAAAACAAAATTACAAAGGCAAAATTTTCTTATCCGTCTGTTTTAGGATTACTTGACTCCTTTAAAATTGAGATTCAATAAAGCTATTTTTTATTTTCCATCCTGCGAATAATATCATTCATCATATCAATCTGGATTTTCTGAATTTCCAACATCGATTGTTCCTGATGCAGAATAAGATGATCTATTTTTTCGTGTAACATCCGAATTTCTAATTCTGACTTCAGATTGATCATATAGTCGCTTTTAGCTCTTTCCCTATCCTTTTCTTCCTGTCGGTTTTGACTCATCATAATAACCGGCGCCTGTAATGCTGCAATACACGATAAAATAAGGTTTAACAGAATAAACGGATACGGATCGAATCCTTTGTTTGCCAACATAAAAACATTAAGTGCAATCCAGGCAAAAAGGAAGAGCATAAATGAAATAATAAAAGTCCAGCTACCGCCAAATTCCGCTACCTTATCGGCTACGCGTTGCCCGAAAGTATAATGAGCACCATCATCATCAATTTGAGTAGTAATTGTCTTTTTATCTTTTAAAGCATGTAATACCGTTTTTTCCAGTTCGGAAATCTCCCCTACTTCCTTGATTAAAAAGTTAGAAATATACTTTTCACGATAGTAGTTTAATTCGCCTACCGACAGGAACTGATCCCTTGTAAAATCAGGATGTTCTTTTAGTATAAAATCCAAAATAGAAGATCGGATTGTTTTACCGGAAACTTTTTCAGCCGCCGGAAATTCTTTCCCTGATATCGCGCTTATAAATGTTTTCATATTTTTATTCAATTCTTTTAAAACCATTTTTTTCGTTTAAAATAAGTCACCATTAATATCGCCATAATGGCCATAAGTCCCAAAACCGCAAAATAGCCGTTCTCCGTTTTCAGTTCCGGCATATTCTCGAAATTCATACCGTATACTCCGACGATAAATGTTAATGGCATAAAAATAACCGAAACAACTGTCAGCACTTTCATAATTTCATTCATACGCTGACTTTGAGCCGAAAAATAAAAATGAGATGCACTATCCAGTGAATTGGTATCGTAATCAATTTGTTCCAAAAGCTCCAGGCATTTCTGATGCAAACGGGCAAAAAACGTATAATTCGCCTGTTCGATTCCATCATACTGATCATCATCCTGAAAGCTTTTTAGACTGTATAAAGCATCGCGTAAAGGAACAATCGATCGTTTCAGGAAATTAAGATTTTCACGATTCTTCTCAATCCGAATCAACACATCCTGCCGGTAGTTGGTTTTCGATTCGATCATTAACGCTTCTATCCTGTCTTCATAACTTTCAATCGTAATATAAAAGTTTTCAATAATTGCATCCAGCATCAGATACAACAGGTAGTCATTTTTCTTTTTTCTGACAATTCCGGTCGCTGTACGGATTCGTTCCCGGATATGCGTAAAGAAATCACTTCTTTTTTCCTGAAACGATAACAACGTATTCCCTTCTAAAATAAAACTGATTTGCTCAACTTTGATATTGTCCAGATCTTCACCCGGCAAAATGGATTTAATGTTAAAGAACAACATATCATCCAGTTCTTCCAGTTTTGTTCTACGTTGGGTATTCAATATATCACCGATAATAAAGTTCTGAATACCGGCCAATTCTCCAACCTTCCGGATCAGCTCCACATCGTGTAGTCCGTGAATATTTAACCATTTCACATCCTCTTCCTGCAATATATCATTCAGTTCTTTTTCAACCTTATTAAATGAAACTTTCGGATACTCTTCAAAACGCTTTTCATTATAAACAAACAACTGCATTCCTACGGGTTCACTGGTATGAACACCGGTATATTCATAATAATTGGGCTGGACCTTACGGACTTTTCGGTATTTGACTTTTCTCACGTCACAATAATTTTATATAAAGATAGGAGTTTTTAAAATTCCAGTTTATTTTTACAAAATAATTTAAGCGGGCTTATAACCGGCCCGAAATCCGATATTTCAATACCATAAATACGATGAAACTTTTAATTAAAAACATAAAAGAGCTGCTACAGGTACGGGAAACCGCGATAGCTAAAGTTTCCGGAGCAGAAATGGCCATCTTACCCAAAATCGATACTGCTTTCCTTTTAATAGAAAACGACAAAATAGTCAATTTTGGTCCGATGGAGGACTGTCCGTCTTCTGAAGGATGTGAAGTCCTCGATGCTACCGGAAAAACCGTGCTACCAACCTGGTGTGATAGTCATACTCATATCGTTTATGCCGGAAACCGCGAACAGGAATTTGTCGATCGCATTAACGGTCTGAGCTATGAAGAAATTGCGCTTCGCGGCGGCGGTATTCTTAATTCAGCAAAAAAATTACAGGAAACCTCCGAAGAGGAAATTTACAACCAGTCAAAAGTACGCCTGGAAGAAGTAATGCGCCAGGGAACCGGAGCTGTAGAAATCAAATCCGGTTACGGACTTACCGTTGAAGCCGAATTAAAGATGTTACGGGTTATAAAACGTTTGGCTCAGGATTATCCGGTAAAAATCAAAGCTACCTTTTTAGGAGCGCATGCCTTTCCGACAGAATTCAAAGAAAACCATCAGGGTTATATCGATCTGATCATTAATGAGATGTTACCGGCTATAGCCAAAGAAAATCTGGCTGATTATATTGATGCCTTTTTGGAAACCGGTTATTTTTCAGTAGCTGAAACCGAAAGGATTATCGAAGCCGGGAAACAATACGGTTTAGTTTCAAAAATACACGTAAATCAGTTTACAGCAATCAATGGTATTGAAGCCTGTGTTAAACACGGCGCTTTATCAGTAGATCATTTGGAAATTGTAACCGATGAAGATATCGCCGTTTTAAAAGACAGTATTACAATGCCGGTTGCATTACCGAGTTGTTCTTATTTTATCAGTATTCCGTATACTCCGGCCCGAAAAATGCTGGAAGCCGGATTACCGTTGGCACTAGCCTCCGATTTTAACCCGGGAACCACACCATCGGGGAATATGAATTTTGTAGTAGCTACGGCTTGTATTAAAATGAAAATGACGCCGGAAGAAGCCATTAATGCCGCTACGATAAACGGAGCTTATGCCATGGGTGTTTCCGATACACACGGAAGCATTACCAAAGGTAAAAAAGCAAATATCATTATTACAAAACCGCTTACCTCCTATTATCAGTTACCTTATGCATTTGGAAGCAATCTGATTGATCAGGTACTAATCGAAGGTCAGTTTATTTTATAAAAAAAGAGGAACATTAAGTTCCTCTTTTTTGTTGTTTTATCTCTTTTATTATTTCAAAGTAAAGCTGGTTTTTGATACCAATTCTCCTTTATCGAAAATATTTACAAAGAAAGTACCGCCTTCAATGTTTTCAACCGGTAAGTCCTGTGCTACCTGAACCGTTTTGTTTTCATATTTCACGGTTTTAACAAAACTATAGGTTAAGACTTTATCACCGAATGTTTCCGTACGTTTTTCACCTAATACATTGTTTTTACTGTCGATAATCTGGATATAATACATTTTATCTCCGGATTTAGCCACTTGATTTTCCGCAATGGTAAAGCTCACTTTTAATACATCTGCTCTTCTCGCTTTATCTGTATCGATTTGTTTTCCGGAACTTCTTTGTTTTACAGCAGTCGTCTGTAAATTCAGAACCGTTAGTTTAGACGCTTTTTCTACCGTTTTAGCCAGTTGATCATTTTGTGATACCAAAGTATCATTAACTCTACGCGCATCATTTAATACCGTTTGTGTACTGTCACGTTGCGTAGTCAATGCCGCATTTTGTTTTTTAAGTCCGTCGTTTTCGCGCATCAAATTGTCCATTTCACGCTTTAAACGCAAATAATCGTTTTTGAATTTTGCCAATGAAGCCGCATCTCCTTTCGATTTTTCCAGTTCTTTTTGCAATTGGATCAGTTTTTCCCTTTCTGCAGTCAACTCGGATGAAAGCGATGTATTATCTGCAATCGCAGCATCATATTTAGCAATCGCAGCCTGAAGCTCTTCATTTAATTTATCCTTCTCCGACATGATTTTGTTTTCAGTAGTCTGATTATCAGTACTCATTTTGTACATATAGGCCAAACTCCCTATTAACAACAACGACAAAACAACAATAATGGCTTTTAAGCTCGAGTTACTTTTTTGATTTTCCATAGTCACATTTTTTTCAAATACAATTAGCAATAAAATTATTCATTTCCGTAAAATAACGAAAGTTTTATAGAAAATAGTATTTTTGGAAGCAACATTTTTTATATGGAAAAGCTTATCCGATTTACACTAAACGACTTAACGAAAATAACCAATCACCGTAGCGGTGAGATAAAATTCGGAGAAAGGATCCAAACCGTCCCTAAAGAAATGGATACGTTGGAATTTCTCCAGGCCAGTGACGCCGAATTTGTTTTACTCGGAATTCCGGAAGATATTGGAGTTCGTGCCAATCTGGGAAGACCCGGAACTGCTTCGGCATGGGAAAGCACCCTGAAAAGCATTGTAAACATCCAAAATAACCGTTTTTGCAAAGGAAGCCAATTATTAATATTAGGCAGTATCGATGTTTCCGAGCAAATGGAAGAAGTACAAAAACTGGACATTACGAATAAAGAGGAGCGTAAGCATTTCTTCAAAATGGTAGAGAAAATCGACAAAGAAGTCTCCCATATTGTTTGCCAGATTATTAAAGCCGGTAAAACGCCAATTATAATCGGAGGCGGGCATAATAATGCATACGGTAATATCAAAGGATTGGCTTTAGCTAAAGGAAGAGCGGTTAATGCCATTAATTTTGATGCGCATACCGATTTCAGAGCATTGGAAGGACGCCATAGCGGAAACGGTTTTTCTTATGCTTTTGAAGAAGGTTTCCTGAAAAAATATTTTATTTTCGGTTTACACGAAAGTTACACTTCCAAAAGTGTTCTGGATACGATCAAAAAAGTAGCCGAAAAAATAAAGTATAATACTTACGAACAAATTGCCGTCCGACGGGAAAAAACATTCGAAACCGAAATGGATGCCGCCAAAAAACATGTGGCAACCGATCCCTATGGTATTGAAATCGACCTTGATTCCTTACCCGGTATTGCCAGTAGTGCCATGACATTAAGTGGTTTTTCCGTAACCGAATTACGACAGTTTATTCATTATTTCGGACAGAATACGAATGCTTCTTATCTGCATATCTGTGAAGGAGCTCCGGATTTGGATCAGGACAAAAACAATCATTTGGTAGGCAAATTAATCGCCTATTTGATTACTGATTTTATGAAGGCGAAGTACAATATGTAAGTTAAACCAATATTTTAAAGTATTTTTGCAAACGATAGCTACTAAAAGTTATCGTTTTTTTATGCAATTTCAAGACTTAGATTTACTACGCAATATACAACAGGCACTTACAGAGGAAGGCTATGAAGCTCCTACACCTATACAAGAACAGGCTATTCCTATTATTCTGGAAGGCAGTGATCTTGTAGGTTGTGCACAAACCGGAACCGGAAAAACAGCAGCATTTGCTATTCCGATCTTAAATTTATTGCACCGTATTGTCGGATCTGCAAAAAAGGTAAAACACATCCGTACGTTAATTGTTACGCCTACACGCGAACTGGCTATTCAGATCGGAGAGAGTTTTAATACTTACGGTAAATACACGAATATCCGTACATTGGTAATCTTTGGCGGAGTAAACCAAACTTCACAAGTGGATCAGCTAAAAAAAGGAGTTGATGTATTGATTGCCACTCCAGGTCGTTTACTCGATTTACACAAACAAGGTTTTATCGATTTAAATCATTTACATCATCTGGTATTGGATGAAGCCGATCAGATGTTGGATATGGGCTTTATTAACGATGTAAAAAAAATTATCAAGCTTACTCCGGATAATCGTCAGACATTATTATTTTCGGCTACGATGCCAATTGCTATTCGCGAACTGGCCGATACTTTTCTGACACAACCGAAATACGTATCGGTAGCACCTATTTCCAGCACTGCAGAAACCGTACAGCAAAAAGTGTATTTTGTAGAGAAAGAAGACAAACGTAAATTATTATACCATATCATCCGCAATGATAAGCTTTCTAATGTCTTGGTTTTTTCCAGAACCAAACACGGAGCCGACAATGTCGTAAAAGCGTTAAAAAAGAACGGTATTAATGCCGAAGCAATTCACGGAGACAAATCTCAGTCAGCACGACAACGCGTTTTAGACGGTTTTAAAAACAAAGAAGTTTCGGTATTGGTAGCAACCGATATTGCAGCACGTGGTATTGACATTGAACAATTACCGTTTGTTATCAATTTTGATCTACCCAACATTCCGGAAACTTATGTACACCGAATCGGAAGAACCGGACGTGCCGGAAATTCAGGATTGGCATTATCCTTCTGCGGAAAAGACGAAAAGGCATACTTACAGGATATTGAAAAACTTACCCGTCAGAAAATTAAAGTGGTAGAAGATCATCCGTTCCCATGGAAAGAAGCCGTTGCAACTGAAGCACAACCGGCAGCGAAAAAAGATTTCCGCAACAAAAAGAAAAATCCGACGAAATCCCGTAAATCCGACGAATCCAAAAAAAATAAAAAGCGTTGGTATTAGTATAAAAGGAAAAAAGCAGCCCCCCTATGAGCTGCTTTTTCTCAAAAAAACTAAAGATATGCAAATAAAAACTTATGTATGATAAATAAGGTTTTCAATAAAAAAATAAAAATGCTGAACTGTTAGCCGTTCAGCATTTTAACCCAAAATTAAAAGAACTTCACTAACTAAAATACACCTTTCAAGATGTAAAAAAAATTAGACCATATTATTATCAACTTAAAAAGTTTAGGAACACACAGTTAATAAATCAATAAAGGGCAATATGGTCTTTTTTAAACTTACTAAATGAAAAACTCTATTGAGACAAAATTCAACATTTCAAGTTCAAAAAACAATACGTAAAAATACTGATTTTTTATACTGAAAAACACGGGATTTCCCACATACAGCGGGTTTAGAAGTCATAAAGGGTTAAAATTCGGACAATTCTTCTATCGAAATTAACTGATGGCGTAGTGCAAAAAGAATCACACCAATGAAGTTTTTGGAGTTTGTTTTCTCCATAATACGTTTACGATGCGTTTCCACCGTACGAACATTAATATGCAGTCTGTCGGCTATTTCGATACTGCTTAATTCCTTACAGGCCATACGGATCACATCCATTTCCCTGTCGGATATTGTAATTGACGAAGCGGTAACTTTCGGTTTGTTGTTTTTCTCCCATAAAATAGCTTCCCGTAATACCATTCCCAATTCCTGTCCGAAATAGAAATCTTTATCACGAATGCTTCTTATTGCATTTTCAAGCTGTTCCGGCTCCGAATTCTTAGTAAAGAAGCCATGCGCACCCAATTCCATCACTTTATGAATACTTTCTTTTGTGGTGAGTTGGGATACAATCAGCACTTTCATTTCCGGATAGTATTTCCGAATGTATTCACAGGTTTCAAAACCATCCATTCCCGGCATCTGAATGTCCAATAACAATAAATCCAGTGCATGATCCTGTTCCTGCATCTGATCCAGTAAATCATTACCATTCTGCGCTTCCAGAACAACAGTCGTGTTCTCAAAAGAATTGATCAAAAAAGATAAACTTTTTCTGAAAAGTTTATGATCATCAACGATACCTACTCTAAGCACTGTTCTTTCTTTAATGTTATTGTAAAACTATTCCCGGTTTCGGTTTCCTGCTGTAGAAAATCAGCTCCGATTATTTTTAAACGGGAATTGATATTTTTAACTCCGGTTCCTTTTGATGTGGCCAAAAGTTCGGTAAAGTTAAACGGAATTCCGTTATCCCGAAGCTTTATTGTAAAAAAAGTATCGATAAGTTCCAACGAGACAGTCGCTTCCGTTACTTTTCCGTATTTAATCATGTTGGTTGTAAACTCCTGAATAATACGAAACAGTTCATAAGCAACCGGCGGAGCCAGTTTAAACTCCTCTTCCGTACTGGTTACTTGAAAATTAATTTCCGTCTTCTTTTTCAGTCCTTCCAGATAATCATCCAATGCCGTTACCAATCCGTATATTTCCAATAAAGGCGGCATCAGGTTATACGAAACCTTTCGGGTATTTTCGATCGCCATTTCTACACCGGTCCGGATTTCATCAAAAATTTCACGGTTTTCAATGGTCGTATTGCTTCGTTGTAAAATCGTCAGATAATTTCGGATTGCGTTTAAATCACCAGAAACACTATCGTGAAGATCGGCTGCGATACGTCTTCTTTCATTTTTTTCGGTTTCAAGCGATGTTTTCAGTAATAGTTCCGTTTCTTTTCGCTTCATTCTGTAAAAATGATTCTGGTAATACAATACCAGCGATAATAAACCAAAAGCCAGGAAAAGCATTCCCAGCGTACCCAACCAAAAAACAATTCTTATTTCTTCTGTTTTCTCCATATCCCTACCATTAAAAATATATTTTTAATAATGATTAAAATGAGGTTAAAAACCCAGAAATCTTCGAAGTTCAGCTCTGGATTCTCATCAATCAAATCACCCATCAAAAATAGAAATAAGGTACCGGAAAAGTAGAAAATAAAACCCGATATAAAGTAAAAAAGCGGAAAATTCCACAAGTATTGTTCCGACAGGTTATGGAAGACATCTTTAAACCACAGAATAACAAAAGTATAGACGAAGATCGCTTCAATCAGCGATAAATAAGAATCAGTCTTTAAATTGCTCCAATCGTTCCAAACAAAGAGCAAACCGATAAAAGTAAGCAGAAAAACGGCACCGAAAAAGTAGAAAAGCGGCCGGTATCGCTTCTTAAAAACCTTATAAAAGAAATAAAACAGCACGCCAAACTCCAGTAAAAGGTAGGATCGGAACCAAATATCAGAATTCAGTTTTAAGATCAATGTACCGATAAGCTCATAAGCACTGGCAATAAAAGTGAGCCAGATATAAGGAGCAATATAGGATGACAGGGGCGGTAATTGCCGTTGTTTTTTCCGGATCAGGAATAAAACAAGGGGAATAAAGCCTATAAACGTTGACGTTACCGCTATAGCATATACTGGTCTCAAAATATATACGATTGTGATTTTTGAAATTACACAAATATATAAAACTAAAACCTGTCAGATTATCCAACAGGCTTAAAATTAGATTTTTTTAAATATGAGACGGATTATCCCTGAAAAAGCGGGCTTTCAATGTCACACATATCCGGACATCTTACCCCTCTGTCAAATATTTTACCGCCAGTCATGTCTTTCCCTTCGGCATCAACACCAACTACCACGAAATTCGGGCAATCTTCCTCTTCGTTATAACCGTTATAAATTCGTACTCCAACACATCCTTCCTGAGACAGGACATCCTGAAAATGAGTCGCCCCAAAAGCAATTGCTTTTACACCTTTCGGGGATCTTCCACAATGCGCTTTTACATACTGTACAGCTACATCTAAACTAATTTCGTCTCCTAAACTTTTACTAAATTCCATTATTGATAGATTTAAATTTTCCGCGAAATTAGGGATCAACCGTTGCCGGCAAAATACCCGAAAACACGTAATTTTGTCCGTATAAATACGTAACAACATTCATTTTTATCCCTAATTTCCCGTATAAGCGCTACAGTTTCGAATAACGAGGGCAATTTTACGGATTAAAAAAACACCCTAACAGCGTGTTTATACCTGTTTTTACAACTTTATTTCAACCCCTCCAAAGCACGCCATTACAATATTTATTAGTAATTTTACAGGATAAAATGCAATGAAGATGAATCTGAACCAATACCCTGAGAGTCCCTTTAAAATCAAAGTTTCCTTTCATAAAGTATTAGAAACCCTGGAACACATTGCACTTTCGGATGATACCGATTACCGTTCCAATTATGCCAAAGCTTTATTAAATGAAGCCGGCACAGTTCCGGAACTACGGGACGGGATTACTTCTTATGATCAGATTCAGCAACAGGAAAAATTAATTCATAATTTACTGGCCGACCTCTTTCCTACTGCTTTAACCAATAATGAAATAAAAGCCGTTACGGTTCCGTTTCAGAATATCACATTTAACTATACCGAACGTTTTAAAAAAATACTGAAAGAAGCCGGTAGCGATTTCGACATGACCATCCGGGATTTTGATCAACATCAGTTTTATATCCTGAACTGCTGTCTGATTCTGAATACCTTTTACAATCGGGATTTTGATTTCAGCAAACCGCTTTTTTATGACATTCCGGATAAAAACGGTATTATTCATCATTACCGCATTTTATACAATGCCGATTTTATGGAGATCATTCCAACGGAAAAATCGGTTCAACTTACAGAAGAAGATGTTGATCTGCTAATTGATAATTTTGACAATATCGCTTTATGGAAAGAAAAGTTTCCACAGGAAAGCTGGATTTTAAAAGGATTCGGTATTGTCATTCTATTTGATGCTACTATTGAAAATTCAGTATCCAACCTGAAAAGTAACTTACTGAAACCCGATAAACACAAACTCAATCACGACGATAATATTGAGACGATTTTCCGTTCTATTTATAAAATCCCGGATCTTCGGATCGGTTTTACGCCTTATAACAGTGAGGAGGGAAAATTCGAACAGGTTCCGACAAAAAAATTCAACAGTTTTATACTCAATCACGAATGTGAAAATGCTTTGTGTAGCGGCTCTTTCGAAACCCTTATCCGCGAACAGAAATATTTCACCATTTCGGATACGATGCGATTTGTTGCCTGTTCTGAAGATAAATCATTGGGCCAACATCTGTTAAACCAAAACATCAGAAGTTGCATTCTGGCACCGGTGGTTAAAGACGATCAAATACTGGGAATCATCGAACTGGCCTCTTCTTTTCCGCAAAAGTTAAATAGCCTGAATGCGAATAAGCTTGAATTGATCATGCCTTTCCTTGTAGATACTATCGATCGCTATCATTCGGAATGGCAAAATCATATCGAAGCTGTTATTCAAAAAGAGTATACTGCTATTCACCCGAGCGTATACTGGAAATTTAAAATTGAAGCTGAAAATTACCTGATCGAAAGCGGTCAGATGAAAGAATATATTTTTAAGGAAATCGTATTTAAAAACGTATATCCGCTATACGGTCAGATTGACATTAAAGGCTCGTCTGATGCCCGTAATAAAACTGTACAGGAAGATTTAAAAAACCAGTTGGAGACCATTATTCAAATATTGGATGAGATGAAATCCGGTGTAAATCTAATGTTGTTAGAGCAACGTAAATTTGAAATCGGCTCCCTGTTAAAAGAATTGGCAATTTCATTAAAAGCCGATACGGAACAACAAATTCAGACGTATATTCAGAATGAGATTCATCCTATTCTGAAAAATGCACAATACAATCATCTGGACGAAAACCGAATTGATTCTTATTTTGAAAAACTGGACGAAAAAACCGGTACTTTTTATGAAGCCCGTAAAAAATTCGACCTGGCCTTATCGCTCACTAACAAAAAAATGGCCTCCATTCTCGATGCCAAACAAGCCGAAGCACAAGCCATTTTCCCTCATTATTACGAACGTTTTAAAACCGACGGCGTAGAACACAACCTGTATATCGGTTCGTCTATCGCTCCGCAATTGAATTTCGACCTGATGTTCCTTCAAAACCTGCGTTTATGGCAATTACAGGCTTTATGCGAAATGGAGATGGAACATGAAAAACTCAAACGATCATTACCGTTCCAACTGGAAGTAACTTCATTAATCCTTGTATTCAGCTCGCCTATTGCGATCCGTTTCCGAATGGATGAGAAGCGTTTTGATATCGACGGCACGTATAATGCACGCTATGAAGTCGTTAAAAAACGTATCGACAAAGCGAATATAAAAGGAACCAACGAACGAATTACTGAACAAGGTAAAATCACCATTGTATATTCTCATTTAACCGAAGAAACGGAATACAAAAAATACATTCAGTTCCTGCAATTCAAAGGAATTCTGGAACCTAATGTGGAAAGTTTTGATGTCGAAAGCCTTCAGGGTGTTTCCGGTTTAAAGGCTTTACGTGTAAAAGTGAACAATAAAGCACTAAAAACACTTACCAAAACGTATAGCTATAAAGAATTGTTAGATGAGCTAAACTGATCAAACACCAATTGATCGGAAAGCTATTACAAACACAATTACCGAGAAGATAATCCCGATCATGAAAATGGTATAGGTAATCCGTAATAATTTATACTTGCGATCCAATACCAATCCAAGATAGTATAAATCTTTGATCATTGAATTATAAAGATAATCGCGATCTTTCATCAGTTCGTTCATCGCCCATTGGTATTCGTCGATCGGCATTTTATAAAAATTACCGAAAAACAACAGGTTTACCTTTTTATCTTCAATATCCTTACGGGTAAATGTTCCGCTGGTTACTTTCGGACGTGTTGACAGAATCGCAAAGATGATCGACAGTACGCTGAACATAATCATTGTAAAAGTCGGTATAATAAGATGGGCATTACTCGGACTGTCCAGTTTCGGAACCAAAGTAGAAAGCGCAATCGAGATGATAATCGCATTAACTGATAATAGGATATTTGCCTTACTGTCGGCAATATCACTCAATCGCGTATGGTTATTTAAGGTAACACGGAACATCGTATCAATACCGCGTTCCGGTCGTTCGAGTTTCTCCAGTTTCTTTTTTTTGATTTTTGATTTCGAATCAGTCCCTTCTTCCGTTAGCTTTTGGATAATCCGTTGGCATTCGATACAATTTTTTTCTTTTTTGGGTTGCCAGTTGACTTTCGCATAATCGGTATAAAACCGGTGATATTGGAGCATCATTTTTCTGTTTCCGATCGCCCATTCCAAATCCGTAAACGTTTTTTGCCCCGTCAGCTTCCATTCTTCCCGTAAGAGTTCGCTTAACTCAATATAGTTATCTGCGGCAAAGTGAAAATAATCCGCATCTTTAATAATCTTTTGGGCTAATGTTTCCGGTTCCCGGTCAATTTTGGTTACCCGAATGATGTCTTTTACCTCATCGATATAGTCCTGATTTTTCCCTTTTTCCTGTAAAAACTTCCCTGCAATACGGGTTCCGCATTCTTCATGTTCCGTACACCCTTCCGTATAGCCTACGTCATGAAACCAGGCGGCAACTAAAATCTTTTCGGCTGTATCCGCATCAACTTTTTCATTTTCAACAAGTTGTTTTACGGCATTAACAACCCTTACGGTATGATTAAAATTATGGTAAGTATATGAAATAGAAAGTTTATCTTTGAGTAACGCGAAAACATAATTTTCAGCTTGTTCTATAATATTCATAAGCCAATTTTTATCCTCTAAATTATGAAATTGTTTTGGTTAAGTATCGATAAGAAACGAAATAATGTACTGTTTCAGTATATACTGTTTGCATTATTATTTCAGTCATGTGCCACACATACGCTTCAGACCGGAAAAAACCTGACGAATCCGATTGATAATCAAACAATAAACGATAATTCCGATTATCAGCTCTATTTGGTTGGCGATGCCGGAAATTCGGATGAAGCCAATGGAAAACAGACACTTCTGGCACTGGAAACTCAGTTAAAAAGCGCGAATAAAAATACTACCTTATTATTTTTAGGTGATAATATTTATCCCTACGGATTTCCGGATGCCAAAGATCAGGCTGCCCAGCAACTGGCACGTCAAAAGTTAGACAATCAGTTACAGATGGCGAAGCTCTTCGAAGGCAAAACAATCTTTATTCCGGGCAATCACGATTGGTATAGCGGCGTAAAAGGATTGGAACGTCAGGAAAAATATGTTATTGATTATCTGAAAGACAAAAAAGGATTTTTACCGCGAAAAGGCTGTCCGATTGACGATATCAAATTGAATGATCGTATTACAATGATCACTGTAGACAGCGAATGGTTTTTAGAAGACTGGGACCAACATCCCAACATCAATGACAATTGTAATATTAAAACCCGCGAAGATTTTTTTGAAGAGCTGGAAAGCCTTATCAACAAAAATCAGGATAAAACCATTGTATTAGCGATCCATCATCCGTTAATGAGCAACGGTTCGCATGGCGGGCAATATTCGTTGCGAAAAGAACTCTTTCCATTGGAAAAAGACATCCCACTACCGTTTGTCGGTTCCTTGATCAATCTGATCCGAAAAACATCCGGTATTAGTCCGCAGGATCTACAAAACAAACAATATACCCTACTAACCAAACGGATCAAAGCCTTGATTCAGGGCGAAGACAATATCATCGTTGTTTCCGGTCATGATCATAATTTGCAGTATATCGAACACGATAACATCAAACAGATCATCACCGGTTCCGCTTCAAAAAGAGAAGCCGCCCGAACTATCTTTCCAAATGACTTTTCCTATGGTGACAATGGTTTTGCTAAACTGAATTTTCACAATAACGGAGCGGTAACATTAACTTTTTTCGACAAACAAAACACCATATTATACCAACAATCGATCATTAAACCGGCCCCGGAAGCTATAGCAGCAACCTATCCGAATTCCTTTCCGTCCATAACCAAAGCCGCTATTTACACGGAAAAAATGACGGATAAAAGCGGTTTATATCGTTTTTTATGGGGCGAGCATTATCGCAAATACTACAGCATGCCAATTGCCGCTCCAACTGCAACACTCGACACCTTAATGGGCGGATTAAAACCCGTACGTGCCGGTGGCGGACATCAATCCAAATCCTTGCGATTAAAGGATAAAAACGGTACCGAATTCGTAATGCGGGCTTTAAAAAAGAGTGCTTCCCGTTTTCTGCAATCCGTTGCCTTTAAAGATCAGTTTATTGAAAATGATTTTGAAGATACCTTTGCCGAAAATTTCTTACTCGATTTCTACACCTCATCCCATCCCTATATCCCGTTTATGGTAGGCAACCTGGCAAAACCCGTTGGCGTAAGCTATACCAATCCGAAATTGTATTATATCCCGAAACAACAGGCATTAGGCAACTTTAACGATCGCTTCGGTGATGAGTTGTATATGGTAGAAGAACGTCCGAGTGACGGTCATACGACATTGGAAAGTTTCGGAGAATCTGATGCTATTGTCGGTACCGATGACGTGTTCAAAAATTTAAAAAAGGACGAAAAATACAAGATCAACGAATCAGAATATATCAAAGCCCGTTTGTTTGACATGCTAATCGGCGATTGGGACCGACATAGTGATCAATGGAGATGGGCCGAAAATAAAGACGGAAATCATATTGTATATCGTCCGATTCCGAGAGACCGCGATCAGGCATTCAGTAAATACGACGGAGCGTTGTTAACACCTTTAATGCGTGTTCCGGCTTTACGTCATATGCAAGGCTACAGTGAAAATATCCGCAGTGTAAAATGGTTTAATATGGAACCGTATCCGATGGATCTGGCTTTTGCAGCCAATGCCACCGAAAATGACTGGATCGCTCAGGCGCGCTATATCAATGAAAATCTTACTGATGCCGCAATCGAATCTGCTTTTTCGAATTTACCGGAAGAAGTAAAAGACGAGACAATTGAAGACATCAAAAAGAAATTAAAAGTCCGTAAAACCCATTTAGAACAATATGCATCCGAATATTACAAGGTATTACACAAAACCGTATTAGTAGTAGGAACGGATAAAAAAGACAAATTTATAATCGACCGGTCGCAAGACGGAGCGGTTACCGTTTCGAATTACAGAATAAAAAACAGCGGTGAAGAGTTGGTTAGCACCAAAACGTATCCGGATAGCGAAACGAAAGAAATCTGGATCTACGGATTAAATGACGATGATCAGTTTGATGTAAAAGGCAACGGAAAATCGAAAATCAAAATCCGATTACTGGGTGGACAAAATCATGACAATTACACGATCGAAAACGGAAAAAAAGTAATTGTATATGATTTTAAATCCAAGGAAAACACCTTTAACATCGATCATAAAACCCGTAAATTCCTGACCGATGATTACGAGATCAACTCATACGATTATAAAAAACCGAAATATAACGCTTTTAACAGCCTACCGACAATCGGTTATAATCCGGATGACGGTTTTAAACTCGGGATGGTCGGTTCTTATACGATAAACGGATTTAACCGCGCTCCTTTTTCCAGTATGCATGGTTTTAAAGCCAATTATTATTTTGCAACAAATGGTTTTGAGTTAACGTATAATGCCGTTGTAACCAAAGTAATTCGTGACTGGCAATTTGAATTTGAAGCCCGTTTTACGAGTCCGAATTTTGCCATCAATCATTTCGGATACGGCAACGAAACAGACAATCAGGATGAGACACTCGGAATGGATTATAACCGTGTCCGAATTCAATCGTATAAAGCAGCTCCGGCACTTCGGAAAGTAGGTCGAAACGGCAGTGATATGTTAATCGAAGCCACTTTCGAAAACATTGAAGTAGAAGATACACAAAACCGCTATATCAATATTCCGGGGATAATCAACCCGAAAGTATTTGAAAACCTTCAGTTTGCCGGATTAAATTTTAAATACAGTTTTGACAATTACGACAATCCTTCGTTGCCTACAATGGGAATGGGATTTTCGATATTGGGAAGCTGGAAAATGAACCTGTCGGAAACCAATCGTAATTTCCCGTATCTGGAAAGTAAAATCAACTTTAATCATAAAATCGATCCGAAAGGGAATCTGGTATTGGCTACGATTTTAAAAGGAAAGTTTTTAATGAATAATAATTTTGAATTCTACCAGGGTGCGACCATTGGTGGTGATCATGATATTCGCGGCTTCCGTAACGAACGCTTTTTAGGAAAACAGGCGTTTTATCAGAGTTCCGACTTGCGTTTTACACTCGGAAAAATCCGTAAAAGTATCATTCCGATGACCTTTGGTATGATTGGCGGATTCGATTACGGTCGCGTTTGGCTTGACGGTCAGAATTCCCATAAATGGCATAATTCCTATGGTGGCGGTTTATGGCTGAACGGACTAAATGTGATTACAGCCCGTGTAACGTATTTCAGAAGTACGGAAGACAGTCGTATTGCCTTCGGTTTAGGATTTGGATTTTAATGTTTGTACCGAAACTTCATAGACATTTCCACCGTTTTTCTTGACTTTTTCATCCGCAATAATCAAAGTGCCATTATCTGTAAAGGTAATGGCTTCTTTTTGTGACATATGATTCAGTTCCAAACGTGTCATTTTTCCGTTAAAGAAATCGTCATTTTTAAAATCTTCAAACAACCATACTTTAGTATGACTCAGCAATGCTACCTTTTTCCCATCCGGACTGATCGTTGCACCGGTTATAGCGCAATGATTGTAGATATTACAGGTTTTAAACGATCCCATTAATTTGGCATTATGTGTACCGGGTTTATTCGGCACCCGATATAAAAAAGTAGTTCCGTCAAATCCTTTACTTCTGTTTTTGGTAAACAGATAGAAATTATCCTTCCAGAAAAAGAAACCTTCCACATCATACCATAATTCCGTTTTTTTAGGCGGAAAAGCTTTTTGTTCCGGATATGAAAAATGAATACTTGCGCTTGCATCGGCCTCCTCTTTTCCTAAATCGGCTGCATTAACTTTATAAATTACCAGATCTTTTCGGATATTATCATTATTCCCGAAATCCCCGATATAAATATTATGCTGATCATCGGTGGTCAGATCTTCCCAATCGGTATTAGTCGCATTGGCAACCGTTACTGTATGCTGTAAATCCCCTTCCCTATTGAGTTGGTAAATTTTATTTTTATTGCCGCTGTCTTCAATTACCCACAGGCTTTTACCGCCGTCGGTAGTTGTAATTCCGGATACTTCTTTTAATTTTTTAGGTAATTGGAACAAAACCGGCAGTTCTTTTTTATCGTTACAGCAAAAAAGAACGGTAAGACTTAACAGAAAAAAGGTCACTTTTAAAGTTTTCATATGCAATTCATTCCGGCGATTAGCGATCGGTTTTTCAAAGATACCATAGTTTCGGTATTTAAGGCCGACTTTAACAAAACACTTTTCTTACGAAATGATCTTTATTTTTTTACAAAAAAAGATTTGCAGAAATAAAAAAGCTTACTATATTTGCAACCGCAATACCGATACGGTTTGCGACTTATTGGAGAAATGGCAGAGTGGTCGATTGCGGCAGTCTTGAAAACTGTTGACTGTAACAGGTCCGGGGGTTCGAATCCCTCTTTCTCCGCCACTTTACAAAAGCCCTGAAATAATTTCAGGGCTTTTTTTATTGTCATTTTTTGTAAACACGAATTATAAATCCGCACTATCGGCTATCGGGTTTCTCGATTTTATAGATTACAGCATCTTTTCCATCCAGATATGTATCCCTTTCGTATTCAAGACCGATTTTTTCAAGAACTTTTATTGATCCAATATTCGCTTTCATTGCTCTCCCAATGATACGTTTCAATTTTAGTTTTTCAAATCCGTATTGCAGACAAGCTATGGCGCTTTCTGTTGCATATCCTTTACCCCATTCTTCTTCAAAGAAACGAAACCCAATATCTGTTTCATTTTCAACTCCGTCGAATTTTAGTCCGCACCATCCAATAAATGTATTTGTACTTTTGAGTATTACCGCCCATCTTCCGTACCCGTTCAATTTATAGTCCTGGTAATTTACAAGAAATTCTGTTGCTTCTTCCTCATTCTTAAAAACGACATTTCCGGTATATTTTATTACGTTGGGATTTGAATTTAAGTCATAAAAACTTTTCGCATCGTTTGGATTTAATTCTCTTAATATAAGACGATTGGTTTCCAGGATATATCTCATTTACAAAATCTTAGTCAAATTAATTTCTATTAACTTTTATTTTACAATATAAAATTAGGTAAAAACACGTATTGCTTTCTTGTTTATAAATTGCTTCCTTGTGGATCTATAAAATATAGCTATATAACTTTTTACGAAATAAATAAGGAGAAAGTTTCGTTTAAAACAATGTTGGCATTAAACATACTAAACTTTACAACTAATAATAATGTCAGGATCAAAAAGTTTAAACAGAAGACTTAGAAAGTTTTCAGAAAATTTATTTGCAAAACACAAAAGGTCAAATAAATTACCCGCAACAATAATCGGTGTTGAACATCGAGAACTTCAAGCTGTAGATCATAGCGGTAACGTACCAGATCCAATTTGTAGTAAATTAGAAAGGGAATTAATAAAAATTGCTCCACTTGGTAAAAAAGGATATGATAATTATGTCGGATGTTGCTGTGAAGTCAGAGCTTCTAATCAAATAATCTCACAACGTCTCAGTATTCCAATTGCTGACTTAATATTTACTCGGGCAATAAGACCGCGAACAGGTCAAACTATAAGAAGATGTAAAAACTGTAGAAACGTATTTGGATAATGGATATTGACAATTCTACGGAACAATTTTTCCTAGACATAAATTGGTATTTCACTGACCCATATAATCGTTTGTGCATAGTAGCATCTGCTGGTGGAATACTACCAAATTTTCTATATGAAGAAAACAATCAAAATGATGAATTTCATAACATTGTTAATGAATTGCCTGAAAGGTTTGAAAATGGCCGAAATACCAATTTAATACAAGCAATAGTTGATTTCGATCCTGAGAATTTGAATCAATATTTCCGAGACTTTGATTCTTTAGCTAAAAAAGGATTTTATGTTTATGATAAAATAAATCTTTCAAATCCTGAAGAAACAAATTATTTGTTAGTTACTTATCCTATTTATAATACTGAAACCGATTCATTCCCAGTAAAACCTGGAGATTTAGAATTGATTCCAAGAATTAATATATCTTTGATTTCAAGAACTAATGAAAGTTTCGACAACACGAACTTTAATTCGATTGATCTTGTCAGTTTATTGAATAGTCAGAAAAAGCAATATTGATCAAACTGTGAAACAATTATCCATTCTTATTAAAACACAACAAAAGCGGCATCAGATATTCGATTATGACACCTCTTAACCCACTACTTTACAAAAGTCCATATTTAAATCCGTACTATCGGGGCGAAAGCCAATACAACTCCCAGTACAACAAAAGACTAATAATTTACAAAAAAATATTCTACTTTGACATTAGTTAATATTATTTGAAAAAATGGAAATTGAAGAAGGCGGAGAACATAGAATTACAAATGCTTGTGCAAGAATAGGAAGACCTATTTTTCTTGTCGGAAGCCGTGCATCTGGTACCGCTGGACCAAGTTCCGATTTTGATTATGTAATTCCAGGTATCCGCAGTCGTGAATGGCAAAAGATTAAAAACTCACTACCTGGAGCAAAATATTTTCCTGACAATTTGCCAAATCGTATAGATTTATTCAAAGAAGACATTGATTATAGCCGTCCTTATATTAAATTTGAATAATTAAAAGAATATGAAGATACAGAATGACATAAAAATAAATCAATTTGGACAAAATTTGTTAACCATAACTGATATTATAAACTATTTTGATTCTTTGGAAAAAAGTGAAAAAGACGATTTCATAAAAAAACTTATTTTCTTCATTTTACAATTAAAGCCCACCAAAGAAGATGTTGAATCTGCAATAAAACTTAGTGGATTAAAAGAAACATATACTCCAATTGTTTTAATTAAACTGAGCTACGACTATAATAATTTAAACAAGATTATTAATCTTCCCGATAATGAATTTAAAAAGTCTTTATCTTTATTATTAGCATTATATTTTACAGCATATCAAAAACAATTTACTTCTGAAGGTTTTTTTCCTACTAAATGGTGGTTAAATGATTTATCAAATTATAATAACATAATTAAAGTTGAACAACTAAGTGATTTCCGTGTTATCTTGAAAAAAATATATAATTCTCAAGCAATAGAAACAGGAACAATAATGACTGCGTTAATAGAATTTTCAATTACTCTTTATGAAAAAAACCTAATTGAAAAGAGACTTGAATTATATGCCTTTAATAATCTTTACCCTCAAAAGGGTTTAAATATTTATAAAAGCATATATAGTGATACTGCATCATTAATAATAATAAAAGGCATAAATGACTTAGCCTTCGAAAATATAAATTTAGCAATTTACTAAATTGCCAGCACTTAACAGCGGTTTAGTACAATGGCCCGTTTATCTTCATTGGAAAATGATCTGCTAATTCAATTTTTTCGGATCTTTAGAATACTTATTTAAGTTCAACCACTATTCCAATCCCTGAAACTTTATAAATAATTAAGTCATATAGAGCACTATTAGATTTCAATCATAAAACATATCAAAACAAAAGCGGCATAAGGTTTTCGATTGTTATCACTCTCAGCCCACAACTTAACAAAATTCCATATTTAAATCCGCGCATCGGAGTATGCAAATTGTGTCTCAAAAACAGCTATAAGTTTAAAAACTATTTATCCCCAATACTAACACAATTTTTCTCATCAATATAAAACCCCATAATTCCTGCTGCTCGTATAAACTCTTCTTGTGGGCGAGCGGTAAGCACCACCTTTTCATGGCTTACAGGATGTGTAAAAACCAACTTCTGAGCATGGAGTAACATCGTATTCATTTTAAATTTTTCAAGCCATATTTTATTTTGTTTGTTGCATCCGTGAGGACGATCACCGATAATCGGATGTAAAATATGAGCCATATGCTTGCGAATCTGATGCATTCTGCCGGTTAGCGGAAAAGCCTCCACAAACGAATATCGGGAAGTACTGTGTTTCCCCGAAGGAATATCGATTTCCACTTTTGCTAAAGTCTTAATGATTGTTTGTGCTTCCTGTAAAGCCCCATTATCTTTGTATAAAGCATAATCTATAAGTTGCTCATCAGGTGTAAAACCTCTTACAATTGCCCAATACTTTTTTACAACGGTTTTTAACGTTAACTGTTCCGTCAGATTTTTATTCACTTCTTTGTCCAATGCAAAAAGTAATATTCCCGAAGTTTTACGGTCAATCCGGTGAACCGGATATACTTTTTTATCAATTTGATCCCGCAACAACTGAATTGCAAATTCGGAAGCATCTCTTGCAATAGGAGATTGATGCACTAAAAGACCGTGTGGTTTATTGATGGCAACTAAATAATCGTCCTGATAAATAATCTCTAACATATGCACTATAAAAAACTGCTAAAAGTAAGTGATTTTTTGATACCGACTTAGTAGGAAAATTCTAAATTATTGAGCTATATTTAAAAATTAAATTTACAAAGCTTACATACGCATCGCATTCTACTTTTAGCAGAACAATTTGACAATAGATATTCAAACAAAACGCAAATGAAACAAACTCTTAATAGCATTATTTTCTTTTTATTCGCTCAAATATCATTTGGCCAAAATGCTGAAGAATTGAATCGGCAGTCAAAAGATTTATTAGGACAAGGAAACTACAAAGAGGCCTTCCCTGTTTTAAAAAAAGCGGCCGAATCAGGAAATGCCGAAGCTCAATATAACCTTGGATATTTCCTTCAAAGCGGTGCAGCCGGTGAAAAAAATGAAAAAGAAGCAATTGAATGGTATAAAAAATCGTCTGACAACGGTTTTAACAATGGACATTATGCCATGATGATGGCATACGGAAATGGTGAAGGAATTGAACAAAATTCTGAAAAAGCTTTTGAATATGCCTTAAAATGTGCTAATAATGATGATCCGACTTGCGTTTGGAATGTTGCGGAATGCTATGTAACAGGAAACGGTGTTCAACAAAGCATTCCTAAATTTAAAGAATGGATTCAAAGATTGGCAAAACTTCAAAATCCTGAAAATCTTACACAAAGCGGATACATCACTTCGGCTCGATTAGAACTTGCTCATTTTCATAAAGATGGAAAATATTTTGCCAAAGATTTATATCAAAGTTATCTATGGTATTTGATTTATAACGAGTATAAAATTGACTTCAGTATACTGAAACAGAATGAAGTTATTGAGGAAATTAAAGAACTTGAAAAAAGTTTATCAAAACAACAAATAGGCTCAGCTTCGAAAGATGCCGAAAAATTACTCGGAAGAAAATTATATAATCTAAGTCAATTATATAAAAATTCGCTCTAATATTAATTCTTGTTGTCTTTCCAAAGAATATTCATCAAGTTAAGACTAACAATTACACCGAACTAACGAAGTAAATCTGTTCTACTGGAATTGTGTCCACATAAGACGAAATGAAAATGGTTTATCAAATCATGATCATTACTTTAGCAGTGGAAACGGTTAAAAGGTAAATGAAACAAGAAAAACAAAATCGAAATATGACATTAAAGAAAATTACAATCGAAGATATTGAGCAATTTTACCTGTGTGAGTACCGAGACGGTTCCCGACTTTCGGTAAATGTATGGGCAACGATTAGTAATGCCTCTCTTTTAATATCCGGACAGGATATGGGTCACTATGTTAAAGAGCGTTTCCATGACGATGATTATGAATATTGGTACTCCTTTGATGCTGAAAACACACTACTTCTTATCACAAAATTGTCTGAACAAAACCCTGAGGGTACTATCAAATCAGTATTAGCTGAGAATTTTAGCGGTTTAGACGGCTGTAGCAACCTTAGAAGTTTTTGTCAAAAATTCGATATTAAATATAATTTCAGTTCGCATATCTAAAGTTAATTTTACAATAAGTAAAAAACATTCAATTTTCAGATCGCTTCAAATAAAATTCTCCGGGGTTTTAATTTATAGTATTTTTCTTATTTTTACATTACTAAGATCCAGTAAGCATAAAAATTGAAACATGATAGATCATAATCCAATAGTTGATGAATTAATCACAAAGTTAATCACAAAATACGAAGCGAGCGGATCGAATACCGATCGGAAAGCGAACCTTTTTATAAAAGAGGCTTTAGCACTTCAAAAAACGGCTCCGTTTCTGGACATAAACTCCTATTTGTACTTTTTGAGCGAAATGAGCATACTCGTACTGCAACTAAACAATGGGGATTATGCTACTTTTTACGGATTGGATGATTGGGAGGAAGGTTTAAATATTTTAGACTACCCTATTCCGGAGAAAAACGGATTCCATCTGGTTTTGGACATTAGTAATACCGAAGGTGAAATACTGTATTTTTCATACAACACTAATAATCCTAAAGAGGATATTCTATGGATTTCAGATAATGTTGAGGACGGACCCTATCAAAAAACGGATATTACTTTTACAGGTGTTTTACGTTTGATTTACGAAGACCAATACCAGTCATTAAATGAGCAAATACGTTAATCTAATAAGTAAAAAATAATGCCCGAAAATCTTATAAAACGGTTAGGAACGCCTGAAATTGTCGGAAAAATTGATGTTACTGTTATAAAAACAAAATATGAAGCGCTTCTAAATCATTTTGAAGACAGTACTATCCTTTTGGATCATTTAGCCTATTTTGGAGAAGCCATTTTTAAAAACGGGATAGTCGCATTTGTTAATCCGACAGATTATGAAGACCTATTAAACGGATTTCCTAAATTAAGACAGCAATCCATTATGCCTTTTGCCAAAACGGCTATGGGCAACTTTTACCTTATAGGAGAAGTGGATGATGAAATATGCCTTGCTTTTTACAACATTCATACTGAGGAATACAGTTATGTGGATTATGAATTTTCGCTTTTCTTTCAAACTTTATTTGCAAATAAATTGCATATGGAAAACGAAGCTTACGGGCATTTTGAATTTCCCGCTGTAGAACAATTTGGAGCCGTTGCGTTGGATGAATGTTTAGCCTTTGTTCCGGCTTTGGTTTTGGATGGTGAAGAAAATATCAACAATATTCAGAAAGTAAATTTAAAAGAACAATTGCGGTTGTTGGCACAGGCGTTCAGTTAGAATAATTTTACCCGGGAAAGAATATTCAAAAAAACAGACATCATAAAATATATAATATGGAAAATCAGGTCTATAATTGGTTCGTAAAAAACGGAAACATACTGATTCAAAAAAACGGTGATTGCATTTTGTTGCAACTGGATTACGAAAACGGAGACAGTTGTTTGCTTACAGCCACTGACAATGAAGAAATAATCGAATTATTGACTAAAATTGCAAAACAGATTTGGGAAGATCCCAACTACGTAAGAAAACCCTATGCCGGTCAGCTTTGCAAAGAAAACAACAATGAATATTCTTGGGAAATTGAAGGATCCGAACTGCTTATAAAATACAATACTGCTGAAAATGCTGTAGAAATTAACCGTGACGGAAATAAAACATTAAATTTAGAAATAAATTATCTCGTAGAAATAATACAGATTTTAGAGCATTTTAATCGATAAAAAAAACGGTACATAACAAGTACTATATACCTTACAACGAACACGACTGCTAATTTTTGACTACTTATTTATGGCAAGTGAATTGACAATTTTCTATCTTTATAGCACTCAAAATGAGGAAAAATACTTCTTACTCCGAACAGAAAGACCCGGTTTTTCTAATGCTTCCCAGGTTCAGGAAGATTTAGGCAACCAAATCGAGCAGCTTAAACGGGATTTTATTTTAGCTGAAATCGGAAAAAAGTATCATCAAAACGGACAAGTAAACTTTGAACTTATCGGTGAATTTCAAGGTGATCCGATTGGCGAAAAATTGTATCACGACAACGGAAATTTGGAGTTGAATGTTTACTATATGGAAACGGAATTCGGAAAACCGTGGATTATAATCGGTGAAGCAAATTCCGAAACGGCATTTTTAACGGAACTAAACGACGACAGCGATTTACTGCGGCTTAATCCCGTTGGTCAACCCAAGCAGATTACAGCAACCTTTATAACCGAAAATGATTTTGATCTTTCTGAGATTGAAAACGCTAAGACGAAAGATCTTCGAACCAATTAACCGGCGACACAACAAAACTGCCTCTTATCATTGCAAACAAATCGTAAATCTAAAACAATACAATTATGGCACTGATCAATCCACATATTAACTTCAACGGTAATGCTGAAGAAGCATTTGAATTTTACAGAGCTGCTTTTGGCGGGGAATTTTCAAAAGTTATCCGATTTAAAGATTTAAAAAACACGGAATTTCAAATCAGCGAAAAGGAAGAAAATAAGATTATGCATATTGCACTACCCATCGGTACGAGTAATGTACTGATTGGAAATGATGTTCCGGAATTTTTAGGTCGTGTGAATGAAAATGAAAACAGAAGTAAAATTTCAATTAGCGCTGAAAGTAAAGAAGAGGCGGATCGCTTATTTCAGCGTCTTTCCGCAGGCGGAGCAATTGAAATGCCCATTTCAGATAGTCCGTGGGGTTCCTATTTTGCTATGTTCAGAGACCAATACGGCATTGAGTGGATAATCGAGTTTGATCCGAATAATTAACGGAAAGAGCTAAATACGGATACAACCCGTTATTTAGTTGAACAACCAAAATAACAGCAAAATAATTATGGAACTATACGATAATACCGCACAAGCCGAACAAAACCCTACAAATAAAAAAGTAAAGCAAATCATCTTTAACGAAGCTGCCGAGTTCAACTATTCCGATTTTGAAAATCTAAAAACAAATCAATCGTACGATCGGTTTTTTGCCGGCAATCTTATAGTACCCAGCGGACAAGTTGTTTGTACAGATCCGTTATATCGAGAATTAGGGCTACCGCAATCCTGGAGTGTTCCACCCGGAGATTATCCCGTTTATCTGTACATCGGACTTGATGATCATTTTAAAGGACGCGTTGCTTATGCCGAACTTAGCTTCAAAGACGAAATTCCGGTTAGTTGGGAATTTTCATTAATTTCAGAAGCACTGTTGAGTGATGACTTTGAGAAAAAAATGAACGGCATTTTCCCTGTTGAAACCGGATTAGGAAGTTTTTCGGATTTCGAAACGTGGAAGTCGTATAATGACGAGATTGACAACTTTTATGCGAATAACAAAGACGGTAATTATTATACTGATATCTTAGAAACACATTTTCTAGTAAACGCCAACATTCCTGAAAGTTCAAGAGGAGAAGACTGGATTAATTATACACCTGTAAATTCGAATACCAACATAATCATGTTCGGTTCCGGATGGGGCGACGGTATCTACCCTCGCTATGTCGGTTACGACAAAAACAAACAAGTTGTAAAGCTAATTGTAGACTTTATTCAGTTAAAGACCGAATAACGAAATGAAATAATGATCGCTACTCCTTTCTTTTAAAAGGAATTATTCTAAATGGATTTACTCTGAAAAATAACGGAAATAGCTAAAAATACTAGTATGAAAATTATAAAAAACGGTACACAGTCATCGATAAAAGGAAGCGAAGACTGGTTTACGGGAGCTGTAAGAATTGATCCTTTATTTGCAAAAGAAGCAACAACCCGAGCAGCCGGTAATTTGGTTACTTTTGAACCCGGTGCAAGAACCGCATGGCATACCCATCCGGCCGGACAAACACTTATCGTTGTTTCCGGATTAGGTTGGGTACAAAAAGAAGGCGAAGCTGTTTTTGAAATACAACCCGGTGATGTTATTTATTTTGAGCCGAACGAAAAACACTGGCATGGTGCTTCTCCAAACAAAGCCATGAGCCATATCGCTATTCAGGAAGAAATAAACGGTATTGCCGTAACCTGGATGGAAAAAGTAAGTGAAGAACAGTATTCGAAATAATTTTTAAAATGTTAATTATTACGAAGCATTAATTTTTATTAAAACAGTAATACTAAATAGTAGATATTAGTCCCAAAACAAGAAAACCATAAGTAGTTGCTTATGGTTTTCTTGTTTTGGGATCTCTAAGTTCAGCCGGATCTATTCATCTGAATAATCAACCGGTTCTTCCAGAAATTCAGAAAAGGAAGGAGATACAAATTCCATCTTATTTATTTTATTCCGGTCTCCTGATAAAAGTGTTGACACGAGCTTGATTTTTTCCGAAAGCTTTTTCGCTTTCGACCGCTAAAAAAGGACTGATCAACTCCTGTGTAATTCTTTTTCCGCCTTCATTATGCAGTGCTATCGCTACATTTTTCATGATGTTACGGATATTGGAACCGGTATAGGAATAATCTTTCGCCAGATGTTTTAAAAAAGCGTCGCTTTCGAACGTTACATTTTTAGGCAGGTATTGCTTCCAAAGGGCTTCCCGGGTAGCTTCGGTCGGACGGATGATATTAATCGACAAATCGATCCGACGTTTAAAGGCATCGTCCATATTGTTTTCAAAGTTGGAAGCCAAAACCGTAAGTCCGTCAAATTTTTCTATTCGTTGCAGTAAATACGACACTTCCTGATTCGCATAACGATCGTGTGCATCTTTTACATCCGAACGCTTTCCGAATAATGAATCGGCTTCATCAAAGAAAAGCATGCAGTTTTTTCCCTGTAAACGGTTAAACAGTATCTCCAGGTTTTTTTCGGTTTCACCAATGTATTTACTAACCACCTGCGAAAGGTCAACATGGTACATCTCGATACCATACGTATTTGCTAAAATCCCGGCCAGCATTGTTTTTCCGGTTCCGGGTGCGCCGTAGAATAAAGCAATAAACCCGGATTTAAAATGGTGCTCCTTGCTTTTAAAAAAACCGCTTTCCAATGCTTTAATATATTGCCCTATCGGTTTTATCTGTTCTCTTACCATCGGTTCCAAAACAATATCGTCCAATGTCAGATCCGATTCGTATAAACTCCCCGGAAAATAGGCTCCGTGATCCAATCGTGGTTTTGTACCCGACAGGAAATAATTTAAATACGCCCTATCCAATTCAATTTTTCCGTAAATAAAGTCGGTGTCCGTACGATTGTAGATAATATCATTTTGCAATAAGACACTTCCCGATATTAGTTTTGCGTTATAATTGGACCATAAGGACAAATCCTTTCCGGCCAGTAAAAAAAGTGCGGTCTGAAATGTCGGCTTAAACGATCGGTTTGTTTTGTTGTATTCACCGCCAACATCAATTGCTAATGCGCTACTGCTTTCTTCAATTTGTATAAACGATTTAAATAACGACGGGTAATGAGCCGATGCAATACCTAAAGCCAATACGACCCGATCCATTTCCTGAAGTTTATAGGTGTTGACGATAATTCCATAAGGTGAATCCGAATCCGTTTTGGGCAATTCAGGGATTTCATCAACCGGTTCAAAATCCAGTTTACCTTGTAAAAACAGTTCTTTACAACGTATCGCGATCAACGATTCCAACCATTCCATTTCTTTATTAAGGGAATCATGGCTGATCTCGATCTTTTTCCGGATACCGGTCTGTTTTTTTATTTTTTCAGGACCGTTTTCTCTTTTTTTTACACTTGTTTCCGGATGACTTTCCACAGAAAATACAGAATGGCTCATATACAATTTCTCGTTTATATTATTCACACCAAAATTACCCGAAACGCTTCTATCCTACTTGTTATAAGTCAAATGGATTCAGTCTTTGCAGTAAATACTATTCTAAGTTTTGTAAGAATGAGTTGCTATTATCGTGATTATCCGGTGCCTTATATACCTTTAAAATCGAATAGCCGTTATACAAAAAAAGACGGTTCCATGAGTTGGAACCGCCTTTTATATAATAAATGTAGTATTATCTTATTTGATAGTTTTTTTTACCGATCTTTTTCAAATATTAATTGCTGATAAAACAGATAAATAGTTTAACAGTAGCCTATCCTATTTTATTCTTTTATTTTATTGTACCAGAATTTTAGTGATTCCAATAATACACCATTCGGATTAAGGGTAATATGAACAACATTTGAAATTCCTAAATAGAATTTTGCCTCCGTTTTATCATTCCCTATGCAAAGGGAATTAATTAAATCAAGTGTTACATAGTTTTTTGCTCCGTCCATTAGGATAAACTTTCTGTCATTATAAAACCTGATAAATTTTCCTAAAAGGAAAGAAAATTTTTCATCATTACTCATCTCTTTCTCAAACGAAAAATACTTTTCAGGCTTAAAGTCTTCTTTTTTAGAGTCAAAATTTATTGTTCGCAGATAATTCGCCAGAGATGTCGATTTAACGCCGGAATACCCGTCTTCATATTCGTTAAGCACTACATCATCAGTAAGTTTTAATTCTTTTATAAGCTTTTCACATACCACTTTAAATATTTTGGCTGTTTTATACTCATCAACAAAAAACCAATCAATTAAATTTGAGTTTTCATCTTTAACTACAGCTGCTTTCGGTCGATTTAATGAAAATCCCAGAATTAAAGTCAAATAGTCTATTTTAATTTGATCAAAAATGTTTTCTGTTTCCTTTAAAGGATTGCTATCTAATTTGATATCTTTCTTTTTTTCCATACCGTTACTCAAATAACATACCTGTATTTATATATTTTACTTACACTATGATAGATCATACAAATATATTATAAAATGTTTCCACCTTTTTAAATATATAAGAAAAAAACTACTATTAATTATTTTATTACCAATAAACCTTGCTCATTTGGTTTATTATTTATTTCAAAATTGAAGAAATAAAAAATCAATGTTCTTCAATATAACGCGGTCGGGCTGCCCATCTTCCTATTACAGTCATGATCAAAACTATTCCCATCAGAAAATAAAAAGAGGTTTGCCACGTGCTGTCCCAATCGTGAAACATTCCGAAAAGTGGTGGTCCGCATGCAGCAATGGCATATCCTACAGATTGCGCTTTCCCGGATATTTTTAATGTTCCTTCCGTCGTTTTACTTTTTAAGGAGAAAAACAGCAAACATAAACTAAAAGCCAAACCGCTGGCCATTCCGATCAACATGGCAGCAATATATACATATCGGGTTTTAAATACGGCTAATAACAGTACTCCGGTAAACATCAACAAACCCAAACCATAAATTAATATTTTTTGATCATCCATTTTGGCAGCTATTACCGGTCCGATAAACATAACCGGCAACATCGCTAATTGCATAATCGAAATCACCCAACCGGCATTGGTTTTATCCATTCCGTATTCGATTAATATTGTAGGAAGAAAAGCAACGAGACAATAATACAGTAATGATTGAAGTCCCATAAAAACACTGATACTCCAGGCCTGTTTCGAACGGAATATAGAAAATGTAGACGCAACTTTTGCCGACTGTGCTTTTACCGGTTTCCCTTTGGCGTTAAAAATATCAGCCATTACAATTATAAGCGCTAAAAATGCCCATACAATCCATATTCCCAAAGAGCCCTTCCAGCCCATTTTTGTCCATTCCCCGATACGAATACTAAAACCGGATGCCAAGGCAGCCAACAAATTCATCGCTACAGAAAAAATGCCTGTTACAATACCGATCTTTTCGGGAAATACGTTTTTGATATAGGCCGGTGTTGTTACATTTCCGATACAAATTCCCAATCCTAAAAGAAAAGAACCGATATATAACATCGGTATAGTTCCCGATACTCTAAAATATAATCCGGTGATCAATATCACAAGAGAAAACAGCAGGCCATAATTGATATTCGTTTTAGCTGCAATTCTGCTGATCAAAATCGAACAGCCTGCAAAAACGATTAAGGGTATGGAAGTCAGCAAACTTCCCTGTACGTTACTCAGATTCAGCACTTCCCGTATTTCTCCGAGTATCGGACTAACAGCGGTGATCGGTGATCGTAAATTACCCGCTATCAATAGCACTACAAGTAAACCCAACCAGGGTAATCTTTCTTTATTCTTTTTCATTTTTTACGCTTTCAATTGTGTTATTCCACTTCAAAAATGGCCTGAATTTCCACAGCTGAATTCAGTGGTAATGACAAAACTCCCATTGTACCGCGGGCATGTTTTCCGTTTTCGCCCAATATCGCTACTACAAGATCCGAAGCCGGATTCATTAAATCGGCGTGACGCGTATAATCCTCTTTGGTATTAAAATAACCGGTTAACTGGACACATTTTTTAACCCGATTCAGATCACCTCCTACAGCATTTTTTAAAACGGCCATTACATTTAGCATCGTTTGCTTTGACGCTTCTTTTGCCTGTTCTTCCGTTATCGTAACACCTACTTTTCCGGGATTGAAGATTTTACCTTCTTTTAAAGCCACCTGATTAATAAAAACCAGATTACCGGAACGGGAAAATACCGTATAATTTCCAACCGGATTAGGCGCCTGCGGAATAATGATATTCTTTTCTTTTAACACAGCTTCAATGTCTTTTTCCTTTTTAGTCTCGGTTGCCGCCAACGTTTTTTTAGTAAACGTACCTTTTAATGCTGTTACTACTTTGGCAAAATGTTCGCCCTGTAATCTGGCAATATAACGTTCCCCTTCACTTGGTCTTTCAACTGTTTTATGGGATGCCAGACTGGTCGTTCCTAAGACAGTATTACCTTGTGGAATGTTTTTATCAATATTTTCATAGCCTCGTATACCATTTGAGACTAATACCATTCCGTGTACAGCTAAAGAATTCCAGAAGGCTTGTACGGCCAATTCATTTCCTGCACCACTTCCCGCCGACATAAAGACGGTTGCCGGCATGCCCTCTAAAGCGTGGTTTGTCCACAGATTAACCGTTCCTGATAAAAATTCGCTCATCGGCGTACTGATATTACCAAAATAAACCGGCGATCCGAAAGCAATCCCGTCATACGATGTTAATTCTGCTACTGTCGCTACCGGAATAGCTTTCAACTTCGGATTCGTACTCGCTTTTACTTGTTTTATAACTGCTTTTACCGCCTTATGGGTTTCTATTCCTTTCGCGATTTCTTTCGCCAATTCATAAGTACCGCCATTATCCGAATGAATCAGTACTAAAATTCGGGTTGTATAATCTTGTGCCATTGCTGTCGATAGGTTTAGTAATACAATAAGGACTGTCAGAAGTCCGGAAATTCTTTTCATCTTTTTGGATAATTAAGTTCAATAACAAAAATAATATTGGCGTTTTTATTAAATTTGTCAAAAACCATATATAAAACGACATGCAAAAATGTGGCTTAACCGAAAAAAGTCCGGGGCAATATGTTGACACTATCGCTACAGATGCCTATGTGTGGTATGAAGAAAACTGGCAACATGATGAATATGATCATTCTCATCAGCGCTACCAGTTGACCTATGTGGAGGAAGGCTACCAATATTTTCATATTGAGAAAAAGATATATCTGGTTCCGCAAAACCACGTTATCTGGATACCTACCGGTAAAGAGCATCGCACCACTTCCGAAGCAAAAACGGTTAATCTGATGCTGGTGTTATTTAAATCGGTTTCCGAGCTGGAATTTTATCAGAATGTTCATGTATTTTCGGCTCCCGCTGTATTAAAAGAAATGTTACGATATGCGTCAAAATGGAATAAGGTATTGACTGAAGATACGGAACAGCAAATCTTTTTACAGGCCATTCAAAATAGTCTGCCGCATTTTTGCAAAGAAAGCAGCGGTTTACAAATACCTGTTCCCACTGATAGTCGTTTGATTCCGATTTGCAGTTATATTAATGCTAACTACCAATATCATTTCGATAGTGATGTTCTTGCGGATAAAGCTAAAATGTCGATTCGGAGTTTACAGCGTATATTTAAGCAGGAAACCGGAATTACACTCCAAAAATACATGCAGCTGATCCGGATTTTAAAAAGTATTGAGTTGATCGATACCCAACAATTTACCCTTAGTGAAATTGCTTTTAAAGTAGGTTACCAAAGCTTACCGGCTTTTACATCTTCTTATTATGCCATTATGAAAACCAAGCCTAAACTGAAAAGGTGATTTCAGTACCTCAGCCATTTTTATAGCTATATCATTTAAGCTTCCCCGATGAAGCGGATTTGCAATCCGTTCCAAAACTAATGGAACCTACTTCTTATAATTACTTACCCCGATGGAGCGGATTTGCAATCCGTTCCAAAATTAGAGTAGACAAGTTCTTTTAATTACTTACTCTATTAAAAATAAAATGACAACTTTTTAGGGCTATAGTTTGCTCTTTCTTTATTGACACGGAAAGGCGGTTTTCTTTCCTTAGCTTTTCTCTTATAGCTACGTCTCTTTCCGCTAATGCTATCAACTTTTTTGAAAATTGATTTTCCTTTTCTTTATCTTACTATTTTATAAAAGTAAAACAATAATTTAAGCAACGTACTTTACACTTCGTTCCTTCTGAAATATGGCTCTTCTTTATTAAACAGTATTCTTTTTATTTCGTTTATTTGCCGATCAATCATCAAATCAAACAATCAGTAATGAAACACATGGTATCCGCCATTGCAGTTTTGGCATTATGCACTACTGTCAATGCGCAAAAAATCTACACATCCGACATCACAAATTTCTGGTCGGCTTACGACAAGATGCAACAAACCGATCAAAACAAAAAACAGGTTTTGGAAGAGTTGTTTTTAAACAAAAAAACTGACGGACTTACAGCCTTTATGTCCATCAAAAAATTTAACGAAGAGGATTATCTGAAAGCCATTGAAAAATATCCTCAATTCTGGAATTCAATTCGTCCTAACACTTTAATTGATGCCAAAAAAATTAAAAGCATCAACAAAGCTTTGGAAAGATTAAAAGTGCTTTATCCGAATAATTCAAAAGGGAATATTTACTATACCATCGGAACGTTTGTATCCGGGGGAACTACCAATAAAGAAGATCTGCTTTTGGGTATTGAAAAAATCGTTGGCGACAAAAACACTGTTGTTTCTGAATTTGAAAATAAAAATCTTCAGAAAATGTTCCGGTATATTAATGCCTCACAACTGGAACAAATTACCGTTCACGAATTTATTCATACGTTTCAAAAAAACGGAGAAGTAAATGTCTTATCAAAAGCAATTAAGGAAGGTTCCTGTGATCTTATTGCCGAACTGGCTTTAAACACGAAATTTGTTTCACAGTATATCGATTACGGTTATAAAAATTATGATGCGGTACGAACGGCTTTCCAAAAAGAAATGTTTGGTCAGCATTTCAGCAACTGGTTTTTTAACAGTGATATAAATGAACATCCTGACTTGGGTTATTTTGTCGGATATGTCATTTCAAAAAAGTACTACGAAAACGCGAAAGACAAGAAAAAGGCAATTAAGGATATTATTGATCTCGATTTTGATAATGAAACAGCTGTTTTGACATTTTTAGAGCAATCCAACTATTTTAACGATGCGGTTGCTGTTCGAAAATTATGGTCAACTCATAAAGAAAATCAACCGAAAGTCGTAAGTATTCTGGAATTTGAAAACGGAAATCAACAAGTAAGCACCGACATTAAAAAGATTCAGATTGTATTTTCCAAACCGATGCACGATAAAGTTTCGATTAACTTCTCTAAAAACGGCAAAGAACATTTTCCGTTAAAAAACATTGTCGGTTTAGACGAAAGTAAAACCATTCTAACGGTCGAAACGTCCGAATTAAAACCAAATACAGAATATGATTTTTACATTACCGATCGCGGTACCAAATCGGCTGACGGTTATTCGTTTGCTCAAGCGGAATATAAAATTGCATTCCGAACAAAGTAATTTAAAGTTATATGTATATAAACCCGATAATACACGTTATCGGGTTTTATTTTTACACTATTTCCGATGCGTTCGGTTACAAATCCGCTCCATCGGGATTCCGGCAGAATCATATTATTTATCAAAATTGTTATATAATCTCATCCAGTATTAATATTCTTACAACTTAATTATAAACATTCTATATTTGCAATCCAAAAATCAAATTTTATGAAAAGAGTTTTAATTATTCTTAGTGTTATAACTTTAGGATTAACTAACATACAATGTAGTAACGACAATGACGATGTTATTGCAAGACAAGACGATACTCATACGCTTTGGGTTAATGATATGCCATTTGTTATTGCTGCTAATCAGCCCGGTGCTTCATTCAACACTACTCAGTTTATGACTGCACCAACAAATAACACTGCGAAAGTACGAACATTCATTATGGTTAACCAGATGGAAAGTGTATCCGACATGAAAACAATAACGCTTGCAGTATCTTATCCCGCTACACAAGCAACTATTAACGGAACCTATCCTATTATGCAAACATTAAGTTTTGATGAAAATTCTGCACTGATTTCTTATATGGATTCTGATGGTGGATTTGGAGGAGAAGAATTCAATGCAACCGGATCTGTTACTATTACCGACAACGGTAACAATAACTACAAGCTAGTCTTTAACAATGTGATTACACAAGGTGTTACGTCATCTGGTACAAAAACCATTACCGGATATTGCCAACCTACTTTTGCCGTTATTAATGCTCCCGGAAAAAAATAAGTTATTACAGTTACAGTACATAAAAAAGGTTGTCTCAAAAAAGAGACAGCCTTTTTTGTATTTTATAATATTTCAACGGTACGGATTTGCAATCCGTATCAAAACTAAAGTAAACAAATTCATATAATTACTTACTCTATTAAAAATAAAACGACAACTTTTTAAAAGAATAGATTACTCTTTTTTATTGACACGGATTACACCCGAGGCTTTAGCCGAACTGACGAAGTAAATCCGCGCTATCAAAGTTATTCTTTCTTTATTCCGATCTTCCCATCTTCGAATCTTCATACTATTTTCCGGGTATTTCTACGGTTTTATATAACAGGTATTTCTACGTTTCGACGGGCAATTGCTTCCGTATATCTTTGAAATAAGTCCTGAATCAATAACCTTAAATATACTACAAACAAATGGCCTTAATCAATTTTTTTGCCAATCCCGATAGCTATACACCGGGATACTACACTACTATTTTAGATGCTGCTACAGCAATAGCCACACCTTTTCTGGTTCAACAGAAAAATCAAACCATTCCGGGAGTAAATGTATCCGGTAAGCAGGTCGCCTACAACGGCAACCTCTTTACGGTCAGCACCGATTATATTAATCCCGGCAAAAACTACTATATCCCTACTCCCGATGCCTTTTCGGTTGTATGGCCTACACAAAACCAATTCCCGAATGCTGCTTATGATCCTGCAACATCCAGCTTTAATGCCAATATTGACTGCGTAGGTTTTGCTTCCCGGGTTCTGATTGCAGTAGGTAATAATGAGCTGGCGCAAAACGCTTTTTGTTTGTTTAAAAGTCAGGTCGATACCGATCAAGCTCATTTTGCCGCTTTAGGTTGGGTTCCTTCTGCTTTTGAATTTGCTGTAGCTGTTCCTGTATTATTATCCGGACGTTGGAGTTATGTTTCCGGAAACGTTTATGTTCCCGGTATAAAAAAACAAAAAAATGACGGAAATTATAACGGTGCTCCAAAAAGCGGTTTTTCAACGGCTCAGGCTGGTGATATCGTTTGTATGGCCTATCAAAACGGAGAATCCAACGGGCATTTTATGGTACTTACAGAAGCTCCGGAACCGGTATCGCTTAGTTTGTTTGAAAACTTATCCGGTTCGGTTAGCAATGCCTATCGTATTTCGGTATACGACAGTACGGCATCCGGAAGTTCACTTCACTTTAACGATTCCCGCTCCGGTGATAATGATACGGATTCCGGTGTTGGTTACGGTCAGCTTTATATGTTTACTGATAACACTGATGTGCCGGTAGGCTTTATTTTCGGTCCCTGGAAAGGCGGAATGGAAGAACCGCACTACCTCTATGATCCTTATGCCTCGCAAACATCCAATCTGGAAGTCGTAGCCATATCCATTGGCCGTTTCCGGTAATCCTAACTATACCAACAAAAACAAACATTATGCAAACCCAAACTCAAACTACAGTAACCGATAATCCCTCGTGGAATATCAAACACCTGCACGAGCATCTGCAATATGCCGCCGATCTTGAGCTATGGACGATCCCATTCTATATGTCGGCCATGTACTCAGTTATCGATCGGACTTCAGATGCCTTCCAACTGATTCAGACGATCGTTAATCAGGAGATGTTACATCTTCAAAGTGCGGCCAATATAGCAAATGCTTATGGCTATTCGCCCAAGATTACACCACCGGTATATTCCGGACAAACGATTCCGCATCTTGATTTTAATCTGGATGTACCTAATCCGACAAGTGAATACCAACCGTATAGTGCCGAGATTGGTCCGCTCGACATTTCCCGTATTAATGCAATGTGTCTGGTTGAGTACCCGGATTGGGATTCTTCTTCAAAACCGTCGCTAAAAGAGAATGTAAAAGAATACGCTAATATCGCCGATTTCTACAAAGCGCTGGAATACGGAGCCGGACAATTTAAAAATCAGATCAAAGGCGGAATTAATCAGGTGAATCATTTCTCCGCATTTTACCGTAACCTTTCAAATATGAATATCTCGGAAAACGGATCCGATGGTTTTTATCAGGTTAAAATGCTGATCAACCTTATTACCGATCAGGGAGAAGGCGCCAGCCAACAAGTACAGATTAAGGATGCATTCCAAAACACTGCTGATGATAAGTTTATGGAAGACGACCATTTCGACAAGTTTATGCAGATTAAGCAAGCCAAACAATTGCAACCTACCTATCCGGTAAAACCGGAAAGTGAGTATACGGCTTATGACAAAGAATTACTACACATTCTGAAAGAACACTTTGCCGAATTATGCCGCAGTATCGAATTGCTTTTTGCGGGTGAAAACCCCGCAGATTTTGTTCGCGTCATGATTAGTGTCGGAGCTGCTATCCAGAATTGCTGGAAAAACGGTGTTACACCTCAATTCAGTTAACCTTAAATCGATTCAACTATGTCATCTAAACTATTTCGAATTCATCCTACTATAAATTTTGCCCGTATCGGGACCAGTGATGAATACTATCTTTCGCCCGAAACGAGCGCAGGATTACCGCAAAAAGAGACCAATACAACCGGCGGACTACCTATAAAAGCCGGTACCGAAAATACCCCTATCGATATTCACGACCTCAGAGACAAAGACGGTAATCTGAAACGACAGGCTGCCCGATTCCGACTGTATTATTATGAACCGGCAGACATCAGT